>JBCCHN010000135.1:0-14409 GCA_039028695.1 Pseudomonadota bacterium
GCCGTCACGACGGGCACATTAATCCAGAAGATCCAGCGCCAAGAAACCAGTTCCGTCAGAAGGCCGCCAACCAACGGGCCGATCGCTAAAAAGGTGGTTCCAACCGCCGCCAAGACCCCCATGGCCATGCCGCGCTGCTCCTCCGGAAAGGCGATCATGACCATGGCAACCGTCGCCGGAAAGATAGCCGCAGCACCCAAACCTTGAACAAGGCGGGCCGTAACGAGCCAAGCACCACTGCCCGACAAACCGCACGCCAAAGACGCCATTCCGAACAACACGGAACCGCAAATCAGCAGAGCCCGAAATCCGAACAAGTCCCCCAGCTTGCCGCTGGCTGCCGCAAAGGCCGCAAAAACCAGCATATAGGCATTGACGACCCAATGAGACGTCACGTCCGCCATTTTTAAATCATGCTGAATAGTGGGTAAGGCGATACCGACAACGGTCTCATCGAGCATGATGAGGCCACCGCCGGCCCCCATCGCGGCGAGGACCCACCATTTTCGGTTCCCTTCCCTAACCCTAAACATTTAGGGACTTTTCGTACAAAACCGCCATGCTCGACTTAAAACCACATTTTGCTCAGCCAATGATCTAGAGACCTTTCATAGAGCGCCGCAAGCGTTCCTGCACCGCCGGGCTGATCAACTCACGCCGCGCATGCCGAGCGATCCAGGCAGCGGATTGGCCGAGACTTTCTAACTCCGTGCAGAGGTTTAGTGCAGCAGCATTAAGGCTCAAGTTGCGTTTTCCCATCTGGCGCACAGCCCAATCCATGGCCTTCTTAACAAAGTTTCGTGAATCATTGGCCTGGGCGCGAATAGCCGGGAAAAAAGACAAAAAGGCGCCATCCGGTGCTTGCTTATCATGGGCTGCCAAGACCGCCATCAGAACAAAGCCAGCTCTCTTAACGAAAGTCGGCTCAGCCGAAGACCAATCCAACGCTTTTCCGTAAGCCAAAGGGGTGCGATCAAAGAGATTATTGCAAACCTGATCGCAAAGATCCCAGGAGTCGAAATCCTTCGACCATGAATCCATCTGGCCGGACGTCACTTGATTGGGGTCAGCCACCATGCCCGCTAAGATGCGGGCCTCGTGAACACCGCTATCCCAGAGCTTTAGAGCCAATTGGTGATCTCGACCAAGACTCCGGGCCAAGCGGCGCAAGGAGGGGATGGGAATCCCCAAGGCTTGCCCGGTCTCAATCCCAAAACGAGCCATGCCGCGTCGATGGTCAGGTTCAGCCAGGCGGCTCAGGGCCGCTAAAACACCTTCAGCCTGCATTTCCTACCCTCCAATTAACTTCACCCAATCAAAGACGATCAGACTCCCAAGCCCAGTCATAAGGCGGAGGTTTAGATGTGTTTTATGGCACTATTGTAGCGGATCTATCGATCAATTCGAACCGTGAAAATTGACCAGCCGCCAGTGGCCCCCGCAAGCGTCCTTCGAACGAGCCAATCGCCCCGTTCTTATGTCACCGCGCAATCCAGGTCACACGGCAACAGAAGCTTAGTTGGGGGTATTTTCAGTCGGGATAATGTCTGCCGAGGTATTTTAGTCCGGGCATTGATAGCCGTTGCTCAAGGCTTGAGCCACGTTATCGCTCGCACTTTGCGGGTGATTATGGGGGTGGGCTTCCAGCCAGGATTTGACCTTTTCCATGATTTCGCCCTGGGTCGCGGTTTCAGGGATACAGGCGATCCAATAGGAAATTTCGTCATCCCCCACATTGCCGAACACATCGGCAATCGCAGCCGTATATCCGGCACAATAGGCAACAGCGTGAGAGTCGTCTTGCGCACAAATGGCCGCAAGGGATCCACCACTCTGAAATTCAGCCCTGACCCCACTTGGCAGCATAACAGACCCCACCGTTAGAACCGCAGCCGCGAAAGAAAAGAAAGCGATCTTCATTGAGCAAACTCCAAATCGTGTTCCAGGGGTGCGCAAACTTCCTTGCCTGACAATTCGACCGATCGGCCCGAAAAGCCGCCTGGTTTGCGCCCCGAAATGAATTTTAATCAAAGTTTAGATCGACTAACTTTGAATTTTCCAACTACCATCCGGCTGCCGACAAGCGGTTCCATAGGCTTCCTCGGTCTTGCCGCCGACGATAATGGTCTGTTGATATTCCCGACAATAAAGGCCTGATGACGAGGTACCGTCTCTAACCGAGGTCACGGACCCACGATTGCCCGTATCGGGGTTATTCCAACTGATGGTCTCACCCACTGGAGCTGAAGCCGCTTGATCAATGGCCTGACGGGCCTTGAGCTTGTCAACATCGTCCAAGCCCTTGCCGATCTGATTACCGATAAACAATCCGGCCATGGCGCCCACCGCCGTCGCAGCGATTTGCCCATTGCCGCCACCGAATTGAGACCCCAGCAGTCCACCGGCGATCGCGCCGATCGCGCTTCCTGCAAATTCCTTTTCCCGCCCTTGTTCACATGCGCCAAGCAAAAATGCGATGGCAACAACTACCAGAGCGAATTTGGCCTTCATGTCCAATCTCCAAGCGTAATTAAATTTTCAAATCGCATCATATCGATTTTTCCTTATAGCGCACTTCACAATTTTTGCCGCAAATTCACAAGTCGTCGCCCACCCTCTTCACATCGGCTCTACAAATCCCGTGCCATTTTGCTCTACTCCTGGCAAAGTTAGATTTTATCCTAGGGCCGTCGCCTGGGATCGGGCACCGCTGATCGATTGGTGTTCCTTCGTATCGGAAAAAACCTTCTAACCTTGGGAGCAAAATTATGTCAGAACCAATCATCTATGGGCCTGAATACAGCACCTTTACCCGTTCGGTTCGCTTGGCACTAGAGGAAAAGGGCGCCGCCTATCAATTGGAAAACATCGATATGCTCGGAGGCGCTCATAAAAGTGATCGCTTTTTGGCCAAGCATCCCTTCGGCAAGGTGCCCGCCTTTGAGCACGATGGCTTTGAATTATACGAAACTGCCGCGATCATCCGATACGTAGACGAAGCAATGGCCGGCCCCAGCCTGCAACCTTCCGAGCCCAAGGCGCGGGCGCGCATGAATCAGATTCTTTCCGTTGCAGATAACTATGCCTATGGCCCGCTCATTGGGACGATATTCATCCAACGGGCCGTGATGCCCATGGTGGGCGAAGCCACTGACGAGAGCGCCATCAACGATGCCAAACCGGCCGCCAGCACCTGCATTCAAGCGTTGGATAAGCTGGTTAATCCCAATCCTTCGGGATCTCTCGACCTTGCGGAAATTGAATTGGTTCCCATTATGGAATACTGCAGCCAAATTCCTGAAGGCCAGGCCCTGTTGGCCGAGGCCCCCAATCTATCTGCCTGGTGGAACAATCGGAAGAACCATCCTTCCGTCGTCAAAACCCGGCCGGACTTGGGATAATCATCACCACAGGATAGCGTCACCCAAGGCCTATAGGGAGCTTCGGGTCTCGTGCGTTGCCTGAAGTTCCTGAATCTTCAGGTCCAGTTCGCCATTTAGGCAAGCGCCGCCCTAAGTTTGCGGGCGCTCACTGGTTTTCGAAAGGTTTTCACTGGCGACATACCGTTGGCCGCGCCTTGTAAGCGCAGCGATCGCGCATTTAAGGGATTATAGCCCGTCACGATAAGGAGCTTTACTGCACTTCCTTGGGAAATAAGCCAATTAACCAGGTCGTTTCCATTCATGTCGGGCATGACCATATCCATTACGACGGTATCGGGCCTAAAATCTTGATAGCACTGCTTGAATTCACACGGATCGGTTAGAGCCGTTACCTCGTATCCCAGATCCTGCGCGATAATGGACACGAATTCACCAAAATCCGCTTCGTCGTCCATAATAAGAATACGTTTACTCACGCCCCCCGCTCCAAATACTCAACAAACCTAATTTCTTAAACAAATGGCCCCAAAGGTCGCCCAACCGGTCCAAATTTCCGCATAAATCGGACGCCTTAATAGTTAATCAAAACCATTAGCCATTTATTACTATATAATCATTTCGTTTATCAAGCTCTTACTTTTTTGAAGTTGAGGCTCGATCGACTAGGGGGCCAGCGGTCTAGCACCACTCCAGTGATGAACCCCCATGATAGACCGTTAAGCAAATACATGAGCCAAACCGCCATCTTTTTTTAACCATGATGGGCCATCATGGAGCTTAGAGCATGAGAAACAGAAACTTATGTATATTTTTCTTTTACCTGGACGATTTTTCTAAAACTAAATGCAAAAGATTCCGTCCCTAAAGGGTGACGAGCTCGAACCCATATTGCTTTGGTCGCCTCAGGCATTTTGTGGCGAAGATTTGCTTCAATACCTGCTGTGCAGCAGTTCAAACGGGATCATTTTCGGCGCACACATCGCATCCGACTTGGCCATTCTGCACGATCTTTATGTGAGCCGGCATCGAACCTCGCAAGAATGCGAAGGCCGGCGCCTTCAATTGCCCCTTACCTGTCAGGCCATCCCGGACAGGCCCCCCAATCTGAACCAAGAAATTTTGCCCGATCCCGGTCCCTATTTAGGCGTTATCGCCGATAGCTACATCAACATTTTGGCTAGCTGCCAGGACCATGCCAATGGGATTGACCGGCCGGTTTGGGGTCTGAGCCTGCCCGGGTGGCCCGTGCAACGTCTCGAATTTTTCCTAACTCTCATTCCCGGCGCCAGAATCATAATAGCCCATGGCGACTTGTTAGATGCCGCCGCGAAGGCGCATGCCTACGGAAACCTATGCGGTGATCAGGCAGTGGGAAACTTTCTGGCGATCTGGCAAGAAAATATGAGCGCATGGCAGCGAAAGCCTCCTGCACCTTGCGTGCCCTCGTTTCATGCGCAAGACTTTGCCGTCAATCCGGATGCTTTTTGCCGATCCTTGAGCAGCGCGACGGGCATAGCAGGGATTGCGGCACAACCAGCCAGCGTAGGGTCGGTACAAACACGGATCAAAAATGTCTTTAACCGATCTGAACTGGCTATGATCGAAGCCGCAACGGCTTCAGTGCTTCAAGCTACCTCGGCAACTTTGGGCAAAGGACGACTTTCGGCATAATCGCCTATTTCTCAAAAACGATCAGTGAGCGTGCTCGCGCCGGAGGATGTAGCAACCGTTTTCCAGACCATCAAAAAGGTCATCAATCGAGGGGTGGGGCACGGGCTCGGCCGTCTCATCGGTCAGCAGGTTCTGCTCGGACACATAGGCGATATAAGGACCCTCCGCGTTCACCGCCAAAAGGTGGTAGAAGGGCTGGTCCTTTTGCGGGCGAACGTCCGCTGGAATGGCATCGTACCACTCTTCCGTATTCGCAAATTCCGGATCCACGTCAAAAATGACGCCACGGAAGTCATAGACCCGGTGACGCACGATTTGACCGATTGGAAATTTGGCACTGCTCGATACCAAAAACGCTCTCCTACTTGAGGCATCACCCCGGAAAATCATAGACCAGGGAAATTTAAGGGCGGCTCTGAGTTCAAAAGTGCCACTCCTTTTCCATCTAATCAAGCAGAGCTAATAAAGACCCAAAATGCCTTGGCCCTTTTCGGGCTCTTCAATCTTATAACCGATGGGCGGCTGATATTCGCTGACGATGCGATCGTCCTGTCCCGCCAAAGGCACTTCGTGACAATCCGCCTCGGCCAAGGTCCGGTAACAAAAAGGTTCAGCATAAACAGGCTGCGGCGGCGGCGGTGTCGCACAGCCGCTAAGCAAGCCACAAAAAATAGAAAAAAACACAATATTTTTAATAATTTGAATCACTAAATTAACCTACTATGAGAAAAGAGAAATGCGAGAAATGCCCTCCTGAAGGCAACAAGCATGCATGCCCCGTTCGAACATTGCTCCCACCGGAGCAGACTGTGCCCTCATTCCTTTGAATTTCTCTTAATTTTTAGGGATCTTGCCGATTACTGGGTAAGACGCCTAACCACCGCTTCAAGTTTTTGCGAATCCGGGATGAGAAACACCAAGCGTCCGGATTCGTTCGTGGCTTGGATGCGAGCTTCCGCCAAAGGGTAGTCTCCGCTGATAATATAGACGCGATCGCCAATGTGATCGGCGGTGAAGCGGGCGAAGTTTTGCGCCGCTCTGGGGGTTAGCTGTACATAGAGTTTGCTACCGTCCAAGTTCAAGAGCTGAACGTCCCCCGCCTCGACGGCAAAGCTTGGCAGCGATTGCGCCGGGGCGAACGTGGGCACCGTTACGACGGCCAAAAAGCCAAGGATCGACGCCAAAAGAAGGGCCCGCCGATCGCGCACCTGGGTTTTCATATCGTGGTCCTTACGCCCCAGTTGTCATTCCGGCACCCATTCTTGCAGCGCCAGCTCCAAAGTGATGCAGATGGGGTTCTCGCCTCGTTGGAAACGGCCGCCATAAACCTCGGCGGCGGGATTGGAAATGGTACCGCTCAGGTCTGCGCGCAGATTTCCCTTACCGTCGGGTCGCACCTCGCCGGACAGCGTCAAAATCTCCACACCCGGCCCTTGCACCCTTTTTTGAATCCCATCGCCATAGGTAAGGCAGGCATCCACCAAACTTCCCACCGCCGAACGAACAATACCGTGGCTGATCCCAGCTTCGCGGCAGGCCAACTCGATCCCTTCAACCAGGTCTTCGTTGGGCCGCAAGCGAATGGTCACCATCTGCCCCATTTGCCCCCGTTCCAGGGCGACACGATCGATCACGAGATCGACTCCTTTGTTTCCGGATTTGATAGCAGATGAGGATGAAAAATCGAAAAATTGGTCTCCGGATCGGGTTTTACCACAAACCCCGCACCATCAAAGGCACTCACCAAAGCCACGGCCCCACCTGAGCCAATTCGACAAGCCCCCGGCGGCAGGTGCCCACCGTGCAGGCGGCCCTTCGCATCTGCGAAAATGGCGTGGCAATGCAGCAGTGCCTGACCCTGCTGATCCAATCCCAAAATTCCATTCCCGCCGAGCAAGGTAACCGGCCCGATGAGCTTGGTGGGCGCGCCGTAGGTGGCCACACGATGCCCGCTATGGTCAGGCTGCCCAGTCAGATAGGACAGCTCGTCCAAGGTGCCCGATAGGATCGTGATGGCCCCATGCCTAATCTCTATCGCGCCCAAGCGCTCGACAATTTCGCTCAAGAGGTCGCTGCCGGGTGCCAGCACCAACCGAAGGTCCGCGGCCACGGCCCCCGAAGCCGAGAGCCTTCGAGGATATTGCGTCGGCCCGGGCTGGCGCAAATGTCTAATCGGTTGTCTCACGCACCATCTCCCGATTGGACCTCGCCGCGTTCGTAAAGGCCTTGGCGAATGATGTGCTTGGGCACCTTGCCATACCCGGATTTGGGCAGCTCGTCCCAAAAAATCACCCGTCGCGGCCATTTGTATTTGGCAAGCTTGCCGTCCAGGAAGCCCAAGAGGTCGGCCTCCGAGGATGCTGCACCTTCACGTGACAACACTACGACAGCAACGCCCATCTCTCCAACAGCGGGATCGGGCACTCCCAGAACGGCCACTTCGGCCACCTGCGGGTGGGTCAAGAGGACTTCTTCCGCATCCCTGGGGTAGATGTTGGCGCCGTTGCAGATATACATATCCGAGGCCCGTCCGGTGATATAGAGATAGCCGGCTTCATCCAGACGGCCCAGGTCTCCTGTATGGAACCAACCGTCTTTCAGGGCCTTGGCATTAGCCTCTGGGTTGTTGTAGTAGCCGGCGAAGACCGCCGGGCCGCGGACGCAAATCTCACCGCTCTCACCGGCATCCAAGCGCCGACCCTCGGAGTTTTTGATGGCAATTTCCATGCCCGTGCGCGCAAAACCGCAGGAGCCGATGCGCATCTCGCCGTCATCCATGACGTGATCGTCCGGAGGCAACAGGGTGATGTTACCCGTCACCTCACCCAGTCCATAGTATTGAACCAAGACCGAACCGAATACCCTGAGCGCTTCCACTTGGTCGGCCCGATACATGGGCGCCCCGGCATAGATCACATGACGCAAGCTGGCGTGATCGACCCGATCTGCCTCAGGGGACCGGGCCAAACGGGTCAACATGGTGGGCACGGAAAAGAAGTTGGTGACCCGGTGCTCTTGGATCAGGCGCCAAAGCTGTGCTTCATCGAAACGTCGATTGTCGGACAAAACCGTGGGCACGCCCCGCGCGACTTGGGAAAGGGCATGAGCGCCCGCCCCGTGACTGAGCGGCGCCATTGCAAGGGATACATCCCGCACGCCCGGCTGCATACCCAGGCCGGGCATGAGATCCGCGATGTGATTGTTGACCACAAAGGCAAGCTGCCCGTGGGTCAAAACCGCCGCCTTGGGAAGACCCGTGGTTCCCGAGGTATAGAAAAACCAGCAGGGGTCATCATAGTTTACCTCGGCCTCCAAAAGGGTCGTACCTATGTGGGGCTCGATCATGGCTTCATAGTCATCGGCACCAGACAAACCCTCGCCGATGGCAACAAAGGAGGTCAGTGCTGGCACCTTTGTCCGAACCGCCGCCACGTGATCGGCAAACTCTCCGTCCGCGATCATAACCCGTGCGCCGCTCGAGGCTGCCAAATGTGCCACCTCTGGCGGGGAAAGCCGAAAATTACAGGGCACCCAAACAGCACCCAGCTTAAAGGTGGCCCAAAGGGTCTCAAACATTTGATTAGAGTTTCTGGCTTGAACCAGCACGCGCTCACCCTGTTCCAAACCAAGGCCAGCCAGGGCCGCGACCAAGGCATCGACCCGAGCATTCAAAGCGGCCCAAGACCAGCGCCGATCCCCCCAGATCAACGCGGTTTCTTGGGGCCGGCGCCGCGCTGTGTTGGTCAGCAACCGGCCCAAATTCATTACGTTGCCACTCATCTCGCGCCCGTCGCCTCTTATCCCGCACTGTTCATCGGAGAATTGAACACCGCCGGGTCCGGCAAGCGCAAGACTTGGCTGACAGCAAACCTACACGAAATCATAAAGGCGGGCCGGATTGTCCACCAGAATGGCGCGTTTCAGGTCCGCAGAAGGCGCGTAATCATCAAGGGCGTTCAAGAGGTCGCCGTCGTCTACCATGTTTTTTTTCAGCGCCACGTGAGGCCAATCGGTGCCCCAAACCATGCGATCCGGACCAGCCTCAATCAGAGCCTGAGCCATGGGAATGGCCGAAGCATAGCGTGGATGGTCTTGGGCGATACGGTAATTTCCTGATAGCTTTACCCAGCAAATTCCATCGCGAACCAGCTCCAGAAGCAATTGAAATCCCGGATCGTCTATTCCCTTTTCAACCGGAATAAAACCCATGTGATCAATCACAATCGGGACATTTGTTTGGCGAATGAGCGAAGACATTGCCTCTAGATGGAGGCTTACATCCAACCAGAGCTGCAGATGCCAACCCAGGTCTCGAATTTTATCGGACAGGCCCTCAAAGGCGTGCAGACCCACGCCCCCGCCGAACAACACGTTCAAGCGCAAGCCCCGGATTCCGCCATCATGTAAGCGATGCAATTCACGCTCGCGGATGCCTTCCTCTACCACCGCAACGCCCCGCGCACCTGGCCCATAGGCGGCAATGGCCTCCAAGGTGATGCGGTTATCCGTGCCATGAACCGACGGGGTCACGATGACCGCCCGCTCCAACCCCAAGTCCCGGTGCAGAGCCTGATAAGCCTCGACGGTCGCTTCCGGCGGCGTGTATGCGCGCTCGGGGATGAAGGGATAGTGGGGCGGTACGCCAATGACATGGGCGTGACAGTCCGTGGCCTCCGCCGGCGGTTTGACGCGAGGTGGCGTAACCTTGGCGAATGGCGCCAAACAGGCAAAGGTCATGATTTTTTCCTTCTACCACGAAAGGGATTGCTTTCTGTGATGGTAGCGCAACGTGGCCGGCATGTCGCGCCTGCCCTCACGGCGGGCATATGGCCGACCGACCAGCCATGCAGGCAAAAACTGCGCCCTTTGCGCACCCTAGAGACGGGCTATGGACGGGCTGCGAATCAGGGACATAATCGTTTTCCTAAACGGCATCCAAAGAGTCGCTTTCCTGCGGTTGCCCCCTATCCGCCTGATAGGGCAAGCTAGACAGCATGATGATGGAGCAACGATCCCATAAGAAGTGGTGGATCCTGGGGGCCATGGGCTCGGTTTTGGGCCTGGTGGTGCTGGACGAAACCGTGGTTGGCGTGGCCCTACCGACCCTGCGTGCCGACCTGGGGATGTCTGCTGCGACCAGCCACTGGGTGGTCAATGCCTACCTTCTGGTTTTTACCACCCTGGCCGTGGCGGGAGGGCGCCTGTGTGAGATTTTTGGCATGCGCCGGCTTTTCCTGGCGGCTGTTCTTCTTTTCGGGGCCGCCTCCATGGCCTGCGGCTTCGCACCCAGCGGCGGGTGGCTCATCGCCGCTCGCGCCCTGCAGGGCGTGGGGGCCGCGGTTATCTTTCCGGCGTCGATCGCGATCATCACCATAGTGTTTCCGCCCGAGCAAAGGGGGCTGGCTTTCGGTTTGCACACCACCGTCGGCGGCATTTGCATGTCTTTGGGGCCTCTGGTCGGCGGCCTCTTTACTGAATTTATCTCTTGGCGCTGGATTTTTTGGGTGAACCTTCCTTTGGTCGCCCTGGTCGCCGGTGTCATATTGCTGTTCTGGACAACAGGAGATGAGCCAGAACAGAACAGCGAATCCGCCGATCTGCCGGCCTGGCGCAAGGTCGATTGGTTGGGCTTTTTCTGGCTTGGGACCAGCCTCTTGTGCCTGGTAATGGCCATGATGCAGGCCCCGGATTGGGGCTGGTTCTCGCCCATCATTTGGGCTTTAGCGCTTGCCGCCTTGCCAGGTTTTTGGGCCTTTTGGCGCCGGGAAGTGGCCTTGTCGAAGATAGACAAAACAGCGCCTCTAGTCGATTTCGACTTGCTCAAAATTCCAACGTTCAGCTCCGGCTGTTTGATGGTTTTTGCCGCCCAATTTGGGAAAATCGCCGTTATTATTTTTGGCGCCCTTTATATCCAGGAACGCCTCAAGCTCTCGCCCCTTGAGGCTGGATTGGTCTTGCTGGCAACCTTCCTGCCGACGCTGGGAACCTCTCTTTTCGCCGGGCATTTGGCCGACCGCATGGGCCCCAGGCGGCCCATGATCTTGGGTGCGGCCATTCACGGAACAGCCCTCTTTGCACTAGCGGCGGCCGCGCTCTCGGACAGCTTACTTTTCTTCCTACCTGCGGCTGTCCTGTGGGGTGCGTTCATGCCATTTATGTTCGTGCCCTCGCGCCGCGGCGCCCTGAACGCAACCCCGGCGGACCTTAGAGGCCTGGCCGGCGGGCTTAGCATGACCGCACAATTGTTGGGCGGGACGGTGGGCATGGCCTTTTGCGGCCTGCTGTCTTTGGTAAGCGGCAGTTTTGCTGTGGTCTTCATCGCTGCGGGCCTGGTGGTTTGGGTGAGCGTTTGGGCCGCCTGGCGGTTTTTTGAAGCGGACGCAGTCTAGGCCGCCTTGCCGCGCCGTGGGGCTGCCCTTATCTAGCAGGGATGACAGAACACACTGGAATTGATCCCCGCCCCACCCTTGCCGATCCCGACGACGATCCGTTTCGCTGGCTGGAGGAGGTGGAGGGAGAAGACGCCCTCGCCTGGGTCGAGGCACAGAACCTGGCTACACGTGCGGCTTACGCGGACACACTTTTCGAAGCAGACCGAGACGCCCTGAAAGCCATCCTGGATCGGCCGGACAACATCCCCCACGTCGCCCGGCGAGGCGACTGGCTCTATAATTTCTGGCGGGATGGGGCAAATCCGCGAGGCATCTGGCGCCGCACAACCATGGCGGAATTCGACAAAGCCGACCCGGATTGGCATATTTTGCTGGACCTGGACGCCTTGGCGGAAAAAGAAAAAGCCGATTGGATCTGGCACGGCGCCTCGACACGGCCTGGGTCTCATGACCGCGCCATTCTGCGCCTATCGACCGGCGGCAGCGACGCGGTTGCCCTGCGGGAATTCGATATTGAGGCCGGACACTTCATCGAAGACGGCTTCAACCTGCCTCCCGCCAAAAGTATGACCCATTGGCTGGATCGGGACAGCCTGCTGCTGACAACACCCATGGGAGACGGCATGGCCACCCAGTCCGGCTATGCCCGCACCGTTCGCCTCTGGCGGCACGGCCAGGATCTGGCCGACGCGGCGGTCATTTTTGAGGGCCAGGCCGCAAGCGTTTTAGTGGGCGCGCACCTCTCCCGCGGATCCGCGGGAAACAAAATTTGGCTGAGCGAAGTTAAGTCCTTTTTCGAGGCCGAGATTTGGCTGGCGGACAAAACGGGTCCCAGACAAAAACTGGATATTCCAACAGACGCCAAGGTGAAGATCCATCCCGACTGGCTGGTGGTGAAGCCGCGCCACAGCTGGCAGACAGGTGGCACCGAGATCCCGGCAGATACGGTTGTGGGCATATCCTTGGACGCTTTTCTCAGCGGCGAGCGGTCCTTTCAAGTGCTCTTTGAGCCAACCGAAAGGCGGATCGTCCAAGGCTTCACGTGGTTTAGCGACCAATTGCTGGTGTCGATTCTAGATGATCTGAAACCCTGTTTTGAGGTCTGGACCCCAAATAAGGAGGGCTGGCAGCGCAAAGAAATTGCCGGACTGTCCGATGGGGGAACGGCCAACATCTGGCCGCTGGATGTTGAGGAAAGCGAGTCGAACGGCGAACTTTTGCTCATGTCTCAAGACCCGGTCACCCCGGCCAATTTGGCCAAGCTCACCGTGGACGGACCGCCTCAGGTGCTTAAACGCCAGCCCCCTGCCTTCGATGCCACGGGCTTGACCGTGAGCCGGCATGAAGTTCTTGCCGCGGACGGCACCGCCATTCCGTACCTGCAGGTGGGACCCGCCGACGATCCACTGGCGGGCCAGGCGCCGGTGCACCTTTACGGCTATGGGGGCTTTGGCGTCTCTCTTCTACCCAACTATCGCATGACCATCGGCAAGTTATGGCTTGAAAAGGGCGGTACCAGCGTAATCGCCAACCTGCGGGGCGGTGGCGAATTTGGCTCGGCCTGGCACGAGCTGGGCCGCCACGAGGGCAAGGCTCTTTCCCACGATGATTTTGCCGCCGTCGCCAAGGACTTGGTGGATCGGGGCGTGACCCGGCCGGAGCGTATCGCCGCTGAGGGCGGCTCGAACGGCGGCTTGCTGATCACCAACATGCTAACCCGCCACCCCGCCCGCTTCGGCGCTTTGTTTTGCACCATTCCCCTGGTGGACATGCGCCGCTATAGCAAGTTGCTGGCCGGGGCCAGTTGGATCGACGAGTACGGCGATCCGGACAAGCCCGAGGATTGGGCCTATCTGCAAAATATCTCTGCCTATCACCTAGCCCGTCCCGGCGAGGGCTATCCGCCCATACTGCTGGCCACCTCGCGGCGCGATGATCGGGTGCATCCAGGCCATGCGCGCAAGATGGCCGCCAAGCTACAGGCGTTGGGCTATGACAGCGCCTTTTACGAGCCGGAAGCGGGCGGGCACGGCTATGGCAAGGACAACGCGGAGACCGCCGCTTTTGTCGCCCTGGGTTATCGCTTCCTGCGTCAGGCGATCGGTTGGGAAGATCCGGCTTAGCTCTTCCTGAGACCCCGGAGCCCATAGATCAACAAACCCGCCACCAGGGCCCAAAAAGCCGCGCCCATGCTCAGAAGGGAAAGGCCCGATGCCGCCACCACGAAGGTGACGGCAGCAGCTTCCTTGTCCCGTTCCTCACCACTCAAAGCGGCCACGAGAGAGCCCTTGAAGGGTGCAAAGAGAGCCAACCCGGCGAAGGTTGTGATCAGCGCTGGCGGCAGCGCCAGCATGAGGTCCACGAAGGAGACGGTAAAAGCGGCGAAGATCAGATAGCTGACGGCGATCACCGGCCCGGCTTTCCATCGCTGTGCCGGGTCCGGATGGCAGGACGGTCCGGTGCAGATAGCGGCCGTTATAGCGGCCAAGCAAACGGAATGGCCACCAAAGAGCGCGGTGCAGATGGAGACCAGCCCCGTCGGGCCAACCGATCCACCCACTGGTGGCGCGAAACCATCGGCCTTCAAAACCGCCAAGCCGGTCAGATTCTGCGAGGCCATGGTCACCAGGTACAAAGGCAAGCCCAATCCGAGGATGACCGGCCAATCCCATGAGGGTGAAAAAAAGATGACCTCAGTGACGGCAAAACGACAACAATCGAGGCTTATAGACCCGTCGGCGAATGGAATGACAACGCCAACGGCCAAAACCAATGGCACTGCCAGGCTGGCCCGCCAGACTTGAGTCAGAAAAAAGATCGCTACCAAAGCCAGGACAAAAACCGGAGCGGCCTCGGCGGCCCCGACGATGCTCAGGCAGAAACGGAAAAGAATGCCCGCCAACATGCCCGCCGCGATGGCCTTGGGCAGGCGCCCCACAAGACGGCTCAAGGGCCGAATGGCC
>JBCCHN010000136.1:0-14123 GCA_039028695.1 Pseudomonadota bacterium
AGGAATAGGTATGCGGGCCGCTTTAACCGTGCTGGCACATGGCCCTACTCAGTTCCGTGTTGATACGAGGACTTGGCTTTAGGCTATTTTGGTCAATATTTAGCTGAAGGCCATGTTGAAATGGATGCTTTCCTGCCCCTTGCCCCCCTGAAAGGACGTTACCATGATCGCACCAAGCATTACCCCCCTCTTTGCCGGCCTGTTAACCCTCGTCTATCTCTTTCTCACCTTCACGGTGATTCGCGAGCGCGGCCGCTTGTCGGTTTCCTTGGGCGACGGAGGCGATCCTGCCTTCGAACGCAAGATCCGCGGCCATGGCAACTTTGTGGAAACCGTGCCTTTGGCTTTGCTCCTCATGGTCTTGGCCGAATTGAGCGGCGCCGGAGCCGGTTTGCTCTATACCATCGGCGGCCTCTTGCTGGCCGGGCGCCTGGTGCACGCCTGGTGCTTTATTTTCACTGCCAAGAACATGCCCGCCCGGGTCGCCGGCATGGTCATGACCATCCTTGCCATTGTCATCGCGGCCGGATCGAACCTTAGCCTCGCCCTTTAGGAACCGCGCAGGGCTCAATCGAAATAGCCGGCCCGCACCGTCGCGCCGATAAAATTGCAGATCAGCCGTTCGGCATGCACCATCGTGGTGAGGCCCACATCGCGGCTGGGGGCAATCTCCACCAGATCCATGCCCAACACGCGGCCCTTGCGCACCAGCCCGTGGATCAGCTTATGGGTCTGCGGCCAGGTCAAGCCGCCGGGCGTTTGCGCCATCACCGCCGGCATGATGGTCGGGTCCAAGCCATCCGCATCGATGGTCAGGTAATAGGGTCCGCCATCGGGAATCCGCTCCAGCACGGCCGCCATACCCATGTCGTGCATTTCATAGGCGCTGATGATATCGGCGCCATATGAACGGGCGTCTTCCACCTCGCCCCGCCGCGCCGAGCCGATGCCGCGAATGCCGATCTGAATGATCTTGTCGAACCAAGGCATTTCCGAGGCCCGCCGGATCGGGCTGGAATAGCCCTCGGGCTCCCCATTGACCTCGTTGCGCCAGTCCAGGTGGGCATCCACATGCACCAGGGTGATGCCGTCGGCCAGTCCCTCAAGCGCCCGCATCACCGGAATGGGTATCCCATGATCGCCGCCAAGAGTAACGAGCGTCGCGCCGGCCTGAAAGATTTTGCGCGCCGCCGCTTCGGCCCGGCGATAATGCTCGCGGTGATCGGCCATGTCGGCTGTCACATTGCCACAGTCCACCACCATGATATCCCGATCGTCCAACAAAGGGCCGCCCAGGTCCCAGTCAAAATGGGTCCGCGTATAGGCCGGCATCTCCGAGGCCAGGCGCAGCGCATCGGGCGCCCGGCTCTGATCATTTGCCATCTCATCAGGGCTGTAGGGCATGCCAAAGGGAATACCCAGAATCGCCAAGTGAGCATCCAATCGCTCTAAATCCAGGGCCAGCGGAAAGTCCAAAAAGGTCCGGGGCGGCCCGCTGGGAGCCTGGGTGAGGGCTTGAGACGAATTTTGGGCCACCTCTTCTCCCCCCGTTCAGTTTTTGGCACTCGGACGCGCGGCAATGGTGGCGGGAAAATCCTTGATGTTTTCCAGCGAGGGCTCAAAGCGGGTGACCTGACTGCGCACATAGGTCACCTTGACCTCGCCCGCCCAATAAGTCGCCTGCGACACCACCTCGGAATAGAGTTCCAGGCCCGTCTGAGGATCCACCAAGGAAAAACCGCCCACGCGCCCCTGACCGCTATAGATCTCACCGTCCACATCGATGGTCCCATCAATCCGGCCTAGCACCAGAGCACGGTTTTCGAAGAGGGTGTTGCCGATCGGGCTCCAAAAGGCTTCTCCGCTCAGGCGCGTTTTATTTTCCGTCTTTGTGCTGAGCAGCAGTGCAAAGCGTTGCAGCGGTATGGGAAAGCGGTCTCCTTCTTCGATGACCAGGCGCCGGGTCAAGGACTCGTAATAGGGCACCGTATCGGCGCGCGGCCGGATGTCCACATCCATGCCATCTGGCGCATAGCTCTCCTGCAGAAGTGTGGAACGGGGGTCAATGTCGAAATCCAACACCTCGCCGCTCTTGCTTAATTGATAGGTGAGCAAGAGCGCCGGGTCCTTGAAGCGATGGGTCTTTGCCGGCTGATTGCCCGCCTTGGTGCTGACCGAAACATGCCGGGACACAAGCTCTACAAGAAGGTTTTCCGCCTGGGACTCGATTTTGGCCAAGCCTTCCATTTTCAGCCCGATATCGGCGTCCAGATTGATACGGATTTCTGTATTGCGATCCAAAGGCGCGCTGGCCGATAGGGTGACTCCATTTGCGGTTTTGGTTTCAAAACGATGAGTGCCGACGGGATCGAAACGCACGGCAACAGGATTTTCCAGCGGCAAGACCTCGCCCTGATAGCTCGGGAAGTCGATGTACTTCGGGTTGTCGCCAAAACTTTGGCATCCTGCCAAGCCCGCTAAGGCTGCCAAGGCCATAAGCCTTGCCCAACCGACCGTCCTGGTTCCGCGCCTTGCCATAATCTGCTCGCTCCTCAAGGGCACCTCTGGCCGGCCCCGCTTGCCCGGCTAGAGGATGATTCTTCACCCATGACCATACCGCTTGCCCCCTCAAGCGCAATGCAATTTACCTTGAAGCAAGCCGGCACTCCTGGCTTTAAATTATGGAAACTCTATCTAAGAGGGTCTCTAAGTCAGCAATGCTATCTATTACATGGTGAGCATGAGGGGTCAGATCCTGCTCCAGACTGGTTCCCGTTAGCACGCCCACCAAAAGACCGGCGCCCGCCGCGCGGCCCATTTCCATGTCGTGCAGGTTATCGCCCACCACCGCCACGTTAACAGGCGACAGGCCGGTTGCCCCGCAAAATCCCTCGACCATGCCCGGTCCCGGTTTGCGACCGTGGCCCGAATCATAGCCCGCGACAAAGTCCATATGGGCCAAAATCCCAAAGTCCTTGAGGCTGCCGTAGGCGCCGCGCTCGCTATCGCTGGTCGCCACGCCCAGGGTTAAGTTCCGGTTCTTCAAGCCCGCAATCACCTCCGCCAGTCCGGCTACCGGAACCGCGCCTGTTTCCCCGTGCGCTGCAAAAAGGTCGGACAGCTCCTCATAAATGGCTTCCACATCCTGTTCAGGGACAAAGGAATGGAAATATTCGGCAATCTCGCGATTGCTGGCCGCCGCCAAGAGGGAGCCCGAGGCAACCCGGTCGGTTGCCGGATCATAGCCCGCGCCCACCAACATCTTTTCAGATATTGCGGCGTTGCCACCAGCCACATGCAAGGCAACCTTTTTGTTCGCCGGCATCCAACTGCCCCAATAGTCCAGCAAGGTGCCGTCCTTGTCGAACAAAATACCCTTGATTTTCATGGCTCTGGCACACCCGATCCAACCCTAACAGACCCTGGAGACATAGCCCGACACTGGGCCGCGAGGCAACCGGCAATCTCTGCTACATCTTGAGAGATTTCCGCAACAAGAACGGGCCAAAATTATCCCAATAGAGGCGGAGATGTGGAATACCCTATAAGGGTCATTGCGCGACAAGCTCCCATCGCTGATGATCATTGGCAGCCTAAGAGGAGAAGCCGATGAGCATAGAAAACATCGACACGGTCCCTTGGAGAGTGTTTGACGACGCCCGTGTGCTGGCCACCGAAGCCCAAGCGCCGGACTATGTCGCCGACCCCGCCGATATCGATAGATTTGAGCAGGATGGTGTCGTTCTTTTGCGCGGTGCTTTTGCCGATTGGGTGGAACCGCTCCGCGCCGGGCTAGAGAAGAACCTGGCCTCGCCTCTGGATTATGCCTTTCCTTGCGAGGCAGTTCAAAAAGGTGAGGGCGGACGGTTCTTTGACAGCTATTGCAATTGGCAGCGCATCGAACCCTATCGGGACTTCGTGCTAAAATCTCAGGCCGCCTCCATGGCGGGCCAATTCATGCGCTCTAAAACCGCGCAGTTTTTTCACGATCACGCCTTTTGCAAGGAACCAGGCACGCAAAGTGCTACGCCCTGGCATCAGGATCTGCCCTATTATTGCGTCGATGGCCGCCAGACTGTGAGCATCTATGTGTCGCTAGATCACGCCCCAGCAGACGTTGCCGTGCGCTTCGTGCGCGGCTCCCATCGCGCACCCAAGCTATACCACCCTTTGGGCTTTTCCGACGGGGATCAATTGGGCGATCAATCGAACGGCGAGGCAGGGCTGGAAATGGTGCCCGATATCGAAGCACACCCCGATGACTATGACCTAGCGGCTTGGGCCTTAGATCCGGGTGATGCGGTCTTGTTCAGTTTTCGCACTCTTCATGGGACCACCAACGCTCAGCTTAAATCCCGGCGCCGGGCCTTTTCCACGCGCGGGCTCGGTGACGATGCTCGCTTCTGTAATCGCGGCGAGACCTCGCCGCCGTACAAAGACATCCAAGTCGATGACGGGGCGCGTATGCCCGAAGACTGTTTTCCCGTGCTGTGGCAAAGAAGCTGACCACACAAAGATTAAACGGACTTCGGATTATCGAAGGCCATTTGCGCTAGTCATCTGGCACCCTTGAGGCACGGGTCCAGTGCCTGCTGAGCTTTGCGCACGCGACCGGCAACCCTTGTCAGCTGCTCAGTAAGAGGCCAAACTTCAGCGGAAAGCTCCCAAAAAAGCCGAAAAGCGGAGAGGGTCGGACTGAAAAAATGACAGGTGATGTCGCCTTCGAAGCGCGCGAGAATATGACTGCGGGGGAATGGAACAGTCGGGTCGCCTGCGCCGCGGGGCATCATATTCTCGAAATCTACAAGCTCACGGACTTGGTCGAAGGTGTTCTTGCCCTTCGCGTTGAGGATGATCCTGAAGCATATCTGTTGAAGACCTATAGAACCTTTTTCGACGAGGTTCGCGCTTCCGATTTGATCAAGGTCCGCTTCGATGAGGAACCCGATGCCGGACCGGGTCGACCATTGAACTATTCGTCCTGTGCCCAAGCCAAGGGCGTGCTCGTTCGCAAGCCCCAGATTAACTGCATGCTGCATACCCACATTCCAGCCGCCACCGTGGTGGCTTCACTGGAATGCGGATTAATGCCCCTTGTTCAGCATGCGCTGATCGTGTTGAACGATTTGGTCTATGTGGACTGCGATATCGGCAATGATGACAACGCTGTCGAGGACATTGTCCATCAAATGGGAGACAAGCGGATCTGTATGATTCGTAATCATGGGGTTTTTGTCATGGGTCGGACGGTTCAAGAAGTCCTGTTCCTAGCCATCACCCTGGAATATGCCTGCAAATGCCAGCTTGATGCCATGCACAGCAATGCGAAGTTCATGACCTTCGATCCTGCGACAGCCCATGACCTGTCACGGGAATTTACAACTGACCCCAATAACCGGCTGGCCTTCGATGGGACCTTGCAGTGGGAGGGCTGGCTGCGCAAGTTGGATCGCATGGGCGCACCCTACAATCAGTGACCGCCGACAAAAGCCGTTCGTTCCATGAACCCAACAAGGAAAGTACCCCCAATTGAATGACAAGATCATCTCGATTGCACCTTATGTGATTCCAGGCGACCCGGAACCCCATCCCTGGTGGTCGCGCAAAGCCTATGTTCTGGTGCGGGTGGAAACCGCGGACGGTGTCGTCGGTTGGGGTGAATGCCACCTGCTCAGTTTTCGGGAAGACGGCTTGGTCGCGATGATCCGCACCGTCGCCGAGCGATGGGTCGGGCGATCGTCAGGCGCCATCCGTTCCTTGCTTCGAGAAGCCTACCAATCCTTCGGCCAGCAGCGGCCGGGGTTGGAAGTTTATAGCGCCTATGCCGGTGTCGAAATTGCCCTATGGGATGTACTCGGCAAACGCTTAGGCGTTCCGGTCCATCAGTTGCTTGGCGGTGCCCTCTACGACTCTGTGGGTGTTTATGCCAATATCTACTCGCCCTTTCCTCAGGCGCCCGAAAAGTTCGCGGAGATGGCTGCGTACCAAGCGGCGCAAGGGCATCGAGCCATTAAGCTCTACCCTTTTGAAGCCGGCTCCACCGTGGCGGATGGCGTCGCCATCCTCGCAGCCGTCCGGGATGCGGTTGGGCCCGATGTCGGGCTCGCGGTTGACCTGTGGCGACGCGCAGATCCCGCTCGGGCGCTTGAATTGGCGCGGGCGATGGAGCGCTTCGAGCTGCTATGGATTGAGGACCCTTTTGCACCCACCGATCCGGCCAGCCTGCGGTATCTGCGTAATTCCATGAAACAGCCCCTGCTGACCGGAGAAACCTTGCCTACCCGGCGCGAGTTCGCCCCCCTGTTTGCCGAACGCGCCGTGGATATTATCAATCCGGACATTTGCCAATCGGGTCTTCTCGAAATGCAAGCCATCGCCGCCATGGCCGAGCCCGCCTATATTTCCCTATCGCCCCACAACTCAAACAGCATGGCCCTGGGAACCGCAGCCGCCGTGCACGCCAGCTTGGGCATCACCAACCTGGGCCTATTGGAGTACTTCCCCCTCTTCGAGACCGCCCTGGACGATCTATGTGTGGGCAGACCTCCCGTCCGCGACGGCATCATTGAACGACCCGACGCGCCCGGACTGGGGATCGAATTCGACGAAAAGGCCATGCAGAAGTACCGCTTATAGATCGTGCCATGAAGGGAAGTGGCATTATGGCCCAATTCAAAGGCGCGCCGGATTGCCGCTTGTTCCGATTTATCCTTGCCATGTGACTGACCATCCGACAAATATCACCGTCCCTTTTAGTCGTGAAAGAAGCAGATTTTGCCTTCGTAATCGCCGGTCTCACCTGAACTCGCTCGAACGCTCGGTCCTTAACTGTGACCGATAAAATTTACCTGCGTTCGCCGGAGTGGCGGAATGAGGCCGGTTTGGCAAACTAATGTCTTGGCCTCTTTCGATGCCGCGTCGCCCAACTTGGCGATTTTTTTTCTACCACTGTGCCTAAACCGACCCATCGGGTTGTCCTCCTGCCGTTCCGGCGGACTTCCACACGGAAGACCCCACCGGCATGTGCAACCGCAAATCCGTCCTTTGGACGATCACGCCCCACTTCCCGCCCCGGCCTATCCTCTTTTGCCGTAATTGTAATGACAAACGCCCCTTTCAGAGCAGCCAAAAGTTCAGGCTCAATGCCCAAGGCAAACGCCTGGACGCTTGGCTTATCTATCGCTGCCTGTCCTGCGGGACTCGTTGGAACCGACCCATCATCGAACGGGGCTTCCTTTACAAGATACCGGGCGACCAGCTGCAGGCCTTACAATCCAACGATTCAGGTTTGGCCAACTCGATTGCCCTCGACCTGCATGGCCTCAAACGTCACACCAGTCAAATTGTTCAGTCCCCAGAAATCGCGGTCAAAAAAGACCTTTTGTCCGGCGGCCCCGAGCCTTGGAACCGCCTTCAAATACACCTCGCCGTCCAAGGCCCAGCCACCATCAGGCTCGATCGTCTATTGGCAACTCAGCTAAGCCTGTCACGCGGTCAGATTCAGAAATGGATCAAAACCACACGACTGAGCCTTGCTGGACACGGGTCCCGCCCCTTCAAGCGAATCGCCCAAGATGGTAGCGTTGTCCAATTGGAGCTCGACGACTCTACCGACTCCCGAAATCTGGTCCGCCGCGCGATTGGAAGTGTCGACAACCAAGAGTAAGAAGGTGCTCCTTTCAAGTAACCGGCAACGATTCGGTACAGGGCTTCTCATTTCCCATGAAAGTCGCGATTATAGGGATGCGAGGATTCTAGGAATCATAACGAACATGACCGACACAACAGATTTTCAGCTCCATCCAAAGCTCAATGAAGATTGTCATCGCGTCGCCGACTGGCCCCTTTGCCGGGTCTTGTTGGCGAAAGATGCCACCTACCCCTGGCTTATCCTGGTGCCTCGGCGTGACGGCTTGCGTGATTTCCATAACCTGGAAGGCCCCGACCTGGCCCAAGCCGCCTCCGAAATGGTCTGGGCCTCGCAAGCCCTGGAGCAGATCTTTCAGCCCCATAAAATGAATGTTGCGGCTTTGGGCAACCAGGTGCCCCAACTCCACGTGCATGTAATCGCCCGCTTCGAGACGGACCCGGCTTGGCCCGGTCCCATCTGGGGCGTCGTGCCGCCAAGAGACTATTCAGCGGACGCCCTCCAGGAACGGCTGAGCACACTGCAAAAAGCCTTCGGCACCGTCGCAACTGGTGCGCCAGTGGCACCGTGAGGCCGGCCGCGGAAAAAGAATTCCCGTCGTCAATGGAAGCTCCCCTGCCCCATCCCTTTGCAGACTGGTTCGCGACGCGGGGCTGGGACCCTCACGCTCACCAGTTGGACATGTTGGCCGCTGCCCGGGCGGGCCAGTCGGCCCTGCTTATCGCCCCCACCGGGGCTGGCAAAACCCTAGCCGGCTTCCTGCCGAGCCTGATCGACCTGGCCGAACGGCCCCAAGCCGCGTTGCACACCCTTTACATCTCGCCTTTAAAGGCCTTGGCTGTGGACGTGCAACGCAACCTGATTGGCCCGGTCGAGGAGATGGACCTGGCCATCACCAGCGAGACCCGGACCGGCGACACTCCCCAGGGCAAGCGCCAGCGTCAGCGGCGCAGTCCTCCGCAAATTCTGCTTACCACGCCCGAATCCCTTGCCTTGCTGCTCTCTTATTACGATGCGGCCAAGGTCTTCGCCCACTTAAAATGCGTCATCGTGGACGAACTCCACGCCCTGTCTGACATCAAGCGCGGGCATTTGCTGGCCCTTGGCCTCGCCCGTTTGGCGAGCTTGGCACCGGGCTGCCGGCGGGTTGGCCTGTCCGCCAGCGTGCACGATCCGGCGCGTCTGACCGCTTGGCTCTCAACAACACCCCAAGAGCCAAAAGACGTGCGCCTGATCCAGGGTCGGGCCGGAGCCCAGGCCAAGATCGAGATCCTCACCACGCGCGAACGCCTGCCCTGGTCGGGGCACATGGCCGTGCATGCCCTGGGCGAGGTTTATCAGCGCCTGAAAAAGCATCGTACCGCCCTGGTTTTTGTGAACACCCGCGCCCAGGCCGAGATCGTGTTCCAGGAACTTTGGCGCCTCAACGACGACGGGCTGGCCATCGCCCTCCACCACGGCAGCTTGGCCGTGGAACAGCGCCGCCGGGTGGAGGCCGCCATGGCCCGCGGCGACTTAAACGCGGTGGTCGCCACTTCTAGTCTGGATTTGGGAATTGACTGGGCCGCCGTCGACCTGGTCATACAAGTCGGCGCCCCCAAGGGGTCCTCACGCCTTCTGCAGCGCATCGGCCGCGCCAACCATCGCCTGGACCAGCCCAGCGAAGCTTTGCTGGTGCCCGCCAATCGCTTCGAGGTGCTGGAGTGCCGCGCCGCCGTGGAAGCCGTCCGTGCCCATAGTTTGGACGGCGAGCCGGAAAACCCGGGCGGCTTGGATGTCTTGGCGCAGCATATCCTTGGGACCGCCTGTGCCGGCCCCTTCGACAAGGATCGGCTCTATGGGGAAATCATGCAGGCTTACCCCTACCGTTCCTTGAGCCGGTCGGATTATGATGCCACCTTGAACTTCGTTGCGAACGGCGGTTACGCCTTGCGCGCTTACGAGCGCTATCGCCGCCTGGTAACGGACAAGAACGGGCATTATCGTGTTGCCTCCATCGCCCACGTGCGGCGCTACCGGTCAAACGTCGGGACCATCGTTGAAGCGCCCCGACTGAAAGTCCGGCTGCGCGGCGGGCGTTATCTGGGCGAGGTGGAGGAGTATTTTGCCAACGGACTGACCCCGGGAGATGCTTTTATCTTCGCGGGTCAACTCCTCACCTTTTTGAGTCTGAAAGAGAACACTCTGGTCGTCGCCAGGGCATCGTCAGGTGATCCTCAAGTCCCTGCTTACATGGGCGGCCGCCTGCCCCTCAGCACCCATTTGGCGGAACGGGTTCGCGCTCTATTGGAGGACCGGGCGGGCTGGTCCGACTTCCCTGAAGCAGTGCAGGAATGGCTGAACCTGCAGCACTGGGCTTCGGTCCTGCCGCCCGCCAACGGGCTGTTGGTAGAAACCTTCCCTCGGGGCGAGCGGGGCGCGGAAAAAGCCTTTCTCGTGGCTTATTGCTTTGAGGGCCGCAACGCCCATCAGACCCTGGGCATGCTGCTCACCAAGCGCATGGAACGAGCCGGCTACGGCCCCTTGGGCTTCGTCGCCACCGACTATGTGATTGCCGTTTGGAGCTTGAAGCAAGTAACTGATGTGGATGTGCTTTTTGACGAGGACATGCTGGGCGACGACTTGGAAGAATGGATGGCGGAGTCCTCCATGCTGCGCCGCACCTTCCGCAACGTGGCGGTGATCGCCGGCCTGATCGAGCAGCGCAGCGCCGGCAAGGACAAGTCGGGCCGTCAGGTGACCTTTAGCGCCGATCTTATTTACGATGTCTTGCGCCGCCACGAGCCGGACCACATCCTGCTGCGCGCCACCCGCCAGGACGCGGCAGGGGGCCTGACCGATATCGGCCGCTTGTCCGCCATGCTGGCGCGCATCAAGGGCAAAATTCGCCACCGGCCCTTAGATCAGGTTTCTCCACTGGCGGTGCCGATCCTTTTGGAAATCGGCAAGGAACAGGTTTATGGCGCCGCCATGGACGAACTGCTTGACGAGGGCGCCCAAGCCCTTATTCAGGAAGTAACAAAAGCCACCAGCCCGAATCGGAATCCCCAACAAGGTAACCTGCCCCTATGATATCCGCCGCCGCTCAAATCATCCCGCCGCCCGATCGATTGGTCGTGAATGGGGTCGAGTTGATTGTAGATATTTCCGGTGCGGTGGTTTGGCCGGAACGCTCCTTGATGATGGTGGCGGACCTGCACCTGGAAAAGGGTTCGGCCTTTGCGGTTCATGGCCGACTGCTGCCGCCGTACGACACAAGAACAACTCTCAATAATCTGCTCCAGACAATTGAAAAGTATGAAATAAAGAGCGTTGTTTGTATCGGCGATTCCTTCCATGACGAGCGAGCGGCCGATCGCCTGTGTCCCGCGGATCAGGATGCATTGCAGGCTCTGACCGGCCGCTGCGATTGGACTTGGATCTGCGGCAACCACGATCCGGCCCCGCCGGAAAACTGGGGCGGACATGTTGCCGAGGAACTGACACTTGGTCCCCTGACCCTGCGCCATGAAGCAGCGTCTAACTGCGCGAGTGGCGAAATTTCGGGCCATTACCATCCCAAAGCGGCGGTGCGGGTGCGCCAGCGACGACTGTCGGGGCGCTGCGCTATCAGTGACGGCCGCCGCATGATCTTGCCGGCTTTCGGCGCCTATACCGGCGGGCTAAGCGTTTTGGACTCGGCGATCAGCGATCTTTTTCCCGCGGGATTCGAAGTCCGACTCCTGGGTCGGAATAGCGTCTTTGCCTTTCCCAAGTCCGCGCTGACGCTCTAATGCCGTTCTTTTAAGTCGGCAATTTCGGCCCGCAAGGCCTTCAATTCTTTTAATATTTCCAAACGCTCATCGTGACTCTCTTCGGCCCGGGCTTCCAAGGATTCATCCAGCGCGGCTAGATCGGCTTTTTCCTCGGCGTCGTGCTGGCGCTGCATGGCGTCCACCACAATCCCGATGAAGAGGTTCAAAACCGTGAAGGAGGTTACCAAGATGAACGGCAAAAAGAAGGCCCAGGCAGCGGGATAAACCTCCATCACCGGCCGCACGATCCCCATGGACCAGCTTTCCAAGGTCATAATCTGGAAGAGCGAATAGGCGGATTCGGGAATGTTGCCGAACCACTCGGGAAAAGACTCCCCGAAAAGCTTGGTCGCCATGACCGAAAAGACGTAAAAGACTAGACTTAAAAGGCCGACGATGGATCCCATGCCGGGGATAGCCGCCAAAAGAGCCGCGACGACCCGGCGCATGGAGGGCACCGCCGACACCAGCCGCAAGACCCGCAAAATTCTAAGGGCCCGCAGGACAGATAGCCCCTCCACAGCAGGCACCAAGGCAACGCTCACAACACAAAAATCGAAAATGTTCCAGGGGTCTTTGTGAAAGCGCCGCCCATAGACGACCAGCTTGGCCACAAGTTCGATCACAAAAATGATAAGGATCAATTTGTCAAACACCCTTAGGAAACCGCCCACAGAGTCCATGACCTCGGGGCTGGTTTCCAGGCCCAATGTGATCGCGTTAATCACAATTAGGATCGTGATTCCCCGCTGAAAAAGCAGAGACTCTAAAAAGCCCTGAATTCGGCCACGC
Organism: Pseudomonadota bacterium; assembly: GCA_039028695.1. Classification (GTDB taxonomy): domain Bacteria; phylum Pseudomonadota; class Alphaproteobacteria; order Kiloniellales; family Kiloniellaceae; genus JANQKX01. Next base: position 12,235 of record JBCCHN010000136.1, read on the forward strand.
CACCCGGTCTGCTGGGGCGCAATGCGGCGCAGGCCGTCATCTGGAATTGGCTTAGTCCCAGTGGGAGGTTGATCTGACAAACTCTATTTCCTTTGACTGAAAATTTACCACGAGGCCGGCGGTTGGTGGGAAAATAAGACAGCCGACGAAAGGTTCAAGCCCAATGCCCGCTTAGCTTTGTCAAATGCCCGTCGGCATGGCATAAAAACGGTGCTTTTTCACCGAGTCGATTTGTGCCGGAGGCACCATGAAATCCTATCCACGACAGAAAATACTGCGTGCAAGCCTAACCTTCGCGCTCGCGATTGCAGCGCTTGGCGTTCTCGCGGCAAAGGATGCCTTTGCTCAATCTGCGAGCGGAGAGCTCAAAGGCATTGGACAGGTTAAGGTCTTTGTGACCGATGTGAACCAATTCAGTACATCCTGCGACTTGGATCGAGCCTCCATACAGCAGGCTTTTGTCGAACCTTTGTCTGAAAAGGGCCTCAAGATCGCGGAGTCATCCGCTTATTGGGTTGTGATCCGCGCCACCACCGTCGCAAGCGACAGCCGTGGCTGCCTGACCTCCATCGACGCCACTGTTTTGCAAAACACCAAATATTTCAACCAAGCCACCAAAGAAGAACGCGTCGGGCGCATCCAGCATTGGTACCGTGGCGGCCTCCACTTCTCCGACCGGGATGATCACCGAGATATTATCAACGACGCTTTTCGCACTCTCGGCGCCGGCCTGGCCCAGGATTGGGCGGGCGATCAATAGGGACCCTGACACTTGAGCGACAGCCGTAAAGTTCTCAAAACACCGGACAAAGCCTATACCAACGCGGATTTTCTCCACACGCCAGAGGCTCGCGCCCTGCGGATCCTCGCTGAGTATATGGAACCCAATAACCGTTTCTCCCACTATAAAATCGACGACACCATCGTCTTTTTTGGCTCGGCAAGGATCAAATCCAGGGAAACAGCAACGGCAAATTTAGCTGAGGCAAGAAATCAAAAGGCGCCATCCGACGAGATCGCCCGGCTGGAGCGCCAGCTGGAGCTCTCCCGCTTTTACGAAGATACCCGCGAGCTGGCCGGCCGCCTCACCGAATGGTCAAAAGGCCTGGATTCTAGCGACCGGCGTTTTGTGGTCTGCAGCGGCGGCGGCCCGGGCATTATGGAGGCCGCCAATCGGGGCGCCTCGGAAGCCAAAGGCCTGAACATTGGCCTCAACATTTCGTTGCCTTTCGAGCAAATCGATAACCCCTATATCAGCAGAGAACTGAACTTTCAGTTCCACTACTTTTTTATGCGCAAATATTGGTTCGCCTATTTGGCCAAGGCGATGGTGGTCATGCCCGGCGGGTTCGGTACTTTGGACGAACTCTTCGAGTGTTTGACCCTGATCCAAACAGGCAAGATCACCAAGCACATGCCGGTGGTTCTCTTTGGCAAGCACTATTGGTCAGAAGTGATAAATTTCAAAATCTTGGAGGACTATGGCACCATATCGCCTGAAGACGACAACCTGTTTTTCAAGACCGATTCGGTTGAGGAAGCCTACCAATTCATCACCGAACAATTGACCAGCCATGCCATCGACAAACCGGGCGCCAGCCTGTAACCCAAGTCCGATGGTTTGGGTGGGCGCCCGCGATGTAGAAAGACCACTGCGATGCCCTCCACCGACCTGCCCGCTGAACTCTCGCCACAAGAGGCCATGGATCTCTTAGCGCAAGAGGGCATTCGTTTTCTCGACGTGCGCGAAGACCAAGAGCGAGCCATGGGTTTCATCCCAGGCTCCGACCACATCCCCATGGGTCAAATTCCCGATGCTGCCGATCCTCAAAACCCGGACCGCAACCCGCTCCTGGAATCTGACGATCACCTGGTGGTCTACTGCGCCG
>JBCCHN010000137.1:0-14001 GCA_039028695.1 Pseudomonadota bacterium
CGACATGAGGGCCCGTGTCTTCACCCTCGCCGCCGGCCAGTGCATTCCCTGGCACTATCACAGCGAGGTCACCGACAGCTTCGTTTGCCTGACCGGCCGTTTGGTGGTCGAAACCCGTGCGCCCCACCACACCTACGAACTGGCACCCGGCGAGCGCTGCGCCGTGCCGCCCATGACCGCTCACTTCGTGCATGGCCCCGCCGGTGACAACGGCACCTTCGCGCCGGTTCAGTTCCACATCGTCCAGGGCGTCGGGAGCTATGACTTCGTGCCCGTGGGCGGCGCCCGTGGAACAGCACGAGGTTAAGCGGGGGGGTAGTCGCTGCCGGCAGCCCGCCTAATTGCCCTCCGCCAGTTGCAGGCGCAGATCATAAAGCATCGACTTTACCTGAGGCACCAAGGCGGCGACCGCCTGGTTCAAGGCTTCACCTCGCATGTCGTCGGCCACCGCGGATGAGCCCACCGAGGGAGTGATGGTTTCGGCCGAGTCGAGAAGCTCGCTTTGAGCATGGCCATAGGTGTAGCCGTTGCGCACATCCAACAGCAGGGCCTGGGCCGCCGCACCGGCCTCGATTGACTCGGTGGGGGCCAACCAGAAACCGACGATGGTCAGCTTGGCCAGACCCAGAGCATTCTCCGCGCTCTTTGACCACGCTGTCCCTTCATAGACCAGGACCGCATCCACGTGCTGTCGGGCGGCACCCAGGCGAATGCCGTGAACGACCTGGCCCAGGCAATCCGCGTAGTTGCGCTCCAAGCGCCAGCCGTGGCAAAGCTCTTGATCCAAAGGCGCCACTTCAGTGTGGGTAAAGGCCGCGATAAGCGGTGAAATGGGCACGAACTCGCCCCAGCCGGGCCCCAAGTCAGCGGCCAATGCGCGCCAGTGAGCCGCCTCGCTTTCCGGGATGGGAGTCAGACCGCCCCGGTCGATGCGCGCCAATCCAAAGCGCGCCGGAAAGGTCAAGATCGGCTCCACCGCCGCGGCCGCATGGAGCGCCTGATGGATCTGATCCGATCGCGACCCGGCCCCGCTATTTTCATCGGGCCCTTGAGTCGCGCTCGCCGCATAGTCCTCGAAATTTTGTAAATAATCCCGGCCCGAGGTGGTTTGCACCGAATAGCCGCAAGCCGCCAGAGCAAAAAGCCCGAGGGCAGTAAGAGTCACTCGACCCCATTTCCAAAACGCCATGTCCCGTCTCCGTTTTCTGTTAACGCACCGAAGACATCCCCTTCCCGTTTTATCGCGCCTTGACAGCGGCTTGGCGGGCACCAAAACAATAGAATGTGGCGAGATTGAGGTGGCAACACTGTTGCATCCTATCCCTTAGCCGTTTAGCCCGGACTCTTGCGCCCTAGCGCTTCGGCCAAGTCCAAGCCGGCGGCGTCAAAGCGTCAATGACGGTTTCGCTCAGATCCTTTTTGAGATCATGGCAGCTAACGCCCTCCCGTCCCTTTAATTCCTGCACCAAGGCGGCCGCATGGGATACCAGGATGATCTGGGACCCTTGCGCAGAGGCTCTGATCAAACGGGCCAGGGGTGCCAAGAGGCTGGGATGCAGGCTGGTCTCGGGCTCGTTGAGCACCAGAAGCGGTGGCGGGCGGGGTGACAGAAGGGCCACGACGAGCAGAAGATAGCGCAAGGTGCCGTCGGACAGCTCGGCCGCTCTCAAGGGCCGCAGCAGTCCCTTTTGCGTCATGGTCACTTCGAAATAACTGTCCCTGACCTCTAGATCCACCGTGCTGCCGGGAAAGGCATCGGCAATTGCAGCATCCAGGCGCGTTTGATCGCCAATCTCCTGGATGGTGCGCAGCGCCGCGGCCAGGTCGCGCCCATCGCCGGCCAACACCGGGGTGCGCGTGCCGATCTGGGGCTGGCGCGCGGGTGCCGCCCGGTCCGTGCGCAGGTGATCGTAAAACCGCCAGGCCCGCATGCGCTCGCGCAGCACCAACAGTTCGAGCGCGTCTTTTGGGTCGGCGCCATGGGTCATCATGGACTCATAACTGGCCAGGTCGGTGATTACTGGACGGCGCGCGCCGGCGGCGTCCAAGATCGACACCACCGGCCCGTTCCGTGAGGCGATCAGGTTCCGCCGGCTGAGGCGCTCGCCAGCCCACAGGGCCTCCGCCTTTATTTCCGGGTCCCGCCCGAAAATGGATCCGGGGACAGGCCGCGGCCGCCCCAAATCGATCCCATAGCCGTAATCCTCGGAGGCAAACCCCAGTTTCAAGGAAGCCCCCTCGCGATGCCGCGAGCCTTGAATGGGTACCTCGCCCGCCTTCATGGCGCGGGAAAAGCTCCGGGGGCCGGCCCACAGGGTGGAGTCCAAGCCGCCCTCTTGTGCCAAGGCCCCGATTACCCGCCCCTGAGCCACGTCGGCCAGCAAACGCAAAGCTCGGTAAAAGCTGGACTTGCCACTGCCATTGGCCCCGGTGATCACCGTCAGGCGATCCAGCGGCACCACCAAGTCCCTGAGCGAACGATATCCGGAAATAGCGACGGTGAGAATCATGGCCGCAAGCTCTGAAACGCTGATGAAAAGGGGTCCATGGTCCTAACTCTTGCTTTATGATCACGCCGTTCGATATCACCTGTTAAAGCAAGCCCGATGGCGCAGTTCAAGGCTGGGAACCAGCACAATGGCGGTGTACATCCCTGTCGATAGAAGCTAGTGGATGGACACCGATAAAAACAGCTGGAAGACTCTTTGCCCGCTCACCATCAAACCTCCTACTTTCTCTGCGCCACACCACGGAGCGGGAGCACCTTGCTGTGCGATCTTTTGACGCGGACGGGGGTTGCCGGGGTGCCGGAGTCATACTTTCGTCGGGAGTCCGTGCCCTATTGGGTGAAGGAACTGACGGTGCCGCTTGAGGGTGGACAACAGAACCCGGAGGTTTCCCCGCAGATCACCGGCGCCTATCTGGACGCCATCAAAAAAGTCGGGACAAGCGCCAACGGGGTCTTTGCCGCCCGGGTCATGTGGGAGAGTCTGCCGACGCTCCTTTGCCGCCTCGCCCAGCTTTATCCGGACAGCCCCGACGACCAGGCACGCTTGCGCGCCGCCTTCGACCCGCTGCGGTTCATCTACCTTTCGAGGCAAAACAAACTGGGACAAGCCGCCTCCCTCGCCAAGGCCCTGCAGAGCGGCTTGTGGCACCGCAATGCGGATGGCTCGGAGCTGGAACGCCTGGCACCCGAACAGCCCGCGTCCGGATACTCATTCGAGCTGATGGACCGCTGTTACCGGGAATCCTGCGCGGACGACAGGGCCTGGCAAGACTGGTTTGAACAGCAGGGAATTTCCCCCCTGTGCCTCACCTATGAAGCCCTGGCCACTGACCCCCAAGGCGTGACTGCGAAGACGCTCACCTACCTGGGGCTGGACCCCGCGATTGCGGATAAGCTGTCCCCCGGTACGGCCAAATTGGCCGACGACGAAAGCCGGGCATGGATCGCGCGCTATCGCCGGGAGAAGGGCCTGGCGTGAGGAAAAACCGACTTTCATGCTATCGATTAGGAGACACGGCAGTAACCTGGTAAGTGTAAAGTGTCTCTCAAACTATGTCCCTTTGCGATGGCCAGACGCTCGGCACCTCGGTAACGGCCAAACGAATAACGAGGGCACTCAATTGCAAAACCGGAGAGAATCATCTCCTTACCTAAGTCCCGTTTGCCCAAAGAGCAGTATGCCACGACGCGCTTGGCGGTTGGTGAGTTTGGCCTGCGCTTGCACTTGACCTTTTGATCCAAAATGAGGGCACGCAGATGAACCGTCGCCGCATCGGCCCTGGGATCGGGCAAGCTTGGTACGACGATGCCGCTGAGGCGAATGGTATGTTGCGCAATCTTGAAGGTGCTGCCATCCATCACCTGGCGTACCTTTCCCCCATAGGACATGGGCGTATCGTCAAGAAAGCCGCCCAGCGCGATAGCCGGCAAAATGGCGATTAATATGACCACCTTTCTGCCATAGACCGGATTGTGGAGAACCGACGCAAGGTGCCGACCCCAGTTTTCGCTTTTGCTAAGGCTCAATTTTCCGTCCTTATCTTCATTGACCCAAGGGACACCCCGCTGTGAGCCCGGTCCGCCGCCATGATAGGCGCCGGGTGGTTAAGTTTAGGTTCAACTTAAACCATTATTTCCAACAGGGATGGGTCCTATAGAGACACAGCAACCCACCAACGACTGGGCCGTCAATGACGCGCGAGAAAAAAGTCGTGGCTGCCCCCAAGGAGATGGGAAACGGCACAGCAATCACAGGGCCCAAGGGATGTGTCGCAGGTCGGTTTCGCCTGCGGATCGCCTTCCGGCACCACAACCTGCCGTGTCAGATTCAAAGAAAAATCAAATAAATCTCAAATCAAAAGCCGCGGAAAACTTGGCGTTTTATTGCTAATTTCCGTTTACTTAAGATATTAACTATCTATTTTTATTGCACTTTTAGCGCGTTTCCCTCAAGTTGTGCCGGCTCAGGAAGAGCGCGCCACGGTTAAGGAAAGGTATTCTTTATGGCTAAAGTCCAGATTAAGAATTGGGTCGATCCGAAAGAGTTTGACGCCCAACCTGTCGGCATAAGGTTTAGAGGCTTCAACACAGAGGTCATGAGTTCTGATTTGGTCCGCGTGTCATCAGGAAACCTGACCATCAATTTCGACGGACGTTTTTCCTTCGACAAAGACGGACGGTTGAAGTCGTCAGCTGTCGAGAAGGTGACTTTTGGGGTGGATGACAAGACCTTTGCCGAGGTGACGGAAATTGACCCTTTGGTGTTCATGGACGAGGCCCCACAAACCTACGAACCCGGCGATGAAACGGTAGTAATCGATAGGTTTGCAAAGGACGGATTTGTCACTGTCACCAATACTGCAACGGGTGATGTAACCACGATAGAAATATCTGACGATGCTACATATGGCCTCGCGCAATCCCAAACGGAGAACCTTCCTGAACTCCCCGACATAATGGACTCCCTCTACGAATTCATAGGCGGCGAAAACCCGTTTGATTTTATCCGCCAGCTCTTGAATGGCTCGGACGAAATTCGGGGTAGTCTTGAATCCGATGAACTGAGTGGCGGTTTGGGTGACGACTTCATTCGCGGCGCACATGGTAATGACCTACTTTATGGCAACGACGGCAATGATGTTCTCAAAGGCGGCTTCGGGCGGGACACCTTGAAAGGCGGCGGCGGCGACGACCGGATCTGGGGTGGCGCTGACGGGGACAAGCTGATCGGCATGTCCGGTCAAGACACGCTGTATGGTGGCGCCGACAACGACAAGCTGCACGGCAAACGTGGCAACGACGAGCTGCGGGGCGGTGAAGGCGACGATCTCCTTATAGGTGGTGCCGGCAAAGACAAGCTGCACGGCGGCAGCGGCGATGACAGGATCGTCGGCGGCACCGAGGCGGACAAGCTGACCGGCGGCGCTGGAAGCGATATCTTCATCCTTTCCGAGGGTGATGGGCGGGACGTCATCACCGATTTCCTCAAAGGCGCCGATGTTTTGGACGTCAGCGACTTTGGCTTTGACGACGCCGCCGAGGTGTTGGCCTTGGCCAAAGATAACGGCGAAAGAACCGTGATCGATCTCTCGGAGACAAGCCAAATCGTCCTGCGAAATACGGTCTTGGATGACCTGGACGAGACTCATTTTATCGTCTGACTTGATTTCAATAATTCACTTTTTGCACCGCCCCGGCGGCCTGATTCTCTATATTCTGGAAAGGCATTCCAATGGCAAAAGGATACTTCGGCAAAGGCTATGATCCGACCTATCGGGTCGCAGAAGGCACGACCAGCGTCTGGACCGTTCGAAACGCCAAAATGTTTCAATACGAATATGGCGATTTCAAAGTCAGCTATATGGGGAAGTTCGCTTTGGATGCCAATGGTTTCATCACTGGCGGGCGTCTGCATCAAATCGAGATAACTCTAAAGGGTAAACTCTATTCCAACGTCGAAGGTATCACCGTCGATGCCTATAAATTCTTTTCCCACTTTGACCGTGGGAACGTCGAGGCTAACGACAAACTTATTTTTAGAGGGGACGACGACATGAGCGGCTCGAGGCATAACGATGCTTTGTTTGCCCATAAAGGCGATGACCTCTTGTTCGGCGGCAAAGGGGATGACTTTCTAAGCGGAGGCGACGGCGATGACCGCATAGACGGCGGAAGCGGAGCGGATCGCATGGAAGGCGGCCGCGGCAATGATCTATACATCGTACAACACAAAGACGACTTGGTCGTTGAAACGCTGAAAGGCGCCGGCGGAATTGACACAGTCCTGAGTATTAAGAGCCATACCCTATCGAAAAATGTGGAAAACCTGACTCTGCAAGGCAAAGCCAGTCTGAGCGGCCGGGGCAACGAGCTGGATAATGAGATCATTGGCAATACTGCCAGCAACCGCCTGCAGGGCTTTGACGGCGATGATCTTCTAATCGGCGGCAAGGGCAACGACCTTTTGAAAGGCGGCGCGGGCAACGACATTCTGCGTGGTGGCACTGGCGGGGATATCCTAGACGGTGGCGAAGGCGCCGATCGACTGATCGGCGGCAACGGCGACGACCTTTATCGAGTCCACAAAGCCGAAGACCGGGTTATTGAAAGGGAAGATGGCGGCATTGATACGGTGGAAAGCATCGGTAGTTATCGACTTGGTAAGAACATCGAGAACCTGACCCTCAAAACCGGAAGCAGTTTTGACGGCAGGGGTAACGGATTGGATAATCACATTATCGGCACGAGCGACCGAAACAAAATTGTTGGTCGTGACGGCGATGATCGTCTTGACGGCCGCGGCGGCGACGACCGGTTGGTGGGCGGTAGTGGCGACGATTACCTAGACGGCGGACGTGCCGGTGACACCCTAATCGGCGGGGATGGGGACGACACGCTCACCGGCGGCCGAGGCGCGGATACTTTTGTTTTCGAGCAAGACGATGGGCGGGACGTCATCACCGATTTCCTCAGAGGCGCCGATGTTTTGGACGTCAGCGACTTCGGCTTTGACGACGCCGCTGAAGTGTTGGCCTTGGCCAATGATAACGGCGAAAGAACCGTGATCGATCTCTCGGAGACAAGCCAAATCGTCCTGCGCAATACGGTCTTGGATGACCTGGACGAGACGATGATCGTGGTCTAGGTGATTTTCGAGGCGTCTCGCCTCGTCGCACCCGGACCGAAATGGAAAATCCCTTTCCAGCGCGCCCAGCCCGGCCCTGGCGCATGACGCCGGCAACTTTCGCCATGGGTCGGCTGAAAAGACTTCAATCTTTTATTGAGACACCAAGCGCATCCGCTCTGGAACGCGGATCGCCGGTGCTCATCATGCTTGTCACTGGATCAAGATCAATCCCTAGACCGCCTCTCGCGCCAACGTGATTTGGCCGATAGGGGGCGCGGATCCACAATCTCCTCTCAACTTAGCGGCCATGCGGTTGCTCCGGCCGAGCTGATCTCTTGCCCAGCTCATGCCAGCGGCGGCCTGCCCCAAGTCCCGCAAGGCGCCGTGCGCCTCCATAAGTCGCCGCTGCCGTGCGGGGGCGCACAAGCGGGGGCTGGTCACGGCGCGGGGTTTGGGGGCATAAGGGGCCGGCTTTAGAGGCGGCGGTCTCGCTTTGTCTTGCTTGCCATGCCGGCGGCGGGACGTTTTTGTTATCCCTTCCCTTTCCCAACTTTTGAGGGGGCTAACCTTGTTTAAGTCGTTTTTCGCGGATAAGCGCTGGTTCCACTGGTCCTTGCTGGGCTCGGTCATCATCCTTCTCACCACCTGGTACAAGGTGCAGCTGGATGTGAAGATCAATGAATGGTTCGGCAGTTTCTATAATCTGGTTCAGGAGGCCCTGGACACGCCTGGTAGCGTGACCATGGAGGCTTACATGGAACAGATCTGGACCTTTGCCGGGATCGCCGCGCTCTATATCGCCATTGCCGTGGTCTTGGAGTTTTACATCCGCCACTATGTCTTTCGCTGGCGCACGGCTATGAACGACTATTACATGAGCCATTGGCCGGACCTGCGCCACATTGAGGGGGCCGCTCAGCGGGTGCAGGAAGACACCATGCGCTTTGCCCGCATCATGGAAAGCCTGGGCGTCAGTTTCATGCGCTCCATCATGACCTTGATCGCTTTTCTGCCCTTGCTGTGGGACCTGTCGGAAAATGTGACCGCCCTACCCTGGATTGGCGAGGTGAGCCATTCCCTGGTCTTTGTCGCCATCATCTCGGCCGCTTCGGGCACGGTTCTCTTGGCCGTGGTGGGCATCAAGCTGCCGGGACTGGAATTCGACATTCAAAAAACCGAAGCCGCCTATCGTAAGGAGCTGGTCTTCGGCGAAGACCACGCCGACCGGGCCGAGCCGCCCACGGTGCGCGAGCTATTCGATACGGTGCGCAAATCCTATTTCCGGCTTTATTTCCACTATATGTATTTCGACATCGCCAAATGGAGCTATCTGCAGTTCAGCGTGCTGATCCCCTTGATCGCCATGGGCCCGACCATCGTGGCCGGTGCCGTGACCTTGGGGCTGATGCAGCAGATCGTGCGCGCTTTCGACCGGGTGGAATCCTCCTTCCAGTTCCTGGTCTATAGCTGGTCAACGATCGTGGAGCTTATGTCCATTTACCGGCGCCTCAACGCCTTTGAGAGAAATATCAAGGGCGATGGCGACCCGGCCTATTTGGCGCAAACCCATTGATCGGCCTTTTCCGCCCTAGCGGTCCGCGAACCAGGCTTGCGCCCGCTCCTCGGCGGCGGTGATTTGCGCCGGGGTCATGCGGGCGCTGATGGCCTCCATCCAGCTTTCGACCTGGGTACGGGTTTGGCTGGGCAGGCTTTGACTGGCAATGAAAAGCCAGCGGTAGGCCTCCACATCGTCCTGCGGAACGCCCTCGCCCTTTTCGAAGGCAAAGGCGATGTTCACCTGGGCGATCACGTGGCCCTGGTCGGCGGCCAGGCCGAAGAGGGCGGCAGCTTGAGCCGGGTCGGGCAGAACCCCCTGTCCCCGGGCGAAGAGGATGCCCAGGGCGTTTTGCGCCTGGGCATGGCCTTGCGCGGCAGCGGCCTCGAAAAGGCGGGCGGCCTGGGCGTCATCCTGCGGGACCCCGTCGCCCTTTTGATACATGAGGCCCAGGTTCATCTGAGCATTGGCAAAGCCCTGGTCAGCGGCCTTTTGCAGCCAGGCAGCGCCCGTTGCCGCGTCCTGCTCTACGCCATCTCCACGCAGGTAGAGCACCCCTAAATCGAACTGAGCCTCGGGGTCGCCGGCCTCGGCCAAATCCAGGAAAAGCTCGTAGGCGGTTTCGTAGTCGCCCGCCGCGTAGGCGGCCTCCGCCTCCTCCAAAGTCGCGGCTTGAAGGAGGGCGGGCGACGAGCAAAGGCTCATCAAACCCAAAATCAGGGCACAGCCGAAAGGACCCAAGCGTCTCATCTGAGACTCCCTTTATCAGGCCTCGTATCAGATCTGTAGCTTGGACCCCGGACTTAAGAATTGCAAACTTTGGCCGTTATTTGTCTTGGCCGTTATTTGTCTTGGCCGTTACTTATCTTGGCCGTTGCCCAGCCAGCGGTAGACGATGCCGCCGATGGCCGCACCGACCAAGGGGGCCACCCAGAAGACCCAGAGCTGCGCCAGCGCCCAGTCGCCCACGAAGAGGGCCTGGCCGGTGGAGCGGGCCGGGTTGACCGAGGTGTTGGTGACCGGGATCGAAATGAGGTGGATCAGGGTCAAGGCCAGACCGATAGCCAGGGGCGCAAAGCCCGCCGGCGCCCGCTTATCCGTGACGCCCAGGATGATCACCAGGAAAAAGAAGGTGAGCACGATCTCGGCCACCAAAGCCGAGGTCAGGCCATAGCCGCCCGGGGAATGCTCGCCGAAGCCGTTGCTGGCGAAACCCGACGAGAGGGCAAATTCCGCATGGCCGGAAGCGATCAAATAGAGCACGGCCGCCGCGGCAATGGCGCCCACCACCTGGGCGATCCAATAGGGAATGATCTCGCCGGCGGGAAAGCGACCGCCCACGAAAAGCCCCAGGGTGACGGCCGGATTGAAGTGTCCGCCGGAAATGTGGCCCACCGCGTAGGCCATGGTCAGCACGGTCAAACCAAACGCCAACGCCACACCGGCAAAGCCGATGCCCAGCTCTGGAAAGCCCGCGGCCAACACCGCCGAGCCGCAGCCCCCGAAAACCAGCCAAAAGGTACCGAAAAACTCAGCCCCCATCTTATGCGCCATGGACATGGTCGCCTCCCCCTGGATGTGTGTTTGGTGCTGCCCTTGCAACACCAAGTCTCACGGTGAAGATAGGTCAATTTTACGCCAAGGCAAAGGAAGGAATTCCTTTCGCGCGAATAGCCTCCTGATCGAATAGAAGGAACATGGCGCCTTATAGACGGAGAGGGAGCGAATGGTTTGGAGGCTAGCACTCTGGATGGAATGGCAAGCCTATGACACAAGCTGGTGGAGGAACTGATTATAGAAAAGCTCAAGGGCGACGGGGCGCACCCCAATCAGGCTCGCGAAGGGATTGTCAAAGGCAAAGATAAAAAATAGCACCAAACCAGTATAAACCGAATAAAGGCCCAGAAGGGTCAGGTTGGCCGTGTTGGGTGCATAGGGGAAATAGGGGGCGGCCACCAAGGCAATGCCCACGAAGGCAACAACCCAAAAAAGGGTGCTGACATCGGTTGCCGCGATAATCTCGCGATTGTTGCGTTCGGTTTCGACCGCGGCCATCTGATCCAGCATGCGCGCGCGCAGCCATTGCTGGCGGGCCGTTTGGGCGTCCAGGTCCAACAGGGCCTGAACGACAACCTCCCGATGGGCCCAAGCCTCGTTGCTGAGTTCGCCCGTCTGGTCGAGGGAATCCCATTCCGTGGTAATGACTTCGTGCACATAGTTGGCGAGCGCAAAACGGATTAAGTCGGCCTGCTCAGTGTCATAACGGCCCAGATCGAAGTAGACGCTTTCAATCTGGTTGGCCTCCCGGTTGACCGCATCCACCAAGGAATCCGAATTGCCAAGCTCCTCCGCGAAGACAAGGGCCAGGATCAGCCCGTGCAGCGCAGCCACTCTGAAAATCACCGAGCCGGCCAGCTCGCGAGCCTGGTCGTCGCTTTTTGACATGAGGCACCAGCGGGCCAGGAAATAGGCGCCAAAGGTCAACGCACAAGCGGACACCAGGAAAAACAGGCCAGTGAGTACGAGGCCCAAACTCATGTGGGCACACTCTGGGTAACAAGGCTCTTGGGGGTAAGGTTCATGAGAGGCGATCGCGAAACCGTTGTGGCAAAGGTCGGGAGCGGGATTTAAACAGAGGCGCAAGGCTGTGCCAATGATTGAGTCCGACGTTCAATCGCAGATAAGCAAACTGGTGATACGACCTACCGCATGCGCCCGGTCCAGGCCGGCCGGCTGAACAGCGGGCGGGGAAGAGATGTCAAGCGTTCAGTCCTTAACGGCCTGCAGTTTTCTTTCGTCAATGCCTGCCGCAAAGGCAATACCGAGTAGCGCCAAGGCGGTAGCCAGCCAGTAGGCATACCCCAAGCCAACGTCAAAGGCCTGGTTCGCCATTGCGTTCTGGGCAGTGGCCTGCGCCGTTCCTTGGGTCACCCCCGCGGTCTGAGCGTTCATGATCGCGGTGGCGCCGGCCACCCCCAGGGCGCCGAAGCAAAGATGAAACATAAAAGAGAGGCCGCCCGCGACCCCGGCGCGCGCCGGCGGCACCGCGCTGACGGCGGCGGTTCCTGCCGTGCCGACGCACAGGGTAGCGCCGAAGCCCATTAGGACCATGGCCGGCACCAGGGCGACATAGCCCCAAGACGGGGTGATAAAAATCATCCAAGCGGCGCCGATGGATACCAAGGCATATCCGGTGAGCAACAGGCGTTTGGGGCCAAAGGGAGCATACAAGCGCCCGCCCAAAACGGAGCCCACCGATAAAAGCACCATCAAGGGCATCATGCCGAAAGACGATGCCAACACCGACCAGCCCAAAGTCTGTTGCATGGCCTGGGGAAAATACAAAAAGGCGATGAAGATGGCGGGAATCAAGAGCCCATTCATCGATAGGGTCAAAAGGAACTGACGGTTTTTCATAAGGCTCGGCGGCACCAGGGGATCAGCCGCACGGGCCTCGACAAAAGGCAGGGCGAGGAACAAGGCGGCGCTCAGGGCCAACAAAGCGATCAGCCGCCCCGAGCCCCAGCCCCAATCCGCTCCCACATCCAAACCGTACAGCAGGGCCAAAAGGGCAACGCCCAAAACCCCCATGCCGGCGAAGTCGATCCGCTCCTCGGTCTGGCCGGGTCTATCCTTTTGCAAACACCCGAGCACCAAGGCGGCGGTGATGACCGCCATGACGATGTTGACGAGGAAAAACAAGCGCCAATCGCCCAGCCACGTGACCACGCCGGCAATAAGCGGTCCGCACACATTGCCGCCGGTGACGCCGGCGAGAATTAGTCCCATGGCGAGGCCCCGTTTATCCTCCGCCACCGCAGTGCTGCCCAGCGCCATAAGACAGGGCCACAATAGGGCAGCACCCACCCCTTGAAAGGCGCGCGCGCCGATGAGCCAGGCGATGGAGGGCGCCGCAAAACAAACCACGGAAGCCACCAGAAAAAGCGCCAGCCCCATGAGGATCAGCCGGCGGTGCCCGAACATGTCACCCAGCCGCCCGCCGGTCACCATGAAGACCCCAAAGGTAAGGGCATAGATGTTCAAGACCCACTGTGTCGTGGTGATGTCGACGGAAAAATCCTTCTCAATCGCCGTCACCAAGAGCAAGGCGCCGGTGAAATCCGTGCCGATGGTCAGCGCGGCAAACATCAGGGTGGCGATGGTCAGTTTGGTCTTTTTGTCCATTTTACCCTTTGTTGATGAGCCAAGAGATCAAGCGGTCTATAAATAAATCAGCCCGGCCATCAATCCGCCCGACGCACAACGGCCGTGAGCAAGCCCGCCCCGATCAGAAAACCGGCGCCCAGACGGTTGACCAGGCGCAAGGTTTGGGGCCGTTTGAAACGGCTCCGCAGGTGTCCGGCCATGACGGCCCAGACCGCGACGTTGGCCGCTGCCAAGACCAAGAAGGTTGCCTCTAAGATAGCAAACTGGATTAAGGCCGGCCGAGTTGGGTCGATGAACTGGGGCACGAAGGCCACGAAAAAGACGAGGCCCTTGGGGTTCAGCGCGGTCACGATAAAGGCGTTCCAGAACATGGTTCTTTTTGGCGTCTTGTCGGTCGCGGCCTCGAGCTCTGACAGCTCGGCCGGCGCCCGCCATAACTTGATCCCTAACCAGATTAAGTAGGCAGCGCCCAGCAATTTTAGGCCCGTGAAGAGGGTAGACGATGCCGCAAGCACCGCCCCCGCCCCGAGCAGCGAGGCGGTCATGGCGGCAAAATCACCCAAAGCCACACCCGGCACCGTGGCCCAGCCGCTGGCCTTTCCGTGCCCTAGGGCATAGCTCACCACCAGCATCACAGTCGGCCCCGGCACCGCCAAGAGCGCGGAGCTGGCCAAAGCGAACGCAATCCAGATTTCAAGAGACATGGGCGCGGGCTCCTTAAGGGTCACCTCCAGCTATTCTCTACAAATCCCCATCGACGCGCTTTTGGCAAGGCAAAAGGAACGGCCGCCGCTTAACATATTCGCCACAAGCCCCGACGATTGAAAGGGGCAGCGCGCCCTTGCTATAACCAGGATTGGAAGGATCTGCAGGAGACGACCCATGGATTTTGCCGGCATGAACTATCTGGCCGTGGTTGTGGCCGCCGCGGCGAGTTTTATCTTCGGCTCGGTCTATTACATGACCCTGGCCAAGGCCTGGCTGGCCGCCCAGGGCCGGACCAAAGAAGAATTCGAGGCGGCGAGCGGTAAATCGCCCCTGCCCTTTATCATCGCCGCCGTCGCTCAACTGGTCATGGCCTTCATGCTGGCCGGCGTTATCGGCCATCTGGGCGTGGGCCAAGTCACCCCGATCAACGGCATC
>JBCCHN010000138.1:0-13911 GCA_039028695.1 Pseudomonadota bacterium
ACCGGCCGTATGGAGGTTACAACCTGAACGTCTGCCCGCGCAGATACCGATGCAGAAGCGGCAATGGTCACAATGCCTGTCGCCAAAAGAGTTGCCTTTAGAGTGCTCGTCATTTTTCGCCCCATGGATCTAACGCTTTGCAAAGCCTAGAAAGATTATGTTATAAAATTACATGAATTAGGATATAACGTACAGCCAGATCCGGGGCAAGGCGTTATTTTTCGAAGCTCTTCGAAGCCTTTATTGTTCAGGTCAGACCCATGCTCCAACCATCAGATCCCTTGGTATCCTTAGAAGCTGCCGGCCTTTGTAGAGAAGGCCGTTGGCTGGTGCGCGGCGTCGACATGACAGTCAGTCCGGGCGAGATCGTCACACTCATTGGCCCCAATGGCTCGGGAAAATCCACCACCGCGAAAATGGCACTGGGTGTATGGCAACCCGACGAGGGTACTGCCCAACGTCGACGGGATCTAAGGATAGGCTACGTACCCCAGAAGCTGTCGATCGATTGGACCCTGCCGCTGCGGGTGGGACGCTTCATGGGACTCACCGGACGCCTATCGCGGAACGAGATGGACCGCGCTTTGGCAGCGACCGATGTGCTCCATCTGCGAGAGGCGGAGGTACGGCACCTGTCGGGTGGAGAATTTCAACGGGTCATGATGGCCCGTGCCATTGCGCGCAAGCCCGACCTTTTAGTACTCGATGAACCCGTTCAGGGCGTGGACTTTTCGGGCGAACTGGCCCTTTACGAACTTATTCGGAAAATCCGTGATGAGCTGGCCTGCGGTGTCTTGTTAATATCCCATGACCTGCATCTGGTCATGGCTGCGACCGACCGCGTGCTCTGCTTAAATGGCCATGTGTGCTGTTCGGGGACCCCTATCGACGTGGCGTCGAGCGATGCCTATCGCACCCTTTTCGGGAGCCGTGCCGCGGCGGCCCTCGCCGTCTATCAGCACAGTCACGACCACACCCACATGCCTGACGGCCGAGTACGTCATGCCGACGGCAGCATCACCGATCACTGCCATGCCGGAGACGGTCATCACGGAGAAGAGTCTTTAGAACCGGAGTCTTCCAAAGCCTTGTCCGACGAAGCGGGTCAAGCAGCACCGGATGCCGCAGAGGCAAAGGAAAAGCAACCTCATGCTGGATGATTTTTTCACCCGCGCCCTGATCGCCGGTGCCGGCGCGGCGATCTTAGCGGGACCGCTGGGTTGCTTTATCGTCTGGCGGCGTTTGGCTTATTTTGGCGACACCTTGGCCCATGCCGCGCTGATGGGCGTAGCCATTGGCTTACTTCTAGAGATAAACTTTACCTTGGCAGTCTTTATCGTATCGGCGGTGGTGGCCCTGGCCCTTGTGTATTTGCAAAAGCGGGCCGGTTTGTCGTCAGACGCTCTCTTGGGGTTGCTGTCCCACTCCGCACTTGCCCTCGGTCTGGTGGTGCTGGCTTTCATCACCTGGGTGCGAACCGATATTTTGGGGCTCTTGTTTGGAGACTTACTGGCCAGCTCTCGGGCAGACATTTTTATCATTTACGGCAGTGGAGTGATTGTCCTGGTGACCTTGGCCGTCATTTGGCGCTCCCTCTTTGCGGCGTCAGTCAACTTGGAACTGGCGCGAGCGGAAGGCTTGCAGCCGGATCGAGCCAACTGGATCTTTATGCTCTTATTGGCACTGGTGATTGCCCTATGCATGAAGATTGTCGGCGTTTTGCTGATCACCGCACTTTTGATCATCCCCGCCGCCACAGCTCGGCAATTTGCCCGGGGACCGGAGCAGATGGCGGTCCTCTCCTCGGGCATTGGCGTTCTTTCGGTTGTCGCGGGACTGTTCGGTTCGTTAAGATGGGATACCCCCTCGGGACCCAGTATCGTCGTGGCTTCGTTTATCTTTTTTGTGTTGAGCATTTCCCCTCTTTTGTCTCCTCTGAAACGCGCAGTCCGTGGCGCGGCCCTTCCCGAGAAAGGAAAGACGTGATGGCCCATCCCAGTCCGCTTCCCTTAGAGCTCACAAAGAACCAGACCTTGGTCATGGGTGCCCTGTCCAAATCCCGTGGGCCACTCAGTGCTTATAGCCTTCTCGACCTTTTACGGGACGAGGGCCTGCGCGCACCGCTGCAGGTCTATCGCGCCTTAGACAAGCTGGTTGAATTTGGCATGGTGCACCGCCTGGAAAGCCTCAACGCATTCGTGGCTTGCCGTCATCCCGATTGCGAGGGCCATGCCAGCATCGCCTTTGCCATCTGTGAGGCCTGCGGTACGGTCGAAGAGATCACCGACCCCTCCTTGGCCCGTCGACTAAATGCCATCGCCAAGGAATTCAGCTTCGCCGTGAAGAAGTCCACTATCGAGTTACGCGGCCTCTGCGCGGCGTGTCACGAAGCGGGATGACACGCCCAAAAACGATCTTCGGTAAATTTCACTCAAAATAGCGCCAACAAACGGGGTCGAAAAAAACCTGACACCCGCATATTTTTTGCGATTTGCCTCTTAAAAAAGCACCCTTGCACTGCCAATCATCATTCCTTATGTTTCTGTTATGACAGAAATTACCGAAACGTCAGATGGACAAGAAAAACTGCCGGCGGCGGTTGAGATGTTCATTTTACGCTGGGGCGATATGGGCGGGAACTGGGGCGTGAACCGCTCCATCAGCCAAATTCACGCCTACCTTTACATGTCCGAACGGCCCAAGACGGCCGAGGATATTGCCGAGGACCTGGAAATGGCCCGCTCGAACGTCTCCAACTCTTTAAAGGAGCTGCAGGCTTGGGGGCTGATTAGACGGGTTCCCGTGCGTAACGATCGACGGGACCATTTCGAGGCGGAGGCCTCGGTCTGGGAAATTGCCGCCCGCATCGCGGCGGGCCGCAAGGCGCGGGAGATCGACCCGGCGGTGGCCGCCCTGAAGGCGTGCATGGCAGAAGCCGACGGGGACCCACGCGTGACCGCCTTCGAACGCCAAAGGCTGCAATCTATGCTCGACTTTACCGAAGCACTGGATCGCTGGTATGGGCAAATGCTGTCTGTACCACCGAAAAAAAGGGACATGCTCTTGCATTTAGGAGCAAGAGTTACGTCCTTGTTGCCCGGCGGTCGGAGCAAAAGGACAGAAAAGGATGATCAGGACTAGAGGATGCATTGGATACCGCCATGGGCCTGCACCTACGAAAGAATACGACGCGCCAGAGGGCATTGGAAAAGCGTGAGAAATCTGTTCCCGCTTGTGCATTGCCTATTGACCCACGGTTTCGGTGTTTGCTGGACCGCCGGGCATGGGAAGGCCTTCCCAGCGCAGTTTGCGCTCGATTTTCCAAGAAGATCCTCGGCGAAGACGCGGCAATTTATACCGGGAAGATCACCGAAGTTCGGATAAACACTGCCGGCAAAGCCCTCGCCAATTTTTTGCGTTTGGTCGGAGCGCCTCTGCCGCTTAGCCACGATACCGGTGTGGCCTCTGTCGTCACCGTCACGGAAGACCCGGCAACCCGCGGTCAAATCTGGACCCGTGTTTATGCAAACCGTAGGGGCTTCCCGCAGGTTATCCAGTCGGCCAAGCGCTTTTCGGGACCAACTGGACTGGAGGAATACATTGGATACGGAATAACCATGGCATTACGCGCCAGTGCAGATGAAAGTACCATCACCTTTGAGAGTGCGGGATTCCCAATAATGTTTGGGCCCTGGCGCTTTAGACTGCCCGGCTGGCTGACACCCGGAAATGTAACCGTGAAACACCAGGACCTGGGCAACGGACATTTTGAGTTCTCGCTCCGTCTTGTGCATCCTAATTTTGGAGAGCTGCTTTACCAGGCCGGCCGTTACCAGGACCAGTTCCCATGATCGATAATGATCCGGTTTGGCTATTTGACGGCGACTGCATGCTGTGTTCCCGCGCAGTCGCTTTTACCCTGCGCCACGAGAAGCACGACAAAATACGCTTCGTCGCCCTTCAATCCAAACTGGGGCATCAATTGGCAAAAACCCATGGGATCGACCCAACAGAGCCGGACAGCTTTTTGTTTTTGGAAAACAATCGCGCTTATTTCAAATCAGAGGGCGTTATCGCCTTATCACGACATCTTCGGTTCCCAGGCAATCTATTTTCTCTGTTTCACATTTTTCCGAAGCCACTTCGCGATCGACTTTACGATATCATCGCACAAAATCGGTATCGTTGGTTTGGCCGCACCGAATTTTGCGCAGCGCCTGGTCATGGGAATCGGCGAAGATTTGTCCTGCCCGACGACATGGACGAATGAAAACCGTACTGCTCTTCGGGGCCAGCGGCGTTTTTGGACGGCGCTTGGCAGAGCATCTGTCGGGCTGGCCGGATATCGAGCTGATCGTTACGTCCCGCAGCAAGGCAAAAGCCCTAGATCTGGCGCAAGACTTAGCCCGGAAACGCCTCAAAAAGCATCCGCAAGGGAGCAAAATCATCGGGCTGGGGCTTAACCTTGACAGCCACATATCCGGGAAGCTGAAAAGCCTTGCCCCCTGGGCCGTCATCAACTGTGCCGGCCCCTTCCAGGGGGCAGGCCATTCCCTAGCAAAAGACGCGCTGAGCGCTAAGGCGCACTTCATCGACATTGCCGATGCACCCGACTATCTGCGCACCTTTCACGACGGCCTCGACGACTTGGCAAAAACCAAGGGCAGCGCGGCAATTGCCGGCGCCAGTTCCACGCCAGCCCTCTCGGACGCGGTAGCCAAAGATTTGACAGCCGGATGGCGGCGCGTCGATTCAATCGAGATTGCCATTGCCCCAGGGGGCAAGAGCGAGGTTGGCTTAAGTGTTATCCAAGGCGTGCTGTCCTATTGCGGCAGACCCATCACGGTTTGGCGCAACGGCGAAGCCGGTTTGGTGAGAGGCTGGGGACAAGGACGCTATTGGAAAATTCCTGATTTGGGAAGGCGGCGCATCGCCGCCGTTGAAACCATCGACCCTGAAAATCTGGGGCCTGAATTGGACGTGGCCGCCACGGTTTCCTTTTATGCCGGCCTGGAGTCCCATTTGGAGCAATTCGGCTTGGAGCTCCTGTCCTATATGCGGGCTTTGGGCTTCTTTGGCAGCCTACAGTCGCTGGCGCCGCTATTGCATCGTGCTCGTGGCTTTACGCGGCGCTTCAATGGAGACAGGGGAGCCATGATTTTGGCCGCGACCGGCTTGGACCACGAAGGACGATGGATCGAAGGACGGTGGCAGCTAACGGCAAGTCAGGATCATGGTCCTTATGTGCCGATCCTTCCGGCCGCGGCCGCCTTGCGTGCGCTGATGGATAGCGACCCCACAAGCGGTGCAAGGCTGGGGCCCGCTTTCCTGTCCTTAGATAACATCGAAGCGCAGATGACACCTTACGCCATAACCACACGGCGTGAAGCGTTCTCTCTGGACAAAGGGCTTTTCCGAAAAGCCCTGGGCGATTCCTCTTTTGACCTTTTGCCCAAAGCCCTCAGAACCTTTCACGGGCTCGCGGGCCAACCGGTATGGTCTGGCCGGGCGGAAGTGAGGCGAGGAAGCGGATGGGTCTCGCGGATCATTGGAAAAATCATGGGCCTACCCAATCCAGGTCAAAACATAGCTGTCACAGTGGCCGTCCAACGGGGTCGGGTTGAAGACCAAGAAAATGAGCCTTTCGAGATTTGGACCCGACGGTTCGGAGATCGTGAATTTTCATCTCGCCTCACCTGCCCAGGCCCGGGTCAGTTTCAAGAAGCTTTTGGACCGCTCAGCTTTACCCTGGACCTAACAGTCGACGAGGGTATCATCACCATGCCCCTGGCCGCCTGGCGCTTTTTGGGAATCCCCCTCCCCCGCGCCTTGGGACCCCGCTCCATCAGCAGCGAACAAGAGGACAACGAGGGTCGCTTTGTCTTTGATGTGCGACTGGAGTTACCTTTTTTAGGGCTTTTGGCCCATTACCGGGGTTGGCTGGTGCCCAAGGGGACACCATCAACCACCTCGCTCCCAAAAATCACTCCGCAGTTTACGCCGCCGCCACGAGTTCCCCGTTGATTACCAGACCGCCGCCTTCCGCGGTCACGCGGACATGATCTCCGTTGCCGATTCGGCCTTCGAGAATTTGACCCGCTAGCGGGTTTTGCAGCTCCCGCTGGATAACCCGCTTCAAGGGGCGAGCGCCATAGGCCGGGTCATAGCCCTTGCGGGCTAGCCATTCCTTGGCCGCCGTGTCCAGCTCCAAGGTGATATGCCGCTCGGCCAGCATGGCGGTTAGATTGGCCAACTGAATGTCCACGATACCGGTCATCTGGTCTTCGCTAAGGCGATGGAACAGTAGGATTTCATCCATGCGGTTCAAAAATTCAGGCCGGAAGGCCGAGCGCACCACGGCCATGACCTGATCCCGCACGGCATCGCTATCCTGACCAGCGGGTTGGCTGGCCAGCACTTCGGCGCCCAGGTTCGAGGTCATCACGATCAAGGTGTTCCTGAAATCTACCGTACGTCCCTGACCGTCGGTGAGACGGCCGTCGTCCAGCACCTGCAGCAGAACGTTGAAGACGTCCGGATGGGCCTTTTCGATCTCGTCGAAGAGGACAATCTGATAGGGTCGGCGGCGCACGGCCTCGGTTAAGGCGCCGCCTTGATCATAGCCCACGTAACCCGGCGGCGCGCCAATCATGCGCGAAACCGAGTGCTTTTCCATATATTCAGACATGTCCAGGCGCACCATCGCCCCTTCATCGTCGAAGAGGAAACGGGCCAAGGCCTTGGTCAGTTCGGTCTTACCCACACCGGTGGGCCCCAAGAACATGAAGGAGCCGAGCGGACGGTTAGGGTCTTGCAAGCCCGCCCGGGCCCGGCGTACCGCATGAGAGATGGCGACGATGGCCTCGTCTTGGCCCACCACATCGGCGCGCAGCAGATCTTCCATCTGCAGGAGCTTATCCCTTTCGGATTCGAGCATCTTGTCCACCGGAATCCCGGTCCAACGGGAAACCACACCCGCCACGTCATCTTCGCTTACAACCTCATTGAGCATGCGGTGTTCCTCGGCTGCCTCGGCCGCGGTCAAGCGATTGGTCAAATCCGGGACCACGCCATACATGAGCTCACTGGCCCGTTCCAGGTGGCCCTCACGCTGCGCAATTTCCAACTCGCCGCGCGCCCGGTCCAAGTCCTCCTTAAGCTTTTGCGCATCGGCCAGCTGGCTCTTTTCCGCTTGCCACTGCTTGGTTAGGACAGATACCGACTCATCCAACTCGGCAATTTCTTTTGTCAGATCCTCAAGACGGTCTTGGGACGCATCGTCAGTTTCCTTTTTCAGAGCGGCTTCTTCGATACGTAACTGGATCAGGCGCCGATCAAGCTCATCTATTTCCTCCGGCTTGGAGTCCACTTCCATGCGCAAGCGGCTGGCCGCTTCGTCCACCAGGTCGATGGCCTTGTCTGGCAAAAAACGATCGGTGATATAGCGATTGGACAGGGTGGCCGCCGCGACAATCGCCGCGTCGGTGATGCGCACCCCATGGTGCAGCTCGTATTTTTCCTTGATGCCGCGCAGGATGGAAATCGTGTCCGCCACCGTCGGCTCGCTGACCACGACCGGCTGGAAACGACGGGCAAGGGCAGCGTCCTTTTCGATGTGCTTGCGGTATTCATCCAGAGTAGTCGCGCCAACACAGTGAAGTTCACCGCGGGCCAGGGCGGGTTTGAGCATATTAGAGGCATCCATGGCCCCGTCGGCCTTTCCGGCTCCAACCAGGGTATGGAGTTCGTCAATAAAGACCACGATCTCCCCACCCGCATCGCTAATTTCCTCCAGGACCGCCTTCAGTCGTTCTTCAAACTCACCGCGGAACTTGGCGCCAGCGATCATGGCCCCTAAATCCAGGGACATGAGCTGCTTGTTCATGAGGTTTTCCGGCACATCCCCGTTGACGATGCGCTGAGCCAGTCCCTCGACGATGGCGGTTTTACCCACACCCGGTTCGCCGATCAGGACCGGGTTATTCTTGGTCCGGCGGGACAGCACCTGAATGGTGCGGCGGATTTCCTCGTCCCGGCCGATCACCGGATCAAGCTTGCCGTCTCGGGCGACTTCGGTCAGATCGCGGGCATATTTTTTCAAGGCTTCGTAGCGGTCCTCGGCAGTAGGGCTTTCGGCTTTGCGCCCCCGCCGCAGTTGATTGATGGCCTGATTGAGGCCAGTCGGCGAGACACCCGCATCGCTGAGTATTTTGGCCGAGGGCGTACCGGAGGCCATGGCCAGTGCCAGAACTAGGCGCTCGGCCGTGACATAGCTATCCCCCGCCTCCTCGGCCAGAATCTCCGCCTGATCGAAGACCTTGCCCAACTCGGGGGCGAGATAGAGTTGACCGGCGCCTGAGCCGCCAACCTTTGCCAGCTTGCCCAGCGTGGCCTCGGTCGCGAGCGAGGCTTTTTTCGGATCGCCACCCGCCGCTTTGATCAGGTTAGCGGCCATACCCTCCTGATCGTCGATGAGGACTTTGAGAAGATGTTCTGAGGTCAAGCGTTGATGGTCCGACCGCTGAGCCAACCCTTGGGCGGCCTGCAAGAACCCCTTTGACCGCTCGGTGTACTTATTTTGATCCATTTGCCCTCCTCGGCCTCAGCCAAATCCTGGCCTGAGCGCCGTGATGCCCGAGTAACCGCTCCACCTTTTTAAAAGCATGGAATGAAAGTGACGTTTATTAACCAACAACGTCACCCATCCATATGGGACTGTTGCAAAAATGACACAAGGGTCTTGGGAACAAAAAATCAGGATTACCCTAACCTTTCGTGCAGCTTTGCGGGTAGTTTTAGAAAAAGGGTGCCTCGATACCACCCCGAAGCAACCCTTGACAGGTCCGCATGACCCCTTGTTTAATTTGTGCGCTGCAGCATTTCTTAGCTTTTGGAGCAGCGTCGGCTGAGAGACTGGATCGAGATCTGGAAAAGCTTTGTCCAAATCCTGAGAGAAAAATTCATGAGCGGCACCATAACCAGCATATACCGTTATCCCGTAAAGGGCCTGAATGGTCAGCGCCTGGCCAGTGTGGCCGTGACCGCGGGGCAAACCCTGCCCCACGACCGACGCTTTGCCATCGCCCACGGCAGCACCCGCTTTGACACCGCTGCCCCCACCTGGATGGCCAAAACTAATTTTTTGATGCTGGCCAAGGATGAAAAGCTGGCCCAATTGGATGCGGATTTCGATGAAGAAAGCGGCGAGATCACCATAAGGCGGGACGGCAAACAGGTGGTCAAGGCCGATGCCACCAACATCATGGGGCGAACCCTCATTGGCCAGTTCTTCGCTGGTTTTATGGCCGCCTCGGCCCGGGGTACGCCCAAGCTGTTGGAAGCCCCCGGCCATAGCTTTTCCGACGTGCCGGAAAAGGTGCTGTCCATCATATCTCTTACCAGCGTCAAGGACTTGGAGCGGGTGGCTCGACAGCCTGTCGACCCCATACGCTTTCGCGGCAACATCTACGTGGACGGCTTACCGGCCTGGCAGGAATTCGATTGGGTCGGTCAGGAAATTTCTATTGGAAGTGTGCGCCTCAGGGTCCAAAAGAGAATCGAGCGATGTGCCGCGACAAACGTCAATCCTCAAACCGCCGAAAGGGACAGCAACATCCCCCTAACCTTAAGGCGGGGCTATAATCATGCGGATATGGGTATCTATGCCGAGGTGCTTGGCGACGGCCAAATCAACGAAGGGGACCCCCTAAAACCGCCCGCCTGACCAGATCGATCACCTATCGCAAAAGAAATTCGAGCCGACCAACACCGCCACCTGGAAAATGATCACAACTGAGGAAATGGCGTCCATTTCCGTGATTAAGGATCGTCCGGCCGCAACCGACTGGTAGGAGCAGATTTACGAATTAACCGCTTCACTTGGCGGTGGGGCGGAACGATCATCGCTACCTTGGCCGGATCCATCGGATGGTTGTTCACCAGCACCGCTCGCTGCCTCGACCGCTTCGGCTTTTCGGCGTCCGCGACGGGGCTTTTCCACTGGACCATCGCCGCCGGGTTGGCCATCGGAAGCTTGTGCTTTTTTCCGGGGACGTCCACGAGACAGTCGAGGAGGTTTTGCCTCAGACGGTGTCGCCGATGCTTCGCCGGTCACTTCCACATCCTTGGGCGGATTGGCGCCAGAAGCATTACCACCGTGAGAATTCGAAGGCGCCTGATCGATTGATGGCTGCACTTGCGAACCTGGATCAGCCACGGCGGCGTCTGCAGCAGCCTCGCCTCGTTTCGGCCCATCTTTTTGCGCGGCATCGTGAGCCCTATCCGGCTGAGCGCCATCCGGCGCAGCATCTCGATTGCCGTCACGCTGATGGTCCCGACCGTTTCGATGACGATGGAAATTCTCACCACCCTGCGCATGACGATTGCCGGATTGGGGATCAGTGCTGTCGTTGAAAATCCGGTAATAGTGCTCGGCGTGTTGGTAATAGGTTTCGGCGGCGACACGATCCCCGCTGGAGGCGGCATCCCGTGCCAAGGAGATGTATTTTTCGTAAACTTGGCTCGCGTTACCGCGAATTCGTCCCTCAGGCCCGTTACTTTCGAGCGAGGTAGATCGGCCTGGGTTGCCGCCATGGGGTTTACGATTTGGCCGGCCTCGCGACCTGCGACCGCTATTTGAAGGTTGTCTCATCGTTCACTTCGTCAAGAACGGGGGTATCTCTGCCGCGCACCTAATTCCAATTCATGCGGGACCAGAGCACTTATTGCCACGCCATCGATCATCGGAAAACGTGGGATATCCCTTGGGATATGAGGGCCATTGCCCTGTGACCACAAACTAGTGGGGATTCGCCGCTATTCCAACTGTTTTTTTGCCCTTTAGGCCCGATTTGCCGCGCCAAAGACCAGACATCTCTCAATCCCGGACAAATCGGGGCGGCGATCCACCAACTCAAGCCCCGCTGCTCGGGCAAGAGCCACAACATCATCGCCTTGGTTCATACCGATCTCTAAAACCAAAAAGCCTTTCTCGCCAATAAGATACCCTGCGCTGGGGACAAGGTCCCGGTAAGCCTGAAGCCCATCCGGGCCGCCGTCCAGCGCTCGCTCTGGGTCAAACTGAACCTCCCGACTAAGAACGCCCAGGCTGTGCCGAGGAATGTAAGGGGGGTTGCAAATCACGATATCCCAGGTCGGCGCCAAGGCCGCCCCCCAAGATGAAACGACGAAGTCGGCGCGCGAAAAAAGCTTTAACGCTTGCGCATTTTCTCGTGCCGTGGTGATGGCGCCTAGGGAAACATCAATGCCAAGCCCGTAAGCGGCCGGCCACTCGGATAAGAGGGCCAACAAGAGGCAGCCGCTGCCTGTACCCAAGTCCAAGAACTTCAAAGGTGTGGTCTTGACGGACTTGCCGCCTCGAAGACGATCCGTGGCCGCCTGAACCAGGGTTTCACTATCAGGACGGGGATCCAAGGTCTGGTCACTGACCTTGAAGGGAAGACTCCAAAACTCCCGCTGTCCGACGATCCGCGACAAGGGTTCGCCGGCACCGCGGCGCTCCAGGAAACTACCCACCAGGTCAATCTCGGCGGTGCGACAAAGACGCTCTGGATAGGCAATTACGTCGGTAGGTGCCAGACCCATGGCATAACCAATTAAGAGGCGTGCTTCGCGGGCAGCCTCCTGGCGGCCAAGGCGTCCCCCGCCCAGGGTCACCAAACGCGCCGCCGTTTGACGCCAAAGCGCGCCCAAGGTCATGGCGCCCGGCGCCATTGCGTCACTGAAGTTCGGCAAGTTTGGCCGCCTGCTCCTCGGCGATCAGCGGTTCAATAATTTCATTTAGGGCCTCGCCGATTAGGACCTTGTCCAGTTTGTAGAGGGTCAGGTTAATTCGATGATCGGTGACCCGACCTTGGGGGAAGTTATAGGTACGAATGCGTTCCGAGCGGTCACCGCTGCCCACTTGACTTTTGCGATCCGCCGCCATGTGTTCGGCCTGCTCTTGGCGCTTGTGGTCGTAGAGGCGGGCCAACAAAACCTTCATGGCCTTGGCCTTATTCTTGTGTTGGGACTTTTCATCCTGGCATTGGACCACGACTCCACTGGGCAAATGGGTGATACGCACAGCGGAATCGGTTGTATTGACGTGCTGACCACCGGCTCCTTGCGAGCGATAGGTATCGATCCGCAGGTCCTTTTGGTCGATATCCACGTCAATTTCCTGGGCTTCCGGCAGCACCGCAACCGTGGCGGCCGAGGTGTGAATGCGGCCACCGGATTCCGTCACCGGAACCCTTTGTACCCGGTGCACCCCCGATTCGAATTTGAGAAAAGCAAAAACGCCCCGGCCCGAAATGGCCGCGCTGGCCTCCTTGCAGCCGCCGATGCCCGTATCGGAAAAGTTCAACACCTCAAAGGTCCAACCCCGGCTCGTCGCGTAACGTTGATACATGGCAAAGAGTTCAGCTGCAAAAAGTGCAGCCTCATCACCGCCGGTCCCGGCCCGAACCTCCAGGATCGCATTGCGTGCATCCATCTCATCCTTGGGCACCAAGAGGAGCTTTACCGCCTGTTCCATCTCAGGCAGCTTTTCCCTCAACTCCTGGAGTTCGGCTTCAGCCAGAGCCTTCATTTCACTGTCACTCTCCGGATCAGACATGAGGTGCTCAAGGTCGTCGGCTTCTTTTTGCACCGCGCGTAAGCCTTCAACCGCATCAACAACAGGCGTAATTTCCGAAAGCTCTTTGAGCATATCGGTATAGTCGGCCGAGCCGGGCTCGGCGTGAGCGGCTATCTGAGCCTGCAACTCGTCAAAGCGGCTGAGCACCCGGTCGAGATTTTGCTCCAGGTTCACGACTCCTCCTTTGGCCTGTCTTTTTTCTGATTATCTTGTTCCTCACCCGCTTCCAAGAGAAACAATTGCCGCACCGCCTCGGCTAGGGATAGCGGGGTGGTTTTGTTTGTAGACGTTTCTGTTTCGCTTCGAGGCTGACAAGTCGAGCCACGGCTGGCCAAATCGTCCCGCAGGCGGCGACTGGGTTCATAAAGAAGACGCTTCACCAAAAGGCGGGTGGCCGCTTCCCGGTCGAGTTTGGTGTCTTGCAAAATCTCCTGGCGGATCCGCTCGAAGTGGCCGTGCAGGTCAGCAAGAATGGGATCGGCATCGCGGGCAGAATGATGGCGCACAAAAGCACCCAGCTCTTCGTTCAAGAGCTGCTGCGCATTATCGACCGCCGACTGACGGGACGAGCGACCTTGCCGGGCAAGCGATTCCAAATCGTGCAGATCGTAGAGAAAGGCGTCCGCCAAGTCGCCCACCGAGGCTTCAATATCTGCCGGGATCGCCGCATCGATCAAAAAGATGGGTCGGTTGCGCCGTACCTTAAGAGCCTCTTCGACCATTTTCTGAGTCACGGTCCAGCGCCCCGCGCCCCGATCGGAAACCAGGATATCGGCCCGTGTCAAAGCGCTCGGCAAAGCTTCAAACGGCATATAGTGACAGGAGAGCCGCCTCGCGGCCGCCTCGGCGCGCGCCTGGGACTCGTGAGATACGACAATCTCGGCCACATCGGCTTGCTGAAAATCCGCGGCCAACATTTCGCACATTTCCCCCAATCCAATCAGCAAGACCCGCGTTTGACTGAGGTCCCCATGCAGTTGGCGGGCCACTTGCAGGGCCGAGGAGACGATGGTGACGGGTCGTTCGGCCAAGCTGGTCTCAGACCGAACCCGCGCCGCCGCAGCAAAAGCAGCTGGAAAGAGCGCATTCAACAAGGGGCCAGTGGCCGAGGTCGCCAAGGCCTGGCGGTAGTTTTCCTTCACCTGGCCCAGAACCTGCGGCTCGCCCACCACCTGACTATCCAGCGACGCTGCAACCGAAAACACGTGCTTCGCAGCGCTCTGTCCCTGTTGGCTAAACAAAGCCAGACGAAGCTCGGCGACCGGCACGCC
>JBCCHN010000139.1:0-13639 GCA_039028695.1 Pseudomonadota bacterium
CTTCCCGATTGGCTGTGTCCGCCGAAGTCTTGGAAAGCTCGGTCGCCTGATCGCTATCAGGCGTCACGCCCCTTAATTCCAACAGTCCGCTCGATGCCGCAGAGCTTTCCAACCTCACTTCGGTTTTTCTATGCACCGCGGTTTCGTCGGTTAATTCAACGCCAGACGCCGAGTCATTTTCCGATAAAATTAGGGACAGCTTGACGCCATCCTCATCCGCCGCTGCGGCGGCGTCTGGCTCCAGGGCCATTTTCCTTGCTTCACCTGCCGACGCCCCAGTGGTCATTTCGACAGGGGTCGGGTCCGCTGCACCCACGGGGTCTGGCTCTGATCCATCGGCGGCTGGCGGAAGGGTGGAGTGGCGTGCCGCCGCGATCCCCTGATTATCTGCCACGCCAGTTTTTTCTGGCTCTCTGTTCGCAGCCTGATCACCCTCACCGCCAGGGACCGTTGCAGTCTTGGGCTCCGCATCCGTTCGTTTGAGGGCAAACTGCAACAGACTGCCTGGAGGGGCTTTACCGCCCTCGGCGGCGGGCTCGGGCCGTTCGTCTAAGAGATCCGGAGGCATATAGGACCAGGCCTCTTTTTCCGAGGCATAGCGGTCACGGACCAAAGTGAGGCCCTTGGGCCGTTTGGCCCCCAGCGCCTTTTCATCAGACTCCTTTAGCCCCGCGGGAGAGGCGGTTCCCTTGCGTGCCAAAAGCACGGACTCAGGCGGCAAGCTTCGCTCGTCTGACACGTTAGACCTGGCCTTCCAAGTTAAATTCGGATTGGGCCAGGACGCGACTGTCTTCGTTTAGGGGGACGCGCGTGGGTAAAACAAGGTCGCTTTTTGGCCGCCTGCGATCCATTCTTTGACGCAAGAAATACCAAAGTTCCCTCACTTCACCGGCAGATTTGGAGCCACCGGCCACTTCCATCACCGTGCGCCCGTCAATCATGCTACAGGCAAAATCCACCCGCTGATGCAAGACCGTCGGCGCCACTGTACCATGTTGGGATAAGAGGGCAATCGTTTCATAGGTGATCCGGGTGCGTGGCGCCGCACAGTTGATCACAAAGACCATATCTTTGTTCAAGCTCTCGGCCACGTCCATCGTGCTGCCGATGGAGCGCAGGTCGTGGGGGCTCGGTCGAGTCGGTATCACGACCAAATCCGCATGGGCGATGACCTGGGAAATCGTAGCCGTCAAAGCAGGCGGGGTATCGACGATCAAAAATCCGGGTCCGGAGTCTTTCAGTCGCAAAATATCGTCGTCCAAACGAGGCAATGTCGTTTGGACAAAATGGGGCGCGGCTCCTTCACGATTGTTCCACCAATCCGCCAGACTACCCTGGGGATCGACATCAATAAGCGCGACCGGCCCGTCGCCCGAGCGCTCGGCCTCGACCGCGAGGTGGCCTGCCACCGTTGTTTTGCCGGCTCCCCCTTTTCGGGAGGCAATCACCAGGACTCGCACATCTCATCCTTTTTTACTGTGTGCATCTGCCCCAACATTCCGCCGCCTCGTTCGACCGCAGGTCCCGTTAAACACCAGATGTCGGCTATTTTTTTAGAAGATTACTATATGCAGTAGCCTTACGGAAGGGTGCGTAAGTATCAAATCTGTGGATTAGCATGAGAAATTGTCCATAATTTTCTTTGAATTACTCAATTCGTTTAGAAAGAAACGCTCAACGTGTGATCCTCAGCAGCCATGCGAGCGCTCGCATCCCAAATGGCGCTAACGCAATCGGCTCAATGTTAACGAATCCGTGAAAGTGTGACATGCGTCACTTTGGGATCTTCTTGAGACGCCTACTTTGTTGAGAGCGAAGGTCACTCAAGGGAGCGGGTCCATGACCATCCAAGCGCAAGACCGGATTTTTTTCATTTCATCCGTCGGCGCCGTCATCATTGCCGGCATGTTATCAGCAAGTCCGTTTTTGCTGCTCCTCGCAGCGTTCTTGACTTGGTAACTGCGACTATCAAGTCATTTTTAGAAAAGAAAAATGGGCTTAGACAAAAAAAATGGGCTCGTGCTTTGCCCATTTTAGCTTGCCATCGTTTTTCTAAATCTCTTTTCCCTGCCTTCCGCCCCTCACGAGGGGCGGCTTTTTTTGGATGGGCGGTATGCCGTCAGAGTGGCTTAAATGAACGAAAGGCTCGAAGCCGAAGCTTCGAGCCTTTGAACATTGTTTCCTGTCGGATCGGGCACGCCAAAAAGCTATGCCCAAGCCGGCAAGAAAGACAAATCAGGGTCCAACACTATCAACGGCTTCATCGAGCTCTTCCTCGACGACGCCAAACATGTTGTCCAAAGAGTTGCCCATGGCGCCCAAGGCACCGATGGCGGCCACGGACACAAGCGCGGCAATCAAACCGTACTCAATCGCAGTGGCACCGGATTCGTCTTTCAAAAATTCCAAAATGTTTTTCATCATACCGTTCCAGAACTGTTGCAGTAGGTGCAAATTGCTCGGATTTTGTTACGAAAAAGTAAAACATAAAATTGTTTATAATAAAAAAGTTACATTAACCAAATACATTTTTGAAATGTATATTATAATTGAAAAAAGGAAAGTTTTCTATTTACCATTACTAAAAAACTATCAAATTTATTATTTATTAATCGCCCGTGAAACTAGATCGACTCATATAAGGGATTTCCACGATCACGTGGCCGACCAGTCTATCGGGGAACAGGGCAACCCAGGCTGACTCAAGGACTTTTCGCTTCGGAAAGGTCCTGCGCAATCGAGAAATGAGGTTCGCATTCATCACAAATTAACCACGGCCTCCCAAGCTGCACTGAAACTTATTTTACGCCGCCATTTTTGCGGACCATTGGGGGGTCCAGATGACAGAAACACAAGAGTCCGAGGATCTAATCGACCGGCAACGGCAGAACTATAGTTTCAATTTCGCGAACTTTCTGCGCACCGCCAAGGCTGATCTGAACAAGGGCTACTTTGACGTGGTGAAGGAAGTCTTTCACCTGTCTCGAGGGTCCGGAAAGCTCTCAGCCCAAGAATACGTCTTTTTCCGTCTCTATGACGACCGACTCTATTCACCCGAGCAAAAAGACGCCTTCATGGGCGTCAATGCAATGCGGTATCTGAATACCAATTTGAGCAATATTGGAAAATTCATCGCGATCGACAAGCTTATCGTGAATGGCTTTCTCGGTGGCTTGGGTTTGCCGACGACCAAGACCTTCGCTCTCTATCACCCCTTTCGCGCCTATGGCCTAGCCAAGCAGCTCCGCAATCCGGAAGAGCTGGCTTATTTCTTAAGGCAGGAGGCACCTTACCCTTTCTTTTCCAAGCCCGTTGCCAAGGTCAATAGCATCGGCGTTGTCTCGGCCGAGGAATATGACGCCAAAAGTGATTCCCTCATTTTAAAGGACGGCCGGTCCTTACCCGTGGAAGAATTCGTCCGTGAGGTGGAAAGCTATACGGACCATGGCTATTGCTTCCAAGAACGTCTGCGTCAGAATCCCGAAATTGACGAAATTTGCGGCGACCGTTTATCCGGTTTCCGCGTTCTCACCATTATGGGAGATAAGGGGCCTGAGATTCTGAGAGCGTCGTGGAAGGTGGTCACAGGTGACCACCCCGCTGATAACTTTTGGCGTCGCGGCAACCTTTTGGCCGCTATTGATGTGGAAAGCGGCACGATTGAACGCGTTGTGTTGGGCGCCGGGCCGCATCTCGAAGAGGTTCACGAGCATCCGGACACCAAAGCGCCCTTAACCGGTGCGACCGTTCCCCAGTGGTCGTCGATCTATGAAACCGTCTATCACGCCGCCTGCGCCATGCATCATAGCCAAATACAAGGCTGGGACATCACGCTTACCGACGAGGGCCCGGTTATAATCGAACTGGAAGGGGACGGCGGGCATCCGCAAATGACCCAACTCGCGCAAGGGCGGGGCCTCTACGAAGGCCGTTTCAAGGAATTCTACGACGCGGCCATAGAAAAAGGTCAAAAAGCAAAAGCCGAGAAAAAGGCAAAAAAGAGAACCCTGGAAGCGATCCAAAGTACCTTGGGAACCGCCGCGCAAAATTAGACCCCGGTCCGCTAGCTTCAAAAGTTTGCCCCAACAAACTGGGCCTGTGTTCGCCAGTGAACGACAGATCTTGATTCCTTTCTGATCGCCGGTCACGCTGGGGCCTGCCGGTTCGCCGGTTTTGGCTTGCCCCAATGATCAGGTTCGACACCATGAAATCATTCTCCTTTCATAGATTCTTCATCGCTACCGTCCTTTTCCTCGTTGCTCTCTGCCTCATTGCAGGTGCCCAATCCCTGCGCGCTGAATACCCAGCGCCGGTTGAAAGTGACAAGCAGATGGTGGTCTCGGCCCAGGCGCTGGCTTCCCAGGTCGGGGTGGAGATCCTCAACCGTGGCGGCAATGCCATCGACGCAGCCGTGGCCACGGCCTATGCGCTTGCGGTCGTGCATCCTTGTTGCGGCAACTTGGGCGGCGGCGGCTTCATGACCCTGCACCTGGCCGAAACCAAGGAAAACATTTTTATTAATTTCCGGGAAAAAGCGCCACTCGCGGCACGGCCAGATATGTTTTTGGACGCTGACGGCAATGTGGATTCCACCCTGAGCCGCAACAGCTACTTGGCCGTCGGGGTGCCGGGCACGGTTCTCGGCCTGGACACGGCCTTGGAGACTTACGGGACTCTATCCCGACAGGACGTGATGGCGCCGGCCATCGCCCTCGCCCGCGACGGCTATGTTCTGACCCAGGCTGACGCCGATATCTTTGCCTATGGCGCCGAAGCCTTTGCGACTGAGCCTAATGTGGCGGAGATCTTTTTGCCCGGCGGCCAGCCGCCCCAAGCGGGCGATACCTTGGTGCAGGAAAAGCTGGCCAAGACCCTCTCCATGATTGCCGAGGACGGACCGGATGCCTTTTACCGCGGTGCCATCGCCGACGCCTTGGTTCAAGCCCATCAGGAGAACGGCGGCCTTTTCACCGCAGAAGACCTGGATGGCTACCATGTTGATATAACTGAGCCCGTTCGCTGCGACTATCGGGGTTTTATGATTCACGCCGCACCGCCGCCCAGCTCGGGCGGCACAACGCTGTGCGAAATACTCAATATCATCGAGGCTTACCCCCTTTCTTATCTGGGTTTTAATTCAGCGCAAAGCCTGCACTACATGGCTGAGGCCATGCGCCACGCCTATGTGGATCGCAACAATCTTCTTGGCGATCCGGACTTCATCGAAAATCCCTTGCCCACGCTCTTGTCGAAAGACTATGCGGCGGCCATACGCCGGGAAATCTCTCCTTACCGCGCCGGCGACTCCTCGAGGCTTGGCCCGGGCACGCCGCCACATGAAGGGGATAACACCACGCATCTGTCGGTCGTTGACAGCCAAGGCAATGCGGTTTCGCTGACTTTTACGATCAACAGCTACTTCGGCTCCAAGCGCATGGCCGAGGACACGGGCTTTTTCCTCAACAATGAGATGGACGACTTTACCGCAAAGCCGGGCGCGCCCAATCTTTTCGGATTGGTGCAAGGCGCCCGTAACGCCATTGCCCCGGGCAAACGGCCGCTCAGCTCCATGAACCCCACCATCGTCACCAAAGACGATGAGGTCTTCCTGGTGTTGGGCAGTCCCGGCGGCAGCCGGATCATCACCATTACACTGCAGGGCATTTTGAACGTCATCGACCACGGCATGAATATCTCCGAGGCGGTGAATTCGCCGCGGGTCCATCACCAATGGCTGCCTGATGCCATTTCCCACGAGCCCCGCGCCTTTACAAGGGACACGGCGGAAATATTGGTGCGTATGGGTCACCGGTTGTCAGAGCGCCGCCCCTGGGGGGCGCTGGAAGCCATCATGATAGTGCCCGAGGACGGCATACCGGCAGCAGACGGCCCAAGCGCCGGTTTGGACGATTCAACGCTGGGCAACTATAAAAAACCGGGCATGATTTATGGCGTCAACGACAGCCGCCGCCCCGCCGGCGCAGCTTTGGCCGAATGAAGATGATCAACGCCGCCAATAAAAGAAACGAATAGGCATCCAAAGCGTCCTTGGGACCTGCTCTTCGCGTGAATGTAGCCGACCCGCTCACGGAGTTCGCCATTGCAGTTGTCTTCCAAGATGGTTTTTTGCTAAAATCAACCCATTGGGGAGGGTCCTTTGATCAATACGCAAAGGAAATAAAGAAATTTTGATAGGATTTTGGTTGGGGTGAGCATTGGGTTTGTGTTGGAAAAACACAGGGAAGCAAATGATGGCTCGGTTCAATTATCTTCTTTTCTTCCTCGGAGCGGTCGTTATTTCCGACCCGATTAATGCGCAAGATTCAAAGATCAACGAGAACTTGGAAGACGTTCAGCAGTCTGTCGACGATACCCATCGAACCTTGGATTTCATCGATCAACTTTCCAAAGACTTTGATAGCCTGATCGACAGGGTTCTACCCGGAGGATCGGAAAGTCCACAGACAATCCAAAATCCAACCGTTCAGGAAATTCAATCTCATCTCGCCCAACTGGGATTTGACCCCGGACCCGCCGACGGAGTGATGGGCCCTAAAACCCAGGGAGCCATCCTGACCTTTCAAAAAGTGCGGGGCCTACCTGCTGACGGGTTACCCAGCACCGCCTTGTTAAAAGAATTGCGATCCGTAACCGGCTCCGACGCCTCCACGACAGCATCCGATATACCAACCCAACCAGCGCCAAACAGTGGAGAAGCCCAATCCACCTTGCCCAGTGCGCCAAATACATCACAAACGCCACAGACGCCATCTTCCGAAACCGCATCTACTTTTCCAACAGCCCCGACCGATGATCCCTCTCTTCCGGAAGCCACCACCACACAAAGTGCAAGCATCATTGTCCCGCCCTCTCTCAAGTTGGGCACGCCAGACTCTTCAAATGAGCCAGAATCTGATGACGGGGACATAATCGCATCCAAAAGTCCCCTGTCCCATTTCGATATTGCCGGACTTAAGCTGGGAGACGACGTAGCCCTTTTTGTCGCAAAATATCCAAACGTCGAACTCACGCAAAATGTCCAATCACTGCAGGGCACTTCCGGACCATTGAACGTGTCCTTAGGTACATCGGCGGTTCACAGTACGGAAAAACTTGTCATTCAAGTAGACGCGGATGAAAGCAACAGAATCTATCGCATCAACTTTGCGCAAACATTTGATGTGCTCGATCAATCGGTTGTCGAAAAACGCCTGTTTGAGAAATATGGCAAGCCTGTAAAGTCGGATCAGAACGGAAACAGCTGGCAAGGCTTTTGGGGGGACGAAGTTTCACAAGATATGGTGGCGACCATGGAAAACAACCGCCTTACCCTGCGGCTTGGGGATCATGTCTTAGCTCAGAATCTGGCGCAGATGGCTCAGGATAACGCCTCGAAAGACGACCCATCAAACAAGCAAGGCTCTGAGGAGATACAGTTTTAGACGATTTGTTGAGAGCCGCAGGGAAAGTTGAAGGTGAAGCTATTTGGCGGATGATCTTTCAATCGAAAAACAAAAAGTATTTTGTGCATAGACAGTATTGGGTGATGGGATGGGCCACAAAAGCGCGGGAGAGTATTCACTAGACCCCTTGTGTGGACTAAAAGCCGGGCCGCTCCTTAGGGCGATGGTAAGATCGTTTGCTGCCATCCTTGTGGCATTGTTTGTGATTTCGCCACCAACAGAATCCAATGCTCAATCTGAGGCCCCTGGTATTGACGCCTACCTGCAGGGTCTGGATGACCTAAACCAGGCGCGATGGGATGACGCCATTCAGAGTTTCAACAGAGCGCTTCAAGACCAGGCTGAAAATCCCGATTATCTGCTGGCCCGTGGTGTTGCTAGCACCTTTGCACGCCGTTTGAGAGACGCTGAGCACGATTTTGAACGGGCCAACCGCTTGCGGCCCAATCATAAGCCGACAAAGCTTTGGTGGGCGACGGCAGTCGCCATGCAGGGCCGCTTTGCCGAAGACGGCGTAATTTATCCGCCGGTTACGCATGATCAATATGAAACAACCATACGCACCATGTCCAAGGAATTTGGAGACTACTATTTCCGCCAGAGCCTTGGCGACGACGATGCGGTTGCGGTGGCTAAGCCGCGCTACGATGCGGCCATTCGTTCTTTTCCCAAATTAGCGAAAATGTTCGTGGAACGTACCAGATCCGAAGGTGGACAACAGCTGGACGGGCTAACAGCGGCTCTGCGCCAACGGGGCATCGAGCGCTACAACACAGGAAAATGCGACCAGGCAATAGAAGATTTGCATAACGCCTATAATGCCAATCAAGCTGACGCGGAGGCTCTTTATTATTTGGCAGGCTGCAAACTACAATTGGGATCACCCGAAGGTGCCCGTCACGACTATACCGAAGTTTTATTGGCAGAGCCGGATCACGGCTATGCCTTGTTGGGCCGGGCATTGGCCTTGGCGGAACTGGGTGATGAGCCAGCGACCCAGCGTGACCTGGCGGCGGCCAAGAGCCTGCTGTCGACCTTGGACCCGGCGTACGAAAAACAGATCGAAAATGCTTTATCGGGCCGGCAGGATCCGGCATCACCCATCCATGGCTTTGATCAATTGGCGGCCTTGCCTCTAGCCTTAAGCGCCGGGGTGGCCTGGGACTCCTTTCTGCAATCGGCTCAAGACCTGGTGAAGAGTACTCAGGTCGGCCGCCTGCGGGCCGATGAGGCCTATCAAGTAGAGCTAAACCGCTTGGGTCAGGCTGCCCAAGCGGACGGCGCCGGCGCTGACGAATTTGCCGCCCTGGGCCAATTTCTCTACGAACAGGCGCTCATTGTCGTTGGAGAGGCCGTCGAACCCCGGGCACCCAACCGCTCCTACCGTCCGCAAAACGCGGCGCGCCAAGACAGCGAATTAGCCTTTGCCGAACGTGCCGTGGACCGGGCCCTTCAGCTTGACCCCAATCATCCCCGCGCCCTGGCCTTTAAGGGCGCGAGCCGGTTCAAGCGGGACAACGATTGGGTCAGTGCGGAAAAATACCTCTCCCGCGCCATTGATCTAGATCATCAGGATCCAGTGATTCTGGATCTTTTTGCCATCGTGTTGGACTACATCGCCTTTGTGCAAGCTTCAGCGGCAGCCGAGTTGCGGTCCGTGGATAGCTGGGAAGACACTCACTATATCTATTATCGCTATCCTTCCGAAGCCGAGCTTCGCCGCGCAAATGAGTTGGACGCCCTGGCCCGTAGATTGTGGGATAAGGCGCGCCGGGCACTGAACGCAGCAATCGCTTCGGCACCCGATTCGGCTCAGGCCTCTTACTATCAATCCATTTTGGCCGAACGAGATGGCGACTTAGCAGCCGCCGAGGCTCATTTGAAGCAAGCCTTGGCGCATCAGTCGGACTATTTTGAAGCTGCTCAGCGTTTGAGCACCATTGCCCATAAACTTGGCCATACGACGCTTGCCTACGATGCCCAATCCATTGCCACCAATCTCGTGCAAACGTCGGCGGCCCCTATGCTGAAACTGGCCTGGATTGAATTCAACAGGACAGCCTATGAAAAAGCGACCAGAGCCTTGAGCAAAGCGGCCGAGTTGGACCCCGCAGACCCGCGAGTGGCAGCTTTTTTCGGTGCCATCGCCGAAGCCACGGGAGATAACCGCGCGGCAATGGAGTGGTTTTTAACCGCCGCCGCGTTGGAAGAGGTTCGCCTTGCAAACCTCGGGCGCGATGTGCGGGGAAAAGCTTATACAGGATTTGAGGCAGATCATCTGGCGCGCCTTTTCGCCCTGTACAATCGGGCGGCCGACATCCTCAACAAGTTGGGGCATTCGGAATTGGCCGCTCAGCTCCTGAACACGAATTTCGCGCTTTACCAACAGCTAGGCGAAGAAACGAAATTTTCCAGATCATCTAGCGGAATACTGCCCGAGCCTCGCCTGGATCCGGGCAAAATCCCCGAAGCGCCAACCATAGAGGGGCTGATTGTCTGGTCGGCAATTCACGCCGGCAGAGCCAACACGGACTTAGGGCAATACGACACGGCCTCTCAGTTCTATGACTGGGCAGCCGCTTTTGAATCGCGCAAGCCGCCAAGTGTGGACCAGGGTATGGCGGTTCGGCTTCCTGGAACCTGGGGAAGGCTCGGCCTCGCGGATGTAGCGCTGCAAAGGGGCAACCTGCAACAAGCGAGCGATCATATGCAGGATTTCGGATACCCATCTGTGGCCACGCCGGCGATGGACGCGGAAGCCGCGCGGCTGCGGAATGCGATAGAGGCCGCCGGATACCGCGCGACAGGGCAAACTCTTCATGACCTGCGGGATCAACAAAAACGCAATAAGGCCCAAGAGCTGCAAAATCAAGAAACTTGGTAAAACCTTTAAGGATTCCGTTCTTTCTTGCCGGGACGCCTTTCTGCATACATTATCACGTCCCCAAAAAGAAATAGAGCGAGGCCTAAAGCTTTAGATCGCCGTTAATTGATCTGTCGAGCAAGACCCTGCAATAAAGAACTGCCGGGATTGTGTTTCAGTGCTTCAGCCATTGACGTTTGGGCGCTTTTTTTATCGCCATCCAGTAGGTCAAGAGTGACCAGCATGCGCCAAGCCTCAACGAGCTGAGGATCCAAGATGACCGCTTCGCGGAAGGCTTTCTCGGCAGCGGGGAAATTCCGTAGCACAAGAGCGATACCGGCATTGGCCAGTTGCCCTTCCGGCAGGTCGAAGCCGGCCCGCAGCACAGCTTGAAGTTCCGATACGGCAGATTGAAAAGAGGCGGCATGGCGGGGCGGCAAATGGGCGATTGGCAGGCTCAGCATTTCCTTGGCCGCGGCCAAGCGCACCGCAGCCACCGAGTCATCCAACACGTCAAGCAAACGGGAGACCTTTTGCTGATCAGCGGCATGCCTTTGCAAAGGCACCGCGGCCGCCCGCACCAAGGGCTCGTCGTCCTTCAACAGCGGCGCTAAGTCTGCAGCAAGGCTCGAGCTGGCCAGGGGCGCCAAGAGACTGAGGGCAGTTGCCCGCACGATTGCCGGCGCGTCTTGATCGCGGGCCAAAGCCGCCAGATCACCTTGGTGACCCGAGGCATCAGCGCGGCCCGCGGCGATCAACTGACCGAAATGTTGACCCCGGTAGGCCGAGACCGGAAACCATTCGCGTAGGGTCGCATCCGCCCATTCTGGACTGCTATCTTGGTGACAGTCGTTGCAGGCATTGGGTGTCCCGATTTCCACCGATAAGTCGGGTCGGGGAACCCGAAAGCTGTGATCCCGCCGGCCGTCAATTTCCATAAAAACCCGCTCGACCATGTGACAGCTCACACAGAGAGCACCCGGCGCATCGGCTGGGTGAAAGTGGTGGGTGGGAGAGTCATAGTCCTTCAACGTCAAGCTTGGGAAAGCCTGATTGCCGGCGGGGGAATGGCATTGAGTACAGACCCCGTTGCCCTCGGCCACCATCCCTGCGCTGTGCACCTCGTGACAGTTACTGCAGCGTACACCCTGGTCATACATCTTGGACTGCAGGAATGAGCCATAAACATAGGCCTCATCTTCGATGGTGCCATCCGCGTGGTAGAGGCCTTCGCGCAAGAGGGCCAGACGGTAGGCATCATGAAAGGGCGTTCCCGGCAAAGGGTTTCCCGCCCCAAAAGCCTCGCGCCGGGAATGACAACCCGCGCACTGCTGAATTTCTTTTTCTGATGTGCCGCCATAGCCGATCGTCAGGCCCGCTGAGGTCACACCCTGCCAAAGGTCTTGCGCAAAATCGTCTTGCCCGGCCCACTGCAAGTGAGCTTGACCCGGTCCGTGACAGGCCTCGCAACCAACGCCCAATTCGGAATGGGCGCTTTGGTAGCGGTGGGACGCGGGGGAGAAGTTCTTTTGAAAATTCGTCGCATGGCATTCGGCGCAACGGGCGTTCCAATTCTTATAGGGACCGGTCCAGTGCAAACCCATGCCCGGTGCCAGATCCAGGTCCGGGTAAAGGTGAAACCAGGTTTGGCGTGCCACGTCCCAGGCCACATCGAAGGACTGTAACTGGCCCCGATCCCCTTCCAACAAATACTGTTGCAGCGGCTCTACCCCGGCGACGGATTGAACTTTGTAAGACGATGCTGAGCCGTCCCGTTCGGTTACCGCGATACGAAAGTCTTCACCGTCTTTAGTAAATTGACTGATGGAGCCGTCGCTGTGGGCGAAACGAGCGTCCTCAAAATCGCCGAGCACGCTGGCTGGTGAAGGTTCGGCCCAGGCCAAGGCATGGTGGGAGGTCTCCCAGGCCGCAAACTGTTCGCTATGGCAACTGCGACAACTTTCGGAACCCACATAAGCCGGGTCGGCGTTATCGGTGTCCGCCCAGACGGCCAAGGACCAAAGCAAGGCAATCCAGCAGACCAAGCAAGCAGCCAGCGCTGCTGGTTTCACGGAGCAGATGCCGGGTAAACGGTCAGCCAATCATTGGCCATATCGATCAGCAACCAGCCCCGCTCCCCCGCTTCGGACAAGCCACGATCCAGACGGCCCACATGGCTGTCCCGGTCATAGGCCCATTCCCGCTCAGCGTCCGTGTGGTGAACGATAGCGGCAAGACGAGGTCCGCTTCCCGCCGTGGTCCATTCCAGCATGGCAAAATCCCCGTCGGAGTTTCCCACCGCCAAGAGGGGGCGCCGACCGATGACCCGGTCAATGGCGACCGGCTTGCCGCCCTTGTCGTTGATAAAGGCAATCGCTGGCTCCTTTACGATCGCCGGCTGACCATCCACCGTGCCATAGGACGTTTCAACCATGCTGCCGATGACCTGTTCCGGCGGGATGCCATAAACCTTATCAGTAAAAGCTCGCATGAAGTGCACGCCGCCGCCCGAGACGATGTAGGTGTCAAAGCCCTCATCCCGCAGATAGCGCAACAACTCCAGCATGGGCTGATAGACCATGTCGCTGAAGGCCATGTCTGTCTCGGGATGGCGCGCCGTTGCAAGCCATTCGCGGGCCGCCTCGATGAAGGCGGACACCGTGGTATTGCTATGGCTGACAGTCACGATCTCCAGCAAAGCTTCTTCGCCACCGGCCAAAGCAGCCTTCAAATCACCGGCAGCGGCGGCCTTTAGGGCATCGGAAGTCAGAATGGACGGATCGTTTTCGGCCATAGCTTTGAGCTGATCCGCGGCGAAAAATAGCTGGAAGTAAACCGGCTGTTCGGCCCACAGGGTACCGTCGTTGTCGAAGACCGCCACACGCTCCGATGGGGCGACAAAGCGACCTGACGTGGGATCGCTTACCGCCTCCACAA
This sequence comes from Pseudomonadota bacterium, assembly GCA_039028695.1. Lineage (GTDB taxonomy): Bacteria > Pseudomonadota > Alphaproteobacteria > Kiloniellales > Kiloniellaceae > JANQKX01. The sequence continues at coordinate 13,264 of JBCCHN010000139.1, forward strand.
AGGCGATGAGCCGTGACTTAACTTCGCCATCACGCCAAGACGGCAAGGGATCGGCCCAAGCGGTGGCGCTGATCGCCAGCACCGCGGTGGCAAGCACGGCGGCAACAAGATAGTTCCGAACATATCTTACACAGCCGTGCGTAAACGACAGGACAAACATGACCCGGCCGCCGCCCTCTATTGAGTGCCGCCGGGCGTGGCGGAGAGTTTCTCCATCACCTTATCGAGACTGAAACTCGCCGCCTTTTGGCGCGGCGGAAACTCTTGGAAGGTGCTTAAGAACTGCCCCACATACTGCTGCGCCGGCACCAGGAAAAAGACATGGTCCAGCACCCAGTCATAATAGGTATTCGATGTCTTTTGTGCCCTTTCGAAA
>JBCCHN010000140.1:0-13560 GCA_039028695.1 Pseudomonadota bacterium
ACCACAGCCCCATGTGACTAAAGTATAATGTCCGGCGAAATTTATTCCCTTGTCGCATTCCTCTTTTATCCTGGTCATAAATCTTTTGGCGGCAGGGGCTGTCGAAAAATCGGGTTCTGTCTTCTCGCAGTCCCACTAAATTCGATAACTAGATCTCCATGACGCCATTGAAACCATAAGTACTTGGAACATGTAGAAAGAGAAATTTATTTATGAAAACTATATAATTCTAATTTAAATTCATCAAATATGCTAAATAAAAATGCGGAAAAGCTCTTTTAAGTCAATGATATACTAATATACATTGAACGTTTAGGGAATGTCAATCGACCTAATTGCTCAAAATTTAGTTATTACAGTAAAAATTTTGGACTTCAACTCGCCGAACATACCTCTTGCGCGTGCACACTAGAAAAATCAACAATTTAAATTAAAAAACATAAAATCCAGGTCTTGGCTTGACAGAGCTCGATCATTTGACTTCAACTAGCGCAATCATGAGGTTGCTCATATCGGGGTGTGAGCAGCATGGGGGGGAGCCACAGGTATGGCATTGTTTGATAAGTCAACAAGGATTCCCTTGTCGGAATCCTTAATTGTTCGTACGGCCTGGCGTTTGCGTGTCTGGATTGTAATTTTGGCTTTGGCGGCGGCGAATTTAGCTGTTTGGGTTTCTGAAGATTCATCGTTGTCCCGATCTGTGGGGGAAGATCAGACGGGCCCCGTAATCGAGAACACGCCCAGCTAAGCTTTGGGGAATGATGATCCCCGAATGTTCGGCATCGCGATGGGTTTTTGAGGGTTAATCCGATAGTCGGGTAAAAGGCGAATTTGTCTCCCAAATCCAGTGATCCGACGGCGATTCTGATGCAAGGGCTTGCTGCGCACCGAGCCGGCAATCTTGGTGCTGCCGAAAAGGCCTACAAACAGGTTCTCAAACAGCAAAGTAGAAATGGGGATGCGCTGCATTTGCTGGGCGTCATTGCATTGCACCGGAATGACGCTGAACGAGCGGTTTATCTTATTGGAAGGGCGCTCTCCAGCGCGCCTCAGGAACCCACTTATCTCAACAACATGGCCAATGCCTTAAAGGCCCAGGGGAACCTTGCCAGCGCCGCAGAACACGCGCAAAAGGCGGTATCTTTTCGTCCCGGCTATGCGGAAGCCCTGAATACTCTGGGGACTATCTACCTAGCCGAATCGAAGGCGCAACAAGCTATTGAGGCCTTCCAGACGGCCTTACGGGCGCGCCCGGACTATACCGAGGCGGCGGCTAACCTCGGAGACGCTTTTCTGGCAATCGGACAGGCCGAGGCGGCTCGTGAGAGCTATCAAAAGGCCCTGGCAGCAGCGCCACGCAACGTGGACGTTTTGCTGAGGCTGGGGCGCTTGGCCTTCCAAATTCGCAGCTTTGATGAGGCGGGGCAAATTTTCTCACAAGCTTGCCGCCTGGCGCCCGGGCGACCCGAGCCATACCTTTACCTGGGCAACGTCTTGAACTGGCGGGGCGATCATCGGCCCGCCGTCGCCACCTATGATAAAGCCATCGCCCTCGACCCCACTATGGTTGAAGCCTACCTCAATCGGGGGCATAGCCGCCGGGCATTGGGGCTTTTTGCCGATGCTGAGTCCGACTATCGCCACGCAGACACCTTGCGGAGCGATGACATTCAGCCCTTGCGCTGCCTAGCGGAAATGTTCGAGGCACTGAACCGGCTGGACGAAGCGGCCAACTGCCTTTCCCTTGCATTGGAACGTGCTCAGAATGATCCCGAATGCCTTTGCCTCGCCGGTGTGTTGGCTCGCCGCCGTGGCGATCTTCCCGAGGCACTCGCCAAGCTCCGCACAGCCCTGGAACAGACCGACGATCCCGAGCGTCAATCACCCATACACTTTGAGCTGGGCAAAACCCTAGATCGCTATGGCGATGCGGACCAAGCGTTTGATCACTTCGCCAAAGGCAATCGACTTTACCTTAACAACCCGAAAGGAGAAGTTTTCGATAAGGAAGGCTATGTCCACCGGGTCAGGGCCCTTAAAGACTTTATGTCGGGCCTGAAAGCCCCACTGCCCCTCGGCGCTTCCGCTTCGGCCCCGGTTTTTTTGATTGGCTTTCCCCGATCGGGCACAACCTTGCTGGATCAAATTCTGGACGCCCACTCGGCCGTCCACGTGATCGAGGAAACTCCCCTTTTGGAGCCCCTGTGGCGCCGGATTGAAACCTGGGGTCACTATCCGCAAGCTCTCGGCAGCTTAACCGAGGAAAGACTGGCCGAGCTGCGCGCCCTCTATTTTGCTGAATTGGAGCGCCAAACGGGTGTGACGCCAGACAAACAGATCGTCGATAAGTTTCCCTTGAACAGCATCCATTGTGCCTTGGCCTATCAAGTCTTCCCCGAGGCACGCTTTATTGTCGCCCTGCGCCATCCCTGCGACGTGGTATTGAGCTGCTTCATGCAGCACTTTTTCCTCAATGATGCGATGGCCAATTTCACAAACCTGGACGATAGCGTCGATCTCTATGTGGAGGTCATGGGCTTGCTCCAGCGATATCGTGACCGACTTCCCCTTCACGTGCATGAGATTCGCTACGAGGACGTGGTTGATAACTTCGAAGGCACCATCGCGAGCCTTCTGACGTTTCTCAACCTGGATTGGGAAGATCAGGTGCGCGACTTTTCCAGTCACGCTAAAAATCGCAAACACATCAACACCCCAAGCTATAGCCAGGTCAGCGAGCCATTGTATAACCGGGCCAAGTTTCGCTGGTTGGCCTACAGGCAGCATTTGGCCCCCCAACTGCCAAAACTAGCGCCCTTTATCGACTCCTTTGGATATGAGACATAAGTCCTTGGCAAACACGATAGGATCGGCACGAGGATAAACAGCCATGTACAAATCGATCGTGGTGATTGACGATTTTTATGAAGATCCACATGCGGTCCGCAAAGCCGCCTTGAGCTTCACCTACCCCGATGATACCGGCGAGGTCACCTATCCTGGCCGCAACTCCAGCCAAGCTATGCTGCCCCCAAATTCAGACGAGATGTTTAGTTTTCTTGTGCAAGAGCCGGTCATGGGTGGCCCTGGCATGTGGCATGGCGTGTGCCGAATCGCCCTTGCTACTCATAAACGGACCGGCGAGGTTCATGTGGATCAGCGATGCTCGTGGGCGGGAGTCATTTGCCTTACACCCGACGAATACTGCGTTGGCGGCACGGAATTTTATCGGCATAAGAAATATGGCACGCAACACATGCCCTTCACCGAAGAAGAAGCGCAAAGAATTTACGGTTGCCAGTCACGGGCCGAGGTTCTGGACATGCTCTTTGGCAAGGGCAAGGACGGCCGGGATCTGGATAAATGGGAAAAGGTCCATGAACTGCCGTTGAAATTTAACCGCTGCGTGCTCTTTCGGCCGTGGTTTTTCCACCGCAGCGGACCGGATTTCGGAGATTCCATGGAGAATGGTCGGCTGGTCCAATTGCTGTTTTTTGTACCCGGCAAAAACGCTCAGAATTTGCGCACCGTGCCGGAAAGCGGCAAAAAAATGTGAGGCTAAGCCGCCATCGATTTTTTATCGGAGTGCGTGATCCAGCCGCCGCCCAAGAGCCGGGAGCCCTCGTAGATCACAGCCGCTTGGCCAGGGGAAACCCCAAACTGCGGATCGTTGAGAACGAGTTCTGCGCTATTGCCGGCGCGTAAACCGGATGATTGATTGGGCAGCGGGTAAAGGGTACAGGCAACCGCCTGGCTAACGGATCGCAGCTTGACGGTAACCGGCCGACCCTGCTCCGATAACGCACTATCGCCCAGCCAGTTTAGCTCGCTGATAAAAACCCGATCCCGCGCCAGCGCCTCGCGGGCCCCCACGATGACCTGCTTTTTGTCAGGATCCAGGCGCACCACATAAAGCGGCGCCGCTTCGCCGCCCAGGCCCAACCCGCGGCGCTGGCCGACCGTGAAATTGATGATCCCCTTGTGCCGGCCGACAACTCGACCGGAGAGGTCCACAATATCGCCGGGATCCAAAGCGCCTGGTCGCAGGCGTTCGACTACTTGCGCGTAAGAGCCGTTGGGAACGAAGCAAATATCCTGGCTATCCGGTTTGTCGGCTACCGTTAACCCAAATCGCTGGGCATGAGCTCGAACGTCAGCCTTGGGCAGTCCGCCCAAGGGAAAGCGCAAAAAGTCCAGCTGCTCCTGCGTGGTGGCGAACAAGAAATAGCTTTGATCGCGCTGATGATCGTGGGCGCGGTGCATCTCAGCACCAAAATGCCCCATGCGCCGCTGGACGTAATGCCCAGTCGCCAAAGCATGAGCGCCCAAATCCCGGGCGGTGCTGAGCAGATCCTTGAACTTGACCGTTTGATTGCAGCGTACACAGGGTATGGGCGTTTCACCGCGCATATAGCTGTCGGCAAAATCCTCCATCACATTTTCCCGGAAACGAGATTCGTAATCGAGTACGTAATGAGGGAAATCCAAGCGCTCGGCCACCATCCGGGCATCGTATATGTCCTGCCCTGCACAGCATGCCCCTTTTTTTTGGAGCGCTACACCGTGGTCGTAAAGCTGCAGGGTCACACCGACCACATCATAGCCAGCCTCCTTCAATAGGGCAGCCGTCACCGAACTGTCGACGCCACCGGACATGGCAACGACGACACGGGTTTTCTCCGGCGGACCTGAAAGGCCCAAATCTAACGCGCGGGTTTCCATGGCGGGGAATATAGGGCCTCTTAGGCTTGCCGCAAGCCTGTTGCCAACTGGATCTACTTTATCGGCCCAGAACAGCCGCGAGCCGGTGCAGGGGTTCCTGGTTGGCGAGCAGCCCCAGACAAAGGGTGAAGTGGCCTCGGTTGTAGGTAAATAGGTTTTCAGGGGGTAGCCGCCAGCGATTGGCGAGTGACAACCCGCCCGCATAGGGCGTGACCACGTCCCGATCGCCAAGGACCATGAGAATCCTCTCAGGAGGGACAATTGGTTGGCCATGGGGCTCCATGAGCAGCAGCCAGGGGTTAAGTGCACTTTCTTGCCAAGCAACATCTTGCATTCGGCGGGTAATCCCCAATTCCCGAGTCAAGGCGCCCGAAAAGGCGATATCGGTAAAACTCTCGCTGGTGGCTACCAAAAACAGGTGATCCGGCCGCGCTTCCGTTGGCCAATTTGCCGCCGCGACCGCCAATCGTTGGCTGGTTAATGCTCCCATGCTCACGCCACCGAGGATGACAGGCCCCGCAAAGCGACGACGAGCCCACCTGATCAAAACCGAGACCTCCCCGATCCAGGCCTGGAAAGCTTCCAGCATGCCCAATGGGCCCCGCGCTAGGACCGGCTCTCCACCGAACCAACCCGTTAGGCGCCGCCGCCCATGCCACGGCCCCTCAGGCCGAATGACCCGAAAACCCCGCGCGGTCAGGTTATTGATGGCATCGGGCTGACGGGGCCAAAACTCCGGTTCCATGCCGACGCCATGCAGAAAAATGAAATTGGGGCTGTCATGCTGAGGATCTTCGGCTTCGTAAATGCGTGCGGTAACAAAATCCCCCAGCTCCGGTGAAACAAACCGCAGCCAAGATTCCCGCGCACTCGGGCCTGGAATTGCCGTCGATTGAAGTACCTCAGGCAGCGCGGGCAGCTTGTAGCTTGCAGAGTCATCTTCCGGATTTGCCGGGGGAAAGGTCTCGGCGAGCGCGTCAGGGGATAAAATGTCGTAACGCAGTTTAGGCAAGCGCCGCAGGTAGGGGACCAAAGGGCCAAGACCGCGCGAAAGAGAGAGCGCTGCTTGGTACCGCCCGGCCTCCGCTGCACAAAGATCTTGCACGCTAGAGCCACCAAAAGCGGCCTTTTCCCAGACAGACGCCGCGCTCAGATAAGCCCTTCGGCGTAGGGTCTGGTCCGCCAAAAAATCCCTGAGACGTGATGGCAAGGGTGCGGCAAGACCGGTCCCTGCTTGAAAAGCCACCTCATCACTGTCGGATTCTTGAGCCGCTGCCAAGCCGCGCATCATGGGGAACAGCCAATGGCTCACTGATTTCAGGCAAATGTAATCAAACCAAGGGCGGAGCCACAAAGAACGCCATGGTTTGCCATAGAGCCGGCTGGGCCGGGCATTGTGAATCACATCAAACATAAATGCAGGGCTTTGCACGGTTGATCCCAGCCGTGGCGCTGAGTAGGCTGGTGTCCTAATATTAAAGAATTACGGGCAGGTTCAAAGCCTCCGCCCCTCTTTAGGAGAAATAAGTTGAGACTCTTCACCACTATTGCTGCCGCCTTTTTCATGCTTTCGAGTGCAAGCCTCGCTCAGGCACAACAGGAAGGCTGGATCATTCAAGATACATCCCACGACTATCCGACTCTGGTCGAACGTTTGGACCAAGCCGTGGCCGACAATAAAATGGGCGTGGTCACCCGGGCCAGCGCCACTGTCGGGGCCAAGAAAAAACTGGATAAGGTCATTCCCGGCAACATGGTGGTCGGCGTTTACCGGCCTGACTTTGCCGTACGCATGTTGGACGCCAGCATTCCCGCCGGCATCGAGGCGCCGATCCGATTTTACATCACTGAAAACGAAGATGGCACGGCGACCTTGAGCTATGTTCCGCCGAGCGTGGTCTTCGCACCCTATAGTGACGGCGGCCAAGCCTTGCAGGACATGGCCCAGGAATTGGATGGGATTTTCGCAGCAATTGCCAGCCAGGCAGTGGGAGCCAACTGACCCAAAAAGGCGGACAAGGGCTGAGACTAGCGAACCAAGAGGTTGGGAACCTGGCCCTTGGGGAAGATTACCGTCAAGCCGTCCAATTCGGCGTTGACGGTGATCTGGCAGGCCAGCCGCGAGGTCTCCCGCAGCTCGACTGCCAGCTCTAGCATATCCAACTCTTCCTCATCAGGAGAGGTCAGGCGCTCCGCCCATTGGGCTTCCACGTAAACGTGGCATGTGCCGCAGGCGAGGCAGCCTTCGCAGGCCCCTTCCATGTCAAGGTTATGGCGCTTTGCAAGGGACATCACCGACTGCCCCGCATCGGCCGTGACTTTTTTGCGAGTGCCGTCCTTGAGAACAAATGTCAGCTCAGGCATGGGTTACTCACTCGGCAGCCTGGGAGCCGTCTGCTGAGTTCCCATCACGTCCAGCTCGGCCGCGCAGGTCGGTCACCGCTCGGACAATGATCGCAACGGCTCGATCGATTTCCTCTGCCGTTGAAAAACGCCCGAGGCCGATGCGCAGGGCCGATCGGGTCCGCTCCTCCTCCAGGTTCAGCGCCTGCAAAACGTAGGACGGCTCCACCGAGGCCGATGTGCAGGCCGATCCGGTCGACACGGCAATCTCGGGCATGGCCTTAATCAAGGCCTCCGCATCCACCCCCGCAAAGGAAATATTCAAGTTGCCGGCGAAACGCCGGTCTTGGTCACCATTGACCGACAAGCCGTCAAGTTCGGCTGTCAGGCCGGACCATAGCCGCGCGCTTAGCGCCGCCAGTCTGGTGCCTTCACTTGCCCTATCGGCCTGGGCCAGGGCGCAGGCCTCGCCAAAGCCGACACATAGGAAAAGCGGCAAGGTCCCGGATCGAAGGCCTCGTTCCTGACCGCCCCCATCAAAAAGCGGCTCCAGTCGAACTCGAGGGCGCCGGCGAACATAAAGTGCACCGATGCCCATGGGGCCATAAAGCTTGTGCCCGGAAATGCTGAGCAAATCGATCTTTGCCGCCTCAACATCAAGAGGAATTTTACCGGCCGCTTGGGCCGCATCGCAGTGAAAAGCTGCTTTCTTTTCCCGGCAGAGGGCGCCGATCTCGTCTAGGGGTTGGATTACCCCAATCTCGTTATTGACCGCCATGACCGATACCAGCGCGGTATCCTCATCAAGCGCCGTGGTCAGAGCCTTCATGTCCAGCAGCCCCTTCGAAGATACGGGCAGATAGGTGACACGCCAGCCCTCCCGCTCCAAACGATGATAGGATTCCAAGACGCATTTGTGTTCGGTGACCGCGACGATCGCATGCCCACGCCGTCCCTTTTGAAAGGCTGCAACGCCTTTGATGGCCAGGTTGTTGGCCTCGGTGGCGCCGGACGTAAAGATGACCTCGCGGGATTCGGCATTGATGAGATCGGCGACCTGACCACGGGCCTTTTCCACCGCGGCTTCGGCCTTAAGGCCAATGGTATGCTGAATGGAATGGGGATTGCCAAATTGCCGGGACAGATACGGCAGCATCGCCTCCATAACCCGCGGGTCGCTGGGCGTGGTTGCTTGATAGTCCAAATAGATCGGACGATCCGCTTGTTTGTCCGCCATCTCTTTTGCCATTTCCTCTTACGTCACGGGCGAAGTCATTCGCCTGCAAAGTATCCCTTTAAAACTCTAAGCGGCCCGGCTGCGATTGTAAAAGGCGATCCAAGCCTCCACGAGGCGGTCCACTTCTGCCTCGCTGGTCTGCCATCCCAGCGAGACCCGCAGCGCCGCACCGGCCAGATCATCCTCCGCGCCCATGGCCTTTAGCACATGGGAAGGTGCCACCTTGCCGGAGGAACAAGCCGACCCGGCACTGACCGCCACACCGGCAAGATCCAGCGCCATTAACTGTGTCTCGGCGCGCACGCCCGGAAGGGCAAAGCACGAGGTATTGGCCAAGCGCTCTGATTGCCGACCGAAAAAGACTACTTCCGGCGCAACCTGGGCGAGGCGCGCTTCCATGTCGTCGCGCAACAAGGCGAGGCAAGGCTGAGCCGCCAGGACCTCCTCCGCGGTGGCGGCAGCGGCACCAAATCCCACAATGCCGGGCAGATTCTCGGTCCCGGCCCGGCGGTTCCGCTCCTGCCCGCCGCCCCGGTGCTGGGCTTTAAGATCCAATCCGGAGCGCACGACGAGGGCGCCCACACCCTGGGGGCCGCCGAATTTATGGGCGGAAAGGCTTAATAGATCGACCTCTAAGGCCGCAAAGTCCATCGCAAGTTTGCCCGACGCCTGAACCCCGTCGCAATGGACCAAAGCACCCGCCGCGTGGGCCAGATCGACCACATCGCAGAGAGGCTGGACGACACCGGTTTCGTTGTTAGCCAGCATGACCGATACCAGGGCCGGTTCGGCCTGGGACGCCAAGAGGCCCTCTAAGGCGGAAAGATCAATGCGCCCATCGCCGGTAAGGGGCACAAAAATCGTCTGGGGCGCGGCCTTGCGAACGGAGTCATGCTCGCCCGCCGAAGCAATCACGGTGAGCGGTAACTCTTGGTGGGACAGGCCATTCAAGGCCAGGTCATTGGCCTCGCTGCCGCCGGAGGTAAAGACCACTTCGGCAGGATCAGCACCGACCAGGTCCGCCACCGCGCCCCGCGCCTGATCGAGCAACTTGCGGGCATTGCGGCCGAAACTATGCACCGAAGAGGGATTGCCTGTCAGTCCAAGCACGCCGGACATGGCGTCGATTGCCGCCGGCCTCATGGGCGTTGTGGCGTTATGATCCAAATAAACGGGGCTGTCTTGCATGTTTCGCCCTCCCCTCGATGGTCAAAGGGGTTATTGCGCCGCTTCCGCCGATGGGACGACGGCTTCGGGGCTGCGAAAGACACCACAGGTCCCGAGCACCCGGCCCGCCACAACATCCGCCACGGTTACCGAGCTTAAATAGAGGTAAATCTGATTGCCCAATTCTTCCCAAAGATCATGGGTCGGACACCGGCCCTTGTTTCGCCGACAGCCTGCTGGCTGCCCGGGCATGCAGCGGGTCGCATGAATGGGCTCGTCCACCGACATGATAATGTCGGAAATTCGCATACGGCTTGGTGGATAGGCCAAAAGGTAGCCGCCCCCCGGGCCGCGAACCGCCGAGACCAGCCCCCCGCGACGCAGCTTTGCAAAAAGCTGTTCCAGGTAGGATAGGGAAATTTCTTGCCGCTCGGCAATATCGGCCAGGGTCACTGGATCGCCGGATCCGTTGGCCGCCAGGTCCACCACGGCCATAACCGCGTAGCGCCCCTTGGTGCTGAGTTTCACGGCTTCTCTCCCCTCATGGGCATTTTTCCCTCATGGGTAATTACCCCTCATGGGCACTCACCCGTGGTGACCTTGACCTTGGGGTCGCCAGTGGGGGTTTGATCGCCCGGGGCCGCCGGCATTTCCGGGTCTTGTCGGGCCGCCGTCTCCAATTCGTTAACCCGCGCCCGCAAGGTCTGAACCTCGTTCAACAGGCCGTCCAAAGCCCGCGCGACCGGATCGGGGATATCGCCGGTGGGCGTGCCGTAGGCGACAAATCTGGCCTCCTGGACAGATTTGGTGCCATTGGCCTGAACCACCTTGCCCGGAATGCCCACCACTGTCGCGCCCTCGGGCACGTCCTTGGTAACAACCGCGTTGGCGCCCACTCGGGCACAACGATTGACGGTAATGGGCCCTAGCACCTGGGCGCCCGAGCCGACGATCACATTGTTCTCCAAGGTCGGATGGCGTTTTTGATCTCGCTGAGAATCGCTATCCACCGACGGGGCCACACCGCCGAGGGTTACCCCCTGATAAAGGGTTACATCATTGCCCAAAACAGAGCTCTCGCCCACCACCACGGCCATGCCGTGATCGATGAACAGACGCTCGCCAATAGTGGCCCCTGGATGAATTTCGATACCGGTCAGCAAGCGGCCCACCTGGGACAGCCAACGGCCCGCCAATCGCCAACCATGGCGCCATAGAAAATTGGACAGGCGGTAAATCAAAATTGCCTGGAAACCGGGATAACAAAGCACCACTTCAAGGCGGGATTTGGCAGCGGGATCCCGCTGCATCATGGAGTCAATTTCACTTTTTAGAGACTTGAACATAACGGCGCCCCTTGTGCTAGTATCCGCGGCCTTTGTCTGGGAAGGGGATCCTCTCCCATTCCCAAATAAGGAAAAGCCTAGGCATATTATGTATTTAGGAACATATAGATTGTCCCACTAAAGAGATCAAGTAATTGGACCTCAATCAAGCCCAGGAATCCGAGCTTGGGAAGATACGGATTGGGGATTAACCAAGTTTTTTAGTCGGTTAATTTGATCCTAAATTTTATGGGCCGAACACTGGAGTAGCTTGGCGCGACACAAAGGACGATGAGGAAATCAAACTAGATGCCCGATGTAATCTTTAATGGACCCGAAGGCCGCTTGGAAGGTCGCTATCTCCACAGCAAAGTGCCCAATGCGCCCATCGCCCTCATGCTGCACCCCCATCCAGAACACGGTGGCACCATGAACAACAAGGTGGTCTATACCCTTTACCAGGTATTTGCCCGCCGCGGTTTTTCGGTTCTGCGTTTTAATTTTCGCGGTGTCGGGCGGTCCCAGGGTGAGTTCGACCGTGGCGAAGGGGAACTTTCCGATGCGGCCTCGGCGCTGGACTGGCTGCAGACCTTTAACGAAAATGCCACGGCATGCTGGATCGCCGGATTTTCCTTCGGCGCCTGGATCGGCATGCAGCTGTTAATGCGGCGGCCGGAGATCAGCAGTTTTATCTCAGTTGCCCCGCCGGCCAATATGTTCGACTTTTCCTTTTTGGCGCCCTGCCCCTCGTCCGGCCTTATCCTGCAGGGGGACAAGGACGATGTCGTGCCCGAGCCGTCCGTGGCCAAACTGGTCGATAAGCTGTCGGCCCAACGGGGGATCGAAATCGACTATCGGATCATTTCCGGCGCCACGCACTTTTTCCGTAACGAATTGGGCGAGATCAGTAATCATACAGACGATTACTTGAACAAGGCCATGGCAGAACAGGCGGCAGCGCAAACGGAGTGATCGGCCTGTCCCTAGGCCGACAAAGTGCCGGATCTCACGCAGCGGCCCGGCACAAGCGTCCACCGCAGGTGGGTTGGGCAACACCTGTGGTTCCGGGAAGGGACAAAGGCAGCCCGGCTTGCGAGCGGACGGCAAGGTAGGCAAAGGCCTGGGCCTCCAAGGCATCTCCGTTCCAGCCCGCGGCCTCCACCGGTTCCGGTTTAACGCCGAGATGATTCTGAAGCGCCGCCATGATCGCCGGGTTATGACGACCGCCACCGGTCACCAACCACTGCTTGGGCCGATGGGGCAACGCATCGGCGGCCAAGGCGACGCTGGCAGCCGTGAACGCCGTTAAGGTCGCTGCGCCATCCGTTAGGGAGAGCCCGTCCACCGGGGCCGCAGAAAAGTGATCTCGGTCCAGGGATTTGGGCACTGGTCGGCCGAAGTACTCATCCGCCAGTAGTTGGTTTAGCGCGCCCCGGTCTACCCGACCCTGCTGCGCAATTTTGCCGCCCCGGTCGATAGGAGTTCCCGTCCCACGCTCCATCCAGTCATCGATCAGGGCGTTGCCGGGGCCCGTATCGAAGGCGAGAATGTCAGATCCGGCGATCACGGTCACATTCGCAACACCGCCGATGTTCAACACCGCTATGGGCTTTTCCAAGTCGGCAGCCAAGGCGGCATGAAAAAGAGGGGCAAAGGGCGCACCCTCGCCGCCGGCCGCCACGTCATGGCTGCGAAAATCGTAGACCACGTCGATACCCGATCGTTCAGCGAGACGCAGACCGTCGCCGATTTGCCAGGTCTTCCCCTGTTCGGGTTCATGAAGGATGGTGTGACCGTGAAAGCCAATCACATCCACATCCCGCGGACCGCGACCAGCTTGTTTCAGAAGGTCATCGACCGCCTGAGCATGATGATCAGTCAGCTCCCGCTCCACCGCCTCGATCGGCCCCTGCCCGCCAAGGCAGCTTTTCAATCGGGTCCGAAACGCGGCCGGATAGGGATAGGTGCCGTGGGGGCCGAATTCGAAGACCCGATGGCCGTCACAGCGCAGCAAGGCCGCATCGATTCCATCCATCGACGTTCCGCTCATAAGGCCCAAGGCCCAACGCCCGCTGTCCGACATGATAAAACCTCAAATCAGTGGAAAGGCAAAGGTCAGCATGACCCGATGACCCTTTGCAAATTGTAAAGATTACCATCGGAAAATCCAACCTATTGCTGGGCGACTGTTTGTTAAGCAGGGCGCTTTATGGTATGGGACCGGCTCGCTAAAACCTGCCCCAAGACACCTGTCACCTTCGAAGAAGCAATAGAATGACCCAGGTAAAATCCGATTTCCTTCACAGCGTCACAGCACGCGGCTTTCTGCACCAATGCACTGATCTGGAGGGCTTGGACGACCTCCTGTCGACGGGACCGGTTTCGGCTTATATCGGCTACGACTGCACCAGCGACTCCCTGCATGTGGGCAGCTTGGTGACGATTTTACTGATGCGCAAATTTCAGCAATGCGGCCATAAGCCGATTATCTTAATGGGCGGCGGCACCACCAAGGTGGGCGACCCCTCGGGCAAGGACGAGAGCCGTCAACTGCTGAGCGACGAGGACATCGCCCACAACATGGAGAAGATCAAGGGCATCTTCAGCCAGTTCTTAGGCTTTGGCGACGGCCCCAACGATGCGGTCATGGTCAACAACAATGATTGGCTCGCCGGCCTCAATTACATCGATTTCCTCAGGGACTACGGGCGGCATTTTTCCATTAACCGCATGCTCTCCTTCGACTCGGTGAAGTTGCGCCTGGAC
>JBCCHN010000141.1:0-13490 GCA_039028695.1 Pseudomonadota bacterium
CAAAGCATGAAATGTCAGAATATGCGCAGTTTTATGCGGGTTTGAGGGAATTACAAATCAGGTGCTCTACCAGTTGAGCTAACGGGGCTTTTTATTGTTTTTCAATGATTTAATAAAATTCTTATTCGGTCTAGGGGGTTGATTCCGACGAATTGTCTTTGGGCATCCCAATCCCTGTCCTTGTTCCGATACCGCCAGGTAACAAAAATGCGGACTTTCTGCAATTCATTTTGGATCTTTCGCTTGGCATAGATTGAACGATTTTTGGCGGCGTCTTGTGAGCGCGTGCTCGGGCCGTCAAATCCCTACCGGCACGCCTATCGGTGCGCTTGTCGATGGTGTCGTCATCCCTGGATCTGATCCAATTTAGGATCTGATGAAGAGTCCCCTCTTTGACCATGTCGCTTGATCCGTCTTGTTAGCGGCGAGCAAAGGCGAAGTCCTCGAAAAGCCGCAAGGTTTACGTTAACAAATTCATACGTTTGAACCACCAAGCTCTAAGGGCTTTCACAAATGCCTCACCTTTAGCGTCATCATACGCAATGCCATCCTTGGCAGCTTTTTCGCAAAGGAATTCCGTAAGCGCCTTAATCCATGCTTTGGGGGAGGAGCAAGGCAAAGGTAGTTATTTCGATAATTCCGTAACCTCTTCAGGACATCTCCAGAAGCAGCTAATTTCGGCATCCCTTGGAACCCAAGAAAGACCTACAAAACCGTTTCCGCTCGGGTCGGCTCGCGTATTGTTTTTGAGTGAGCTTGAGGGCTGGCGGGGGAGAGCCGCCGAGTGTGGTGTCCCGGGTATATAGCAGGGTGCGGGTAGGGACCTAAGCCCGCTTAGGCGTGTGCTTATGAGGCATTTATAGAAATGACATACTTCCGCTACCTTAATACTTCAGTTTCCCGTCAAAGCAATATGATCCGGATCGTCTTGGGTCTCGCGCTCGAAGCTTAGGAAATCATAGTAACCGCATTTTCTGCCGCCGGGATAGTCCCGACAGACTTCCGGGCGGGCCGGGTAGATGCCGCAGCGGCGTTTCTTGATATCAAAGAAAGTACAGATGGTGCCGTAGATGTCGTCGTCTTGATGTTTCAGGACGCCGATTCGATTGTTCATGCGATCTGCTTTTTTCTTGGTTCTCACAAAATGTTCGCGAACCTGTGTCTTGGGCATGTTCAGATAGCCAGCAATGCGCTTTATATCCCCATTTTTCAGCTCGATGACGGGATAAGAGCAACAATACCCGGGACACTTTGAACAATCATACTTAAGTTTCATTCCTTTATTTGGTTCCCTTTTTTCACCTTTTTTTGCGCCGTGCCTTTTGTTGAGGCCGATCGCTAATGTCACAAACCACGACTGTGGTTGCCACCTAATCTGGCCGACCACCACTGATCCCTTTTGAGAAAAACCATATGTAACCCTGGTGCGCAACATCTTTTAAGAGCCCTTAATTTGCCTCATAGTAGGATTCACCAATCACAAGGGTTTGAATGTCCAAAGGATTCCGTCAAGGCCGCAGCGTTCCCAAGTCGGACCTCTTATGACGACGTCTCGTCAGGGGCAACCAGGGTCCCCATCCACTCCATAAAGGCTTCGGCACCCGGTCGGATCTGACCTTGTTCGGTGAGACAGCAATAGTATCCGCGCGGAGTTTTGACCTGGTGGTCGCATGCCCTTTGAAGCTGGCCGGAGGTCAAGTAGTCGTCCAAGAGATGCTCCCATCCCAAGGCAATGCCATCTCCGTTGAGTGTTGCTTGGAGATAGACCATAAAACTGTTGAAGCGGTGGGACTGCTGTTCCGGATCCAGGCGCGCGCCGGTGCCTGCTAGGAAGCGATCCCAGTCATTCACATGACTGCCGGCTCCCAGCCAAAGGCGGGGCCGATGCACCAGATCTTCGAGGCTCAGCGCCCGCCCCTCCAGGCGGCCTGGCGCGGCAACGGCAATCAATTCTTCGCGGAAGACACAAAGCTGTTGCACCCCGGGCAGGCGGCCTGGCGGATCGAAAACGATGATGATATCCGCGCCTTCCTCGCGATAGTCTTCGTTCAAGTCCCGCGAGACCAGCTCAAACTCGTATTCCGGATGAGCATAGCGAAAAGCGCCCAGTCGGCTGAGGAGAAAACAGTTAGCAAAGCCGATCGTGACCTTGACGACGATGGGGCGCCGGTGCCGGCGGGCCGTGATTTGCTCTAAGGCACCCTGCACCTGAACGAAACTGGCGGATAGCGCCCGACAGAGTACCTCGCCTTCCGCCGTCAGGCTGGCTTGCGGGCGTGTCCGTCGGACAAGCTTAAGGCCTAAATCGGCCTCCAGTTCCGCCACCCGACGGCTGATGGCCGGTTGCAGCACGTTCAACTCCGCGGCCGCGCGGGAGAAGTTGCGATGCCGCGCCACCGCTTCGAAGGCGGTCAGCAGTTTCCAGTTGGGCAGGCGCATCCGACTATTCCCCAGGAAAATAGATGACATTAGTCTTTTGACTCAGTCCGGGTCTGTCAAGTGCGCCGGGGCCTGCTAAACTTGCAGAGTCGAGTCGGGTGGCTCGGCGCGCCGAGCCAGCGCTTCTGCAAATCAACCGGACCGGTTTTATCGGTAACGAAGTAGCGGGTTGTTGCCATCACGCTATCACAATGACCCTATCGCCATGACCCTTTTGAGCAAGCTCGTCGCGCGCCTCATGGCGCTGCCGGCCCCGGAGGGGATCGCTCGGGAACTGATCCGACACGCCGGGGTGGATCTGCTGGGCTGCATGCTGGTGGGGGCCAGACATCCTCTTGCGGCCCAAACTCGTGCGGCCTTGGCGTCGTACGATGGAAAGGCACCGATCTTTGGCAGCGGTCGGTGCACCGTTGCGCCCTGTGCCGTGCTCTGCAACGCGATGGCGGCGCACATCTATGAGTTTGACGATTGGGAGGAACCTGGCAATACCCATCCCAGCGCGGTGCTCTTCCCGGCGCTCTGGGCTGTTGCGGCGGAGCGGGGAAAAGCGGAACAGGTGGTGAGCGGGGCGGAGATCGCGGCCGCCTATCATGCCGGCTTCGAGGTCATCGCCATTTTGGGGACGGCTTTCAACTTTGAGCACTATAACCAGGGCTGGCATTCCACTGGGACGCTGGGGGGCATCGGAGCGGCGGCGGCCGTGGCGCGCTTGCTGCGCTTGGACGCGGTTCAGACCGAACATGCCCTGTCTCTGGCCATGACCCAGGCGTCCGGTTACGTCAGTCAGTTTGGCAGCCCGGCGAAGGCACTGCACGCGGGTTTTGCGGCGCGGAACGGCCTCATGGCCGCGTTCCTGGCGGAGCAGGGGTTAAGCGGCAAGGCGGCAGCCTTGGAGGGCGCCAAGGGCTTTTGCGGCTTGATGTCCCATGGTGATTCCAGGCGGTTGGATCGGGCGCTTGAGAAAACCGATGGTAGCGCGCTCAGCGAGTGGGGCTTGGTTGTGAAACCCTATCCTTCTTGTGGCTACACCCATCGCTTGGTGGATTGTGCCTTAGAGCTATTCCCGCAGCTGGAGATGGCAAAGGGACAAGCCAACAGGATTCAAAAGATCCAGGTCGAAATGCCCGACTTTCACTACGCTATTCTCCCGTTCGACCGGCCGGTTAGCGCCGCCGAGGCTCGTTTTAGTGTCCCCTTTTGTGTGGCGACGGCGTTGCACCGTGGCCGCTTGGCCCTGGACGATTTCTCCGATGAGCCTATCGGCGATCCGGAATTGCAAGACCTCATGGCAAAGGTAGAGGTATCGCCTCAGGCGGCCGCTTGCCCTGGAATGAACTATGACCCGGACCAGCCCGACCGCTTGCGGGTGACATTGGCCACGGGCCGGGTCTTGGAGACCAGCCGCGCTTATCCCCGCGGTGCGCCGCAAAATCCCCTGTCCATGGCGGAGGTGCGCGCCAAATTTGATGATCTGGCCGGGCCCTATGGTGGCCGGGTGGTGGATGACCTTCTGCGCTGGGACCAGTCATCGGACATAAACCGTATTCTAGCTCCCTTTGCAGAGACGCCCACTGGAGAGATGTCATGAGCGAGTTGTCCATTCGCCGTTCCGGCGGCCGCCGGGCGCGGCGGAACGCCCGCAAGGACGGCGCCGGCGCCGGCCCCAGCAGCGCGGTTTGGCCGGGTATTGTCGGAGGCACTTATTGTCCTTTGAGCGAGGCGGACGTAAAACGCATCCACGAAACGGCCCTGCGCATCCTTGAAGAGATCGGCTTGGCCGCGGCCACGGCCAACTGCATCGACACGGTCAAGGCGGCTGGCGGCAGCGTGACCGAGAATGGCCGCCTGCTGTTCCCGGCCTCCATGGTGGAAGGTGTCCTCAAGCAGGCTGGCCGAGGCTATAAGCTCTTTGCCCAGGATCCGGATCAGGACCTGGATCCTTCCGGCACCCGGGTCCACCTGGGGACTTCGGGCGCGGCGGTACACATCGTGGATAGCGCCACGCAGGAGATTCGGGATTCCACCCTGGTGGATCTCTATCAGATGGCCCGCTTGGCTGATCTGTTACCCAACATTCACATGTTCCAGCGCACGGTTGTGGCCCGGGACTTGGAAGACCCTCGGGAAATGGATCTAAACACGGCCTATGCCTGCTTGGCCGGCACGGCAAAGCATGTTGGGACGAGCTTTACCAATGGCGATCACCTAAGCGAGGCAGTGGCGATGATGCAGATGATCGCCGGCGGCGATGCAGCCTTGCGTGCACGGCCTTTCCTCTGCGTCTCCACCTGCTTTATTGTGCCGCCCCTCAAGTTCGCCGAAGAGGCCTTGAGTGTTATCGAAGTGGCTGCCAAGTCGGGTGTTCCCTTAAAGCTGGTCTCGGCAGGGCAGGCGGGTGCGACTTCACCTGCGGCCTTGGCCGGCTCGGTAGCCTTGCAATGTGCCGAGGTTCTGGCTGGGCTCACTTATTTGAACCTGATCTCGCCGGGGCATCCAGCGCTTTTTGGTGCCTTGCCCTTTGTATCCGACCTGCGCACCGGCGCCATGTCGGGCGGCAGTGCTGAGCAGGGCTTGCTGATGGCGGCCTGCGCCCAGATGGCCCAGTTCTACGATATTCCCTGTGCCGTATCGGCGGGCATGACCGATAGCAAGATGCCCGATTTTCAGGCCGGCTATGAAAAAGGTTACACCGAGCTGATGAGCGCTCTGGCCGGCGCCAACCTGATTTACGAAGCGGCCGGTATGTACGGGTCATTGCTCGCCTGTTCCTTGGAGAGTTTCGTGCTGGACAACGACCTAATTGGTGCGGTCATGCGCGCCACCCGTGGCATTGAAGTCACCGAGCAGACTCTGTCCCTAGAGACCATAAGAGAAGTCTGCGTTGGTGGTCCGGGTCACTTCCTGGGTCATGACCAAACCCTCGAGCGCATGCAGAGCGACTATTTTTACCCGGCTCTGGGAAACCGCCTGACACCGCAAGAGTGGGCTAAGACTGAGAATAAAGATCTGCTTGCGGCCGCACGAGAGAGAACTCGGGACTTGCTCGACAGTCCGCCGCCTGATCACATTTCAAAAGACATCGACCAAGCTATCCGCGCACGCTTTCCCATTCGCTTGCCGCAGCGGGGTTGGAGGGGCATAGATTCAGTCAGATGACGTTTAGTCAAACCCTGCGACCCCGCCGCCGTCGATGGGCAGCGCGACGCCGGTGGTGAAGCCGGCGGAATCCGAGGCCAGATAAAGCACCGCGGCTGCCACTTCCTCGGCCTGGGCCATGCGCTTCATGGGGCACCGAGCCGCGGCCTCCCGGGCGGCTTCTTGCGGATCCGCACTTTGTTCAATCATGGACCGAATCATATCCGTTTCCACATTGCCTGGGCAGACACTGTTTACCCGAACGCCATCGGCGGCGTAATCGACGGCCAAACTGCGCACCAGACTCGTTACGCCCCCCTTGGCGGCGGCATAGGCCGGCGCGGTGATACAGGAAACAAGCGCAGCGTCCGAGGCGACGGCCACGATGGAGCCCTTGCTTTCCCGCAAGGCAGGCATGGCCGCTTGGGCACAGAAAAAGACACCGCCCAGATTGACCGAGATATTGGCGTCGAATTCCTCCTGGCTCACTTCTTCGAACGGCACTTGGGCAAATATGCCTGCATTGGCCACCAGCACATCCAGACCGCCAAGGGCCGCTACTGCATTTTCGACAACCGTCGCGCAGGCGGCCCGGCTACCGATCTGACCCGGCACGGGGATGTAGTCTTGCCCATGGCTTTCCCGGCATGCCTCAATGGAGGCCGTGGTTCTGGCATTTATCGCCACCTGCGCGCCTTCTTCCGAGAAGGCTTTGGCGATGGCGGCACCAATACCCCGGGCACCGCCGGTCACAAAAACCCTTTTTCCCGAAAATCGCATTATCCTTCTCCCCAACCATTAAGGAGAGGGTACCGTTAGCTCAGGCTTTATGAAAGGCGGCAATCCGTCCGGCTGGCGCCCCTGATTGGGCGAAAAGGATCCCTATTGCCTTAAAATAGAATGGAAGTTGTGCCCCACAACAAGGCCCATAGTCCGACGCTGGTGCCCAAGACAAAAGTCAGGGATTTGTAGGTTGGCCAGCGGGTTACGCCGGACGCGCGGGGACGCTCCCAGCTCTGGTCTTCCACATAATCAGCAATTTTGGCATGCCATTCATGCACTTCTGGCGTTTTCGCGCGCTCGTGCAAGGCTGCGGCTTCTCCTTGGCGCAGAGTTCGTGCCGCTGGTCGGTCGGGGGTCGTTTCTTGCTGAGGTCGGCTGCCCTGGTCCAATTCTTTCCGTAAGCTGTCCTCTTGGGAAAGGCGCTGTTCCGTGCGTTTGGCTTGTGGCATCCTGCCGCTTCCTTGGTCTAATGAGTGATTATATTATCGCCGTGATAACATTAATATTTTATGAAGGTGCGATTGTAGGCCTTGCGGGTCGGAAGCTAATTGTCGCCGCGCGGGAAAGAGGTAAGATTGCCACTGGACTGTCTGGCTGTTTTCTATGGTCGGTGATACATTCGAAGTGGACCTTGAGATTTAACAAGATAATCGGCACCTAATTTACGTTAACTAAAGTAAAAACCATGTTTGAAATCGCCAAATTGCCGAACAGATTGCTTCGTTTTTTCTGTTTTCTCTGCGTATTTTTTTTGATGGGAAACTCGGCTGCTTTTGCGGCATCTGCGTGGTGGTGCCTGAAGGACACGCGCATTCGTGAGATCGTGGTAACACCGACCGATAACGGTGGTTGTGCCGTCGATTATCGCAAGCCTATGGAGTCCATTTATCAAGAGGCGCTGTGGCGATCGTCGTTCAATCAAGACTTTTGTCGTGAGAAGGGTGCTGAACTGCAAACCAAGCTGGTGCAGGGCGCTTGGACCTGCGGCCCTGAGTTTTTCGTGCCCGATACCCGTGCCGATCGAAGTGCGCAGATGGGCTCTGTTTTGGAATACGCGGTTGATTTTCGCAACACGGTTTCCGGTCAACCTTACTTGCAAGAGCTGGTTGGCGCCGGGGCAACCTCCCTATCCGTCGCGCTCTATAGCGGTCCGATTGTGCAGTACGACGGAGATGACCAGGAGGCTGATGGTGAGGGAGCCATGACCGCCTCTTCGCTAAATGGCACTGCCGCTGATGGAAAATCCGTTGAAAGTCCCCAAAAAGGTATTGGTCGTCGGCCGCAAGTTTACCTCTTTTCCTTTGAAGCAGGTTGCCGCGACTCCCTGGAAAATGTGGCAACCAGATGCCACTACTTCGCCGTCGTGCCGAATTTCACCATTGGCGGTTGGGCGGGCTCGTTGGCCGATGATGAGAGCGCCTTTCGCGATGTATTGGGCGGTGCAGTGATCTGTCCTGCAGAGGATTCCCAGACCATCTTGGTTGAGGATGACATCTTTTTATATGGTTCCAAAAGCGGTCTGGATCGCCAGCTCAGTCAAATCGACGATAAGGGATTGTGGATCACCGAGGCCGCAACCCAATCTCCTGTAGCCAAGGTGGTGGTTCACAAACTCGACCATCGCTATGTATTGCGCTGCCGGGCCCACGGCGGAGCCATCAATCAATAGGTGGCGGCGATCAATGGATGGCGATCGATATCAATAGGTAGTAGCCGCGGTGTTACGGCCCCGGTCTCATAAGGTAAGTCAGGTACCAGATACTTAGGGCAGACCCTAGTTGGGCAGGATCGACTCGGATTTGGCCGCAACCATCTTCTCGCTAAAGACAACGGAACGCTCGGAAAGGGCGATGGCATCGTCGACCGCCCGGCCTGCTGCGCCGATCAGGTCCGCGCCGGCGGTCAGGCCTACGCGACGGGCCTCATTTTCCAGATAGTTCAGGCAATTTTTGATGGCTTTGGCTTCCTCTATGGGATCGGTTAACCTGTCGTCCCTATCGCTCATCACTGTCTCCCTTCTCCGCGCCGGTGGCATTTTTTAGTCGCTTATACCGGCGCGTGTTGCGCTCCGTCTCAACCGCTACCCTAGCGGTATTTGTGGCTCGGGCCAATAGGGCATTTTTCACCGCCCGGTCTAGGCGGTTACGCACCAAAGATGCCGCTGACCAGGCCTGGTGTCCGGCCAGACATCCTCAACCAAACCCCAATGTACAGCTTGGCGTATAGACTCAGCGCACGGCTGCGGCGTCACGGGGTCGAAACTCCCTGATTGTCCCGTTCAGGCAGCCTGCGTTTTCGTCGCCAGAGAGGACTGATCCAATCGATCCGCCAAATGTCGCCTGGCCGTGGCCGCGAGGGCTAGGACCGATCCAGGGCTTACGCCGTCGCGCAGCATGACCTGATGGACAATGGGATCTTTAAGTACATCTTCTAATTGAGGTTCGCCGTAAATCCATTCGTGATTGGCTTTGATATTTTGGACCATAAAATTAACCCCGACCTGTAACGCGTTTAACCAAATCTTCTGATGAATAGGTAGGAAGGAATTGTAGAAATAGAATGACGAATTGTGGCGATTTTAGACAAGTTATCTTTTTTCTGACGAGCGGTATTCTGATCGCGCTATGCTGCGACGGAGCGCCGCCGATTGGTCGCCTGCCACTCTCATCTTGCTTAACGGCAAAGTCCCTGGCCTAATTCTCGCGAATTTTCAGAGAGATAATCTCCAATTATGCCGCTTTGTTCACAGATAATTCCGGCTTCAATGCAATGAGCTGGTTGGCGCAACATCAAAATCGCACTCTCTTGGTGATGGGCCTTTTGGTCGCGGTCATCAATTTGGACTTTTACGGCTTGGCCATCCTTTTGCCGGCGGTGGGCAAAGACTTCCAGACCGGCGGCAGCGAGCTCGAATGGGTGATGAACAGCTATCTCTTGACCTATTCGGCGCCCTTGATCGCGCTCGGTCGGGTTGGCGATGTCATCGGCCCCAAGAAGCTCGCGATCGGGGGCGCCGTGTTGTTCGTTTTGGCTGGCGCGGGCTCGTTCCTGGCAAACGACGTGTGGGTGCTGGTTGCCACACGCATGGTGCAAGGTTTGGCCGCGGCCATGATTTGCGTTGTGGCGGTGGCCATGATTAGCCGCGCCCATGAAGGGGCCGGACATACATCGGCCATCGGTTATATGTCCGCGATTTATATGATGGGTGGCATGGTTGGCCCCTTCCTCGCGGGCGCCCTAACGGATGCTTTGTCTTGGCGCTGGTTTTTCGGCCTTGGCGTGGTCTTGATGTTGGCCTGCCTCTTTTTGCTGCTGGCCTTTGTCACCGAGGAGGCAACAAAGCCGGCAAACACAACGATCGACTGGGCTGGATTTGCCGTTCTCACCGGCGCTCTCTTCCTAGTCGTCATAGCCTTGGAACTGGTGCAACGGTTGGGATGGACCTCAAGCTGGACATTGTTGTGCCTGGGTGGTGGCTTGGGCGGCTGCGCCTTGTTTTATTGGGTCGAGCGACGTCAGGTCTCTCCCTTGGTGGATTTCTCTCTCTTTGTTAACCGTCGTTTTGCCTGTACCTGTGTGCTCTTTTTCCTGACCTTCTTTCCTTTTGGGGCGATGCTTTACTTTCTGGCGCTCTATCTGCAGCACGTGCTCGGCTATTCGGCCATCCAGTCGGGTGCCATTTACCTGGCCATGATGATCCCTATTGTTGTCATCTCCCTCGTCAGCGGCCGTTTGACCGAGCGGTGCGGCCTGCCTTTTGCTTTGGCCTTTTCCTGCGCGGCAATGGTCGTCGCCTTTGTGCTTTTTGGTTTTGTCCAGGGTGAGAGTCCTTTGTTTTTGATTTTGTCGGGACTGCTGGTCTTGGGAATAGGGCAGGGCTTGGTTTCCGCGGTTGGCTTTTCCATCGGCATGGCTGCGGTGCCGGCGGAAAAGTCAGGCGAGGGCTCGGGCATTCTGGGTACGGTGCGCAACATGGCGCTCCCTCTCGGGGTGGCCGCCTCGGGCGCCTTTTTCCGAACCTGGGAAAACGACCAATTGGCTCATTTGCTCAATCTGGCGGGAGGGCGCGTGTCAAAGGAAATGCAGGTTGAGATCTATGGCCTTTTGTCAGGTTCCCAAGCAATTCGCGAAAGACTAGACGAACTTTCCCCAGACTTGGCCGCTCGCGTGCATCTGGTGGTGGACCAAGCCTTCAGCCATGCTTTTCGAAACCTTATGTTCCTTTGCATCGCTCTCAGTGCGGTCGCGCTTTTGCTGACCTATCTCTTTAAAGACCAGGGCACTTTTGATGAGAAGGGTACCGAATCGGCAGGTGGGTCCAAACCCAATGGGTGATTTTTTAGTCCATTGCCTGTTATACTGACCGTCAACAAAGTTAGTTCCTAAACCGATTGGAGAATGGGAGGCCAAAAACATGAAGAAACAAATTCTAGCGGCCGTTTTTGCCTTGGCGATGACGGCACCGGCTTTTGCAGGCAGTTGCCCTTTGATGATCAATCAGATCGACGAGGCACTGGCCGCCGCACCGGATCTGGATGAGTCCACGAAAACCCAGGTAATGTTGCTCCGCGACCAGGGCGAGGCCCTTCATAACGAAGGCAATCACGACGAGTCCATCGCGGTGCTGCATCAAGCCAAGGCTTTGCTTGGCATCGAATAATCCGCCTGGGACTACCTCAATAGGGATTAGCCCCGTAACGCCGAAGACCTTCAGTAAGGAAAATACCACTGACCCGTCTCCCGAAGTTTTTGGGCACGGTATTGGCCGTGCCCATTCTCTGCCTTTTTGCGGCTTCTCAAAGCCTCGCTGGAACGGCGGAGGCAGAGGCCTCTTTGCATCGACTCAAGCAATTGATCGGCGACCGCCTCTTGGTGATGCCCGACGTGGCCGCCTACAAGTGGAGTCATGATCGGCCCATTGAGGACCTGGAACGCGAAGCACAAATCCTATCCGGACTAGCAACCAAGGCCGAGCAATACGGCATTCCTGCCGAACAGGCTGCGGCCTTTTTTCGGGCCCAGTTCGCGGCCGCCAAAGAAATCCAGCAACAGCTTTTCGATGACTGGCAGGCAGAGGGGCGTGGCCCTTTCGACGCGCCGCCGGACCTTGTGTCCGATTTACGTCCCCGCTTGAGCGCCCTAACCGATCCGATTCTGCAAGAATTGGCGGCCACCGCCCCCTATTGGGGCAGCGATCAGGCCCGACGCATCTTAACCTCCCCCGATCCCCGTTGGGCCGAGCAGCCGGATGTTTGGTCTATTGCCATTGGGCCCATAACGCAATAAAGGACGCGCCGTGCGAATGATAAAAGGCGCTGTCAGGAACGGTACTGTCGAAAAAAAAAGGAAAAGCCCATGGCAGAGAAAACCATCGTGTGCTCCTGGAATGAATGGGATCCGCTGAAACACGTCATTGTCGGGCGGGCCGACGGCTGCTGCATTCCGCCGCCCGAACCGGCGCTCGATGCCAAGGTGCCCGAAGATAGCGACATGCGGGGCAAATGGGGTCCGCGGCCCCAGCATACCATCGATCGGGCCAACGAGCTCTTGGATAATTTTGCTGACCTTTTGCGCAAGCGGGGCATAACAGTCGACCGTCCGACGCCCATCGATTTTAATCAAAAGTCGGCCACACCCGACTGGGAAACCGAGACCATGTTCGGCTGCATGCCGCCGCGCGATGTGCTGCTGACCGTAGGCCCTGAAATGCTCGAAGCCACCATGTCCTATCGCTGTCGGTGGTTCGAGTACCTCTGTTACCGGCCGTTGTTGCAGCAGTATTACGATGAAGACCCGAAGATGCGTCACGAGGCGGCGCCAAAGCCGCGCCTCACCGATGCGGACTATCGTCCCGACTATCTGTCAGACAAAATCGGCGTGGAAAAGCGCCTTGAATGGGCCGCCGAACGGTATTTTGTAACCACCGACGAAGAACCCCTGTTCGACGCTGCCGACGTGTTGCGCTTCGGCAAGGATCTGGTGGTGCAGCACGGCTTTACCACCAACTTGAAGGGCATCGACTGGATCAGCCGGCATTTCCCCGATCACCGGGTTCACACGGTCAACTTTCCGGGCGACCCCTATCCCATTCACATTGACGCCACTTTCACGCCGCTGCGGCCGGGCTTGGTCATCAATAATCCCGAACGCCGACTGCCTGATGATCAAAGGGAACTTTTCCACAAAAACGATTGGGAGATTGTCGACGCCGCGCGACCGGCTCATAACAGCCCGCCGCCGCTGTGTTATTCCTCGGTTTGGCTTTCCATGAATGTTCTGGTCTTGGATCCCAAGACCGTTTGCGTGGAAGCTTCCGAGGTTCATCAGATGGATCAATTGGATAAGCTGGGATTCGAGGTCGTGCCGGTGGAATTGCGCGATGCTTATCCCTTCGGCGGCGGCATTCACTGCTGTACGGCCGATGTCCGTCGTGCTGGGGATTTGCAGGACTATTTCCCCCGTCAATGATTGCCTGCCAGGATGAGCCCATCAGCGATCCATATGCTGCTTTTCTAGATGCGGAAAAATATGGAGACCTGGGGTGGAAAATTAACTTTTCCCCGGAACTTTGAACGCGACCAGTTGTTAACTTTTCTAGGGCCCTCCGATTTCAGGGGCCCGTTGCGTCACTTTGAAAAGGGGAGAACGTTAGATGATTAAATCGGTTACGGCGGGTGTTGCCGCGTTGTTTTTGATGGCTGCAGGCTTGACCGCATGTGATGAAGCTCAGCAGCAAACCCAGGTTCCCGATCAAACGGAATCTGATGCCAGCACGACGACCGAGCAAGATACCGCTCAATAAGCATTCGTCTTTTTTGAATTGGCGCCGTGAAGCTCCTTGAGATTGCGATCTGCTGATTGCCACATCTCAAGTGGGCTTCATGGCGCAATTATTGTGCGCACGCCAAACAGATTTTTTTGGTGCCGTTCGGTCAAACTTATTGGCGTGCCATAAGGGTTGCGCGAAAGGCTCGCACAACTTTGCCCGACACTTCGGAAATATGCTCGATATTTCAGAGGGAAAGCCGCTCTCGTGCCGGATCATACAGGCAAGGCACGCATAGTTTCGCCGGCACCTCCTGGCCCAAGAGCAGCACGTCCACCGCTGTTCCTGTTGCCGCATAGGCCGGGTC
>JBCCHN010000142.1:0-13357 GCA_039028695.1 Pseudomonadota bacterium
GAGAAAAAATCAAACGACAAACTATCGAACTCAGAAGGCGTTTGCACCAAAAGGCAAAAGCCGCTTAACATCAACAAAAGGAGCCAAACACTCCCTAATTTCAAATCTCAAATCGTCCGAATAACTTCGACGACGTACAGTGGGTCACTTTTCCCGGATATTCTGCCGCCATGCGCTCAAAATACTCGATAAAGGCCTCCTTTCCATCGGCGACCTCGGGATTGTGTTGGATGTATTCATCGCCAACAAATTGCTCGATGGCTTTGCGCGGTTCACATTGATTAAACATCATGTCGTAGAACGCCACTGCATTCAATTTGTTCGCCTCGGGAGACCAAACCATAGTGTTCCTTTCTTTTCTTAAGAGCATGCGCAGATGCAATTCATTTGATTGTTGCAGTTTGTTGGGCATTTGGCGAGTTCTTGTCATATCGAGCGCCCCCTCCTCGTTCCGGGTACGACGAGTATAACTGCCATCGCCGAATTGAGCCGCCGCGCATTCTTATTCCAACTGTGATAGCTGTCCCTTTTCTGCGTCTGGAATGGGATGTTCGGTGTTGAGGATCTTGGCAAGCGACACGCGATCAATTGCGGTCCGTTTTCCGGAGCTGATCAGTCTTGAGTTGACGGCTAAAGACTTCGCCGCATCAGCCGCCAGAAATTGGCGAATCCTTGATGCGCTCCGCAAATCTTGTGGCTCTATTCTGCTAAGCCACCCAAGGCGACCATGCATAAGCGCTCTAAGGCGAAGGAGGCCTTACCCCGATAGTTTCAAGTGATCCAAGTATCCCGAGGATCAACAAAACAAAACCCATATCGCATATTGGTCTGGCTCCAAAAACTTAGTGATCTCGAAAAAACCACTTCCAAATTATCATAGCAAACAAGGTGCCAAGCCCACCTTTGCCACCATGAGGCCGCGCGAACGAATTCTCTTATTTTGTAACATTCTCTTCCCTGATAAACTCACCTTCCACAACGCCGCCCGAAATCCACTCATTTAGCGGGGTCTTCGAGCCTCCAGAGGAAAAGATCTTCGGCTTGATATAGTAGATCCTCCAAAGGTCGCTATCGTCTTCTTTCAGAGCGGTCGCAAATTGGAACTCTTTCCATTTGTAAATGGTGGTTTCCTGTGTCCCCGATAACTGCAAATTCCCGCCGAAGGTGTCGATCTCGTCGATTTCAATCTCGCTTTCTTTCCTTTGATGTTCGGTAATCTTCGAGGTGTTTAGAACGATTGGCCCATGCACCCCGAAACCATAGCTTGGGTTTTCAATAATTTTATTCGCGATGGCGAGCATATTTGGATCAGTGCTGGCAGCTTCTGGCATCCGCACTGCGTCAATCGCTCCTTCCCGCTCAAGGTCGTAATTCTTGCGGCGATCGCGCAGGTCAGCAACGGCTCCTTCCACTTCTGTTGTCGGCCGTCCCAGGCCTGCCTCAAGATGCATGGCGGACTCAGCAACGAGGATCATCTCGTTCAGCGCGTCTTGGTGGCGAGCAGCCTCGCTGGCAGTCGTATATGCCGTCGGCGCTTGGACCTGGTTTTCCAACTCCTGCAAGGCTGTTTTTATGTTTTCGTTGGTTTGAACATACCCCTGCTGAATCGCGGCATACCGGCCCTCAACAGCCTTCGCAAGGCCTTCCAGATCGCGAAAACTAAAGTCGGCCATAACACCACTGACCTTTTGTTCCGGCAGATAGGCTATAGGTGCGATTTCTTGAATCTGCTTATAATCGAACTCAGCAGCGCTACGCGCTTTAGAGCCTGCGAAAATCCATTCCTTAACATCAGATTCACCGAAGGGTGGAACCAGTGGCGCCGGTACCGGAAACTCGTCATTGCGGTTTTGAATCTGTGCGATGCGCGCATTGACATCCCCGAGTTGCTCGAGCTGGGATTGGGCACGGGCGAATTCATCTTGAAGCCTATCGCGTAGAGCCAGATAGGCTGTTCGAGCTTCGATGACATCCGGATCCGCCTCTTGAGGATAACGCTTGATGGCCGCCGTATATTGATCAAAGCTCATTTTATACTGAGCCACCACATCAGGATCCTGAAAACTGGAGGGGCCCTCAACTGTGATTCCCTCGCGCGTTTGGTTCAGATCGCGCGTCAGTTTTTTGACTCGGACCCGCTCTCCGGAAACGAGAGGACGAACATCGCTGGCCGACTGTTCTGCCGATGGTGAGAGCGCTGTCGAAGATTCGACATTTTCGCTTGTCGCTTCAGATGTGGTGGGTTCGGCTGCCGCTTGGGCCTGCCCCTCGCTATCGCTACTGGTTTGGGCCGCCGCGAATTCTTTTTCCAACTGTGCAAGCTGTTCTTTTGCTGCATCTAGATTGGGATCTTCAGCCTCGGGGATTTTGGCGAGAGATTCGCGATAGTTTTCGATCCTGTTCGCGAACTGATCCGTTTTGAACTGACTGCTAAAGATCTCCGCGGCATCGGTTGCCAAGCTTTGCCGGGAACCATTGATGTTCGCCGCAAGTTTTTTAGCCTTATTCTGCCAAACAGTCGGAAGCGTCTGTGCATAAGCACTCTCTAGCGACGTAACAGGAGTTCCCACCCCAATGGCTTCAAGTGATCCAAGTATGCCTAGGGTCAACAAAACAAAAAGTCCATATCGCATATTGGCCTGGCCCCCAAAATTTAGTGATTTCGAAAGTACCATTTCCAAATTATCATAGCAATCAAGGCCCTGGGCCCGTTTTTACCATCGTGAGACCGTCCACATGACTGATCCATTGGCGCAAGCCATCGAAAGGCAAGCTGAGAAGGCTCTCAAAAACTATAACTTTTCCTGTGAGACCAAATTCT
This sequence comes from Pseudomonadota bacterium, assembly GCA_039028695.1. Classification (GTDB taxonomy): domain Bacteria; phylum Pseudomonadota; class Alphaproteobacteria; order Kiloniellales; family Kiloniellaceae; genus JANQKX01. Next base: position 2,822 of record JBCCHN010000142.1, read on the forward strand.
CCCTTTTAAGCGAATCAGAAAACAAAGTTTATCTGATCGATGATCCCAATCGACCGGAAAACTATGTCATGCGGGTCAACTCCGGACGTTTGGCTTACCACACGCCCCTCTCGATCGCGTCTGAATTGATGTGGCTAATCGCCATAGAGAACGATACGGACATTGTCGTGCCTAGTGTTATGAAGGCACAGGACGGATCATTGGTTCAGACTCTATCTGCAGCCGACTTGGATAAGCCACGCCATGCGGCGATTTACAGCTATCTACCCGGGCTCGAGCCCTCGGAAGATGATCTATTGCCAGGTTTTGAGCGTTTGGGAGCCATATCAGCGCGCATGCACAAGCATACGAAATCCTGGAGGCCGCCCAACGACTTCATTCGTCACTGCTGGTTACCTGAGGCAATTCTGGAAAACCGGTTAAACTGGGGCAAATGGCAGAACGGTGTGGACCTGACCAAGGATGCGATTGCCCTTCTGAACCGCTTGGGACGGACCCTCCAGCACAACATGAGTGATCTGGAGCGCGATCGGGATCGTTTTGGCTTAATCCATGCCGACCTACGGCTGGCCAATCTTCTCGTACAAAATGATTCGACAGCGATTATTGATTTCGACGACTGCGGATATGGATGGTTTCTTTTCGACTTGGCCGGCGCGCTTAGTTTCTTGGAAGAACGGCCGGATGTCCCCGATTTGATTGCTCGTTGGTTGGAGGGGTACCGTCGGATCTCGCCTATCCCCCAGGATATGGAGGCAGCCATTCCCACATTTATCATGCTGCGCCGGATTCAGCTTCTGGGCTGGGTCGGATATCAGCAACAACACTTGGAATTCGCGCGCCAAATCGGCCCTGGCTTCACAAGAGAGACTTGCCGATTGGCTGAAGACTACTTGCAAAGCGTTGGATAAGACTCCAACAAACTATGGGATAGTCAATCCAAAGGAGTCACCGCCCTGAGGAAAAATTGAGGTCCCGCGTAAGGATACAATACCGTCACCAAGGCTATTCAAAAACTTCGAAATGAAGATTGACTGGCTTGTTGTCCTCTCCATTGACCGGTAACAAGTCCTGCGGACATGCCGACATAACCGCAATGCAGGCGCGCTCGGCGCGAAACTCCACATAATCGCCGGCCTGGGATACCGGCGGCAGCCAGGAGATGTTGTGGTCCGATCCAATTGGAATGTTCATCCAAATGTTAAAGGGCGAAGGTATCTCGACCGCGCGGTGACCAATTGCCAGCATGGCCATGCGTAAATTATCCGTGCAGTTGTCATGGTAGGCATCCACACCCAAGCTGCGGTAACGGTGCAAATCGCAGGACGCAATGACTGTGTCATGGATACCCGGAGACGTATCACTCAAAAAGGTGAGAAGCGTTTGACGTCTGTTCGTGCAAAGTGGTTGACCGCTCCTTGGGATAACCGTTTCGAGTTGCGCATGCATATGTTCCATCGATAAAAATTCGTGCGCATCCTCTGAGTTAAAAGCCCAAAAGTCGCAAACCTGGGTTCCGTGCGTATTGATCACGCGAAGGACTTCTCCCGGCAAAAGACTAACAGCCCGACCGGTGCGGGCGGCTACCTCATATCGCTCGCCGAAGATCGGCCGGCCATCGGGTGAAATAGGCGTTGTCAAGGTAGCATTGGTTCCATCAGGTTCGCCTTGATCCCGGTTCACGTCTTGTTCGTTGTTCAACTTGCGCTCCTCGTAAATCCGTTGTCGTTGGCTTTTTTCAGCAGCCTCGCGCTAAGGCGCGGGCGCCAACTTGCTATCCGATTTCATTTTATCCTATTCTAACCGTCAGTTTTCGCAATGGGCGATGCCTTTCGGTGTTTGGCCCGGCAGAGGAGACGATCGTTTTGGAACTTCCTAGATTTGACAAAGATGCCAAGGTACGGCCAACGGACATCTCCGGGCGCCGAGATTTTGAGGCGGAGCGGGTTGATTTCGATCAAGTTCCCGTCATCGACATCGGGGCCATGATGGGCGATGACGAAGCCGCCAAAAAAGCCACGGCTAATATCGTGCGGGAGGCGGCGGCAAACGTGGGCTTTTTTTATGTCAAAAATCACGGTGTTCCCGATGAAGTGATTGAGGCAGCTCTGAAAGCCGCGAATCGATTTTACGAACTCCCTCTTGAGACCAAATGCCAATACGATGTATCCGCGACCAAGCGCCATAAGGGCTATGTTCCCGTGGGGGGACTCTCCGCCGATCCGGAGATCGTCGATCTGCAAGAAGGTTACGAAGTCGGATTGGAGTTGCCCGAAGACGATCCGGATTTTCAAGCCGGCAGCGTATTGCTGGGCCCTAACATTTGGCCGGCGGAGCTTCCTGAATTTCAAAGAGATGTTTATCGCTATTTTGAAGAGTCCATGGCGCTCGGCAAGCGGCTCTATCGCCTTTTTGCCCTCGCCCTCGACCTGCCCGAGGACTTTTTCGAGCCCATGGTCACCAAGCCCTGCGCTCAGCTACGCATTCTCTATTATCCTGACACGGAACCCCAGAAAGCCGAAGTGGGTATCGGACCCCATACCGATTATGAGAGTTTTACCTTGCTGTGGCAGTCTCAAGCCGGCCTGCAAGTGCAAAATCGTGCTGGCCAATGGATTGAAGCGCCGCCCATCCCCGGCACCTTCATCATCAACATTGCCGATATGATGATGCGCTGGACAAATGATCTTTTTGTTTCCACCCCCCACCGGGTGATTAATTTGTCCGGCAAAAAGCGCTACTCCATGGCGCTGTTTTTTGCCGCTAATCACGACACAATCGTGGAATGCCTACCCTCGTGCACCAATCCGGCCAACCCGCCCAAGTATCCGCCGACCCATTTTGGCTATTGGATCGAAAACATGCACTCCTATTCCTATGCTTATCGCTGGGACGAACGGGGCAAGCTGCCGGACCCTGAGGAAGCGGCTCAAGCTCTTATTGATCAACGCTCCGTTTGATCTGCAGCAGGCAATTGTGATCAGAACATTACATGATGTAAATTCGCCTTATTGCTGCGTTTTTGCATCATCAGGCTCAATTTACAATTGGATTGAAAAATCCAATCGAAGTATTTTATATATGTAATTCAGCATTTTAGATTTATTTTTCCGCCGACCATATTATTTGGCACAGATCCTGCTATAATTTAAGAAAAATACATGTGATGCAAAAGATCATCACAAAATAGGCGACCGGAATTTGACCGGATCCTGAACAGGGAAAAGAGCGTTTATGGCGGAGTTCCCGAGTCTTGCGAAAGCAAAGAGCCTTAAAGAGGCCTTAGATGCTTTGGCTGCTGCAGAGATCGGGCTCGCCCATGTGGGCATCTTCGATCTGATGGGAACCTTTCGCGAGCGGCGCTTGAGGCTTGAGGATGTAGCTCAGGTGATGGACGGCGGCGGCACATTCGTCAATGTCCTTCCCCATTGGAACGCGGCAGAGCAACTGTTCGGTGGCGGGCCCTTTGTCGGCGAGAGTGTCAGCGTTGATGTGGCCTCAATTCGCCCCTACCCCTTTGAGGCGGGTAGCTGCCTTATGGTAGCTGATTACGGGGGAGGATCAGCGGCAATCTCACCGCGCCGACTGCTGCAGCGCCAGATAGAAAAGGCCGATGCGCTGGGATTTGGTGTTTCTGCTGCCTTGGAGTCCGAATTCTTTGTGTTGCGGGAGACCTGCGACAGCCTGAGAGAAAGCGGTTTTTCACAGCTTCGCCCTTTCGCGCCGGACAACCGTTGTTGGGCCGGTGAAAGCGCTGCCACCCATGCCGAATTTGTTCACGACCTAAGCGCGCTCTTGGCTCGAGGCGGCATGGACTTGTTGGCTCTTAGCCTGGAATTAGGGCCGGGCTGCTTTGAAGCAACGCACAAGGCGACCGGTCCCATGCGCGCCGCGGAAGATCACCTGTTTTTCAAAATGATGACAAAGGCCTTTTGCCGTCAACGGGGGCTGACCGCTGCCTTCATGGCCCAGTTGGACAGCACACTGCCGGGCCTTTCCCAACATCCGCATCTTTCGCTCTTCGAGAAAAGCAGTAAGCGAAACCTTTTTGTGGGTCCTGACGACGGCATGAGCGACCTGTTCAAACACTTTGTCGCCGGTGTTCTAAGCCTCATTCCCGAGGCCATGGCCCTCACCCACCACACAAGCAACGCCTATCGCCGAATCGCCCCCGGGAACTGGGCTCCTAAATCGGCCTCTTGGGCGCGGCAAAACTACTCTGCAGCCGTTCGAGTGGTCACCGCGCCCCAAGAGGTTTGTCGTATGGAGTATCGCCTGCCCGGTGCGGATGCCAATCCCTATCTGAATTTAGCCTATGTCTTGGGGGCCGGCCTATGGGGCATCGAAGCCAAGGCAGAGCTGCCCGATGAATTCCTCGGCGGCAGCCCCGATGAAATGCCCGTGGCATCCACGCCCTTGCCCCATGACCTTTTCGAAGGCGCCTCTCGATTGGCCCGTTCGGAGCGTGCCGGCAGTATTTGGGGCTCTTCCTTTATCGAACACTTCCTTGCTGCCATTCGCAGTGAGGAGGCCGCGCTTCGACGCGAAGTAAGTGCTGCCGAACGCGCCCGTTACCTGGAAGTCGTATGAATCTGGACGTCGCATGAATAAGGAGACCAGACCCCGATGAGCGATCTGCAAGACTATCTGAACGACCCGGCTCGCGAAGCTCTTATTCCCGAGGTAAGGGCGAAGATCGACTCCTTACAAATTGATGCGGTCTATTATCAATATATCTCCATCACCGGGCGCATTATGGGCAAAGTTGTGCCTGCCAAGCATTGGGAGAGGATGGCACACGAAGGCATGCAGACCTGGCTTGGCGGGGTCACCAATGTCTTTGCGGACCGGGACGGACAACTGATCGGTTTCCCGCCGAACGCATCTGAGCTTCTCGCACTGCCCGACCCCGACACCTTCTGCCAATTACCATGGAATAAGCGCCTGGCTCGGGTCTTTTGCACGGTTTTTTTCAGCCGGGAAGATCCGGACCGACCGGAAGAGTTCTTGGATTCGGATTCTCGTGGCAACTTGAGACGTATCCATAAAAAGTTCCAAGAAGATCATGACGGACTGCATCTGCGGGTAGGTTGCGAACCCGAGATGCTTTGGCTCAAACCGGGTGACGATCAACGACCCTACTACGAAACCACCAAACCTTATGCCTACCATATCGATCAGTTCGAGCAACTTTCCGATGTTTGGCTAAAGGTTTACGATTATGGCACCGCTATGGGTTTGGATATGATCCAAGGCGACCATGAAGATGCGCCCGGTCAAATCGAAATGAACTTTCAGTATGACGAGGCGCTCCGCACCAGTGACCGCTTGACCACCTATCGCCAACTTTGCGCCCAGGTCGCGCGGGAGTTCGGACTGATCGCGGTCTTTATGTCAAAGCCCTACATGGGAATGCCGGCCAACGGCTGTCACCACAACCTATCACTTTGGCGCGGGGGTGAGGATTCTGTTGCCTCAGATGGCGCAGATTCTCTGCCGGCCATGGATGAGGTCTTTTCCCATAGATCAGGCGGAAAGAATGAAATCGAAGATCCTGACCACAAGTGGATGCCCGCCGATACCGGGCGTTTTGCGCTAGGCGGCATGCTGCAGCATTTGAATGCCTTAGTTGCGATCGGCTCATCAACCGTAAACTCTTATCGGCGTTTAAACGATACCGGAATGTGGGCGCCGGTTGGCGCCAGTTGGGGATTGCAAAATCGATCTTGCGCAATTCGCGTGTCCAGTCCGGATCGTTTTGAGTTTCGCTGTGTCGATAGCATGGTCAATCCCTATTTGATGCAGTCCGCCTTGTTGAAAGCCTTTGACGACGGCATCCGCAACAAAATTGATCCGGGAAAGCCGGAAGACCGTAATTTTGTCGATGTTTTGAACTCGGGCGAACCGGTCGAGCGCATCCCCACAACACTGAGAGATGCCCTTGACGCTTTGGCTGGCGACGAGGTGATTAGATCGGCCCTACCCGGTGACATGTATGGCATTTACGATTGGTATAAGCGGGATGAATGGAACAAATTTATTTGGCAGGTTTCTGATTGGGATGTGAAAACCTACTTGGATTGTCTTCCCTAGCAGCTCAATGGTACGAGGCGACATTGTTTAAGCTTAGCCAGGACCAAATCGATTCATTCGAGCGAGACGGCTTTTTAATTGTCGACAAATTGATCGACGAGGAAACGGTCGAGATCTTGCGCGAACGGTTTAACTGTCTCTTTAAGGGAGAGTTTGAAACGGGTGTCATGCCGGATGAAGTAAATTGGCAGGAGGGCAGTGGCGACCCCAGCCTTACCCGCCAAATTTGCAATGGCTGGAAAGCAGATCGTTCTATTGCAAAGGTCGTGCTGCGGGCCGATCTTGGACAGGCGATCGCTGAATTGGGCGACTGGCCCGGCACCCGTATTATGATCGACAACGTTCTCTGGAAACCGGCGAAGACAAGACCGCTCGCCTACCATCAGGATAACGCTTACCTCAAGTGGTTCGAGCCTTCGCAGTTATTGAGTTGTTGGATTGCGCTCGATGATACGACGGCCGACTCTGGAACCATAGAATTTGTACGTGGATCACATCGCTGGCGACACTCGATGCCCGAAGGGGAATTCCATGGTCCAAAGGACTACCGAAAATATATGGAGGTGGCGGCCGCCAAGGAAGGCGTGACACCGGAAATCGTTCATGTGGAAGTTCCAAAAGGTGGTGGGTCTTTTCACCATGGGTGGACCTGGCACGGCTCGGGCGATAACCTTTCCACGAGCCGAACTCGGCGTTCCTTGGTTTTACATGCAATGCGCAGTGACACCCATTATGTACCCGATCATCTGGGCCAGGGAACGGGTGGCATCTATAGCCGCTACAAACGCCTCGGGGACGACCTGATTGACGAGAACTATTTCCCTATCCTTTGGACAAGAGACGGCTACCGAACTGCCGGTATTGAGAGCTACTTGCAGGTGGCCCCATGAACGAGACAAGAAAGCTTGAGCAGGAGTTAATGCGCCTGAGGGCAGAAAACGAAATGTTGCGCAGCTTCGTCAACACCTCAAAAGACGCCTTATGGTGCATGGAGTTTTCCGAACCCGTTGACCTGACAGCGCCAGAAGCCGAAATTATTCGCCAAGTTTTCGAAAATGAAAGCCATTGGCGCCTTTGTAACCAGGCCATGGCAGAGCTTTACAAATTGCCGGCGTACAAAGATTTTAATGCACAAAATGTTCGCTTTGTCTTTCCCCGCAATCCGGAGAATGAGGAATTCGTTAAGAACCTGATCGCAAACGACTTTAATCTAGACGGTGCTCCCTCACTGGACCAAACCTATGAGAAAGAATGGATACAGGCGGAAAACGATGTGCGGGCAAGCATTGAGAACGGTATGCTGCGCCGAATGTGGGGCGCGGTTCGCAACATCAGCCGGCAAAAAAGACGGGAACAGGAACTCACCGATCGCCTCGATTCTTTGGTCAATGTTCTGAGCGCCATACCCGATCCGATATTGGTCCTGGGCGAAGACGGTAACCTGCAGGCGGCCAATCCCGCGCTGGAATGGGCTTTCGGCTGGCAACTGGATGATGTGTTGGGCCGACCCGTATCGGAATTGGTGGACTTTCCCGATGGATTAGCCGCTCTCACGGCGGCGCCGGAGCCCGGCGAACGGTCTCTGGCCGTGGCCGTATCGGTGGAAACACCCGCCGGGCGTCCCCGAAAGTGCAATGCACATGTTTCAGCTTTTTTAACCCACAACAACGACCGGCGGATCGTGGTCACCCTGAGCGGGTTTTCGCCGGCCATTGCGGCAAACACAGGATAAGCCATGGTGCGCTTTAAAGCCATCGACATGGGCGTTGGAGAAAGTGACACCTCCGATTTGTTCACCATGCTCGCCAGCCCAACTTTTCAGACATTTTTTGATAAGACGTCTGATGGGCTCATGGTTTTGGATGCACAAGATCGAGTTTGTGCCGTCAACAATGCAGCGTTGCAAATTAATGGGCTGCAAAGAGGAGAAACTTTGGGCAGCAGTCTCCTTGAGCTGATGGAAAAAAGCCAATTGGATTGGGGAAGCGACAACGACGGAGCGATGGCAAAAAGGCGAGACTTCCACTCGACCAGTGAAGACGGCAGGGCTATTCTGACGTCATTCCGATCTTTGCCCGCTCATGATGGCCAGCCGGCACTCACCATCGTCACCCAGCGGGATCTCCAGGTTTTGGACCATATGCGCCGCAGTGCTTCCGGTTTGCGTGGGGGTAACGTCTTTAAATTCACGTCCGAACGGGACATTGTGCCCGACTTCGAAAAGCAGAAAAGCCTTTCGCCGAATATAAAACATATCATCGAGCGCAGTACGCGTGCCCTTCATCAGCGCGCGCGCCTGCTCTTACTAGGTGAATCGGGAACTGGCAAAACGGAATTGGCCCGTTATCTGCACCGCGTCGTGGGCACACGAGAAGAACCCTTCATTCATGTCAACTGTGGCGCCATCCCGGAAAGCCTTTTTGAGTCTGAGATGTTTGGCTACGAAAAGGGTGCCTTTACCGGCGCCCTGCAGAGTGGCAAAAAAGGCCTGATCGAGTCCGCCGAAGGCGGGACACTGTTTTTGGACGAAGTCGGCGAGATCCCCCTTTTCAGTCAGGCCAAACTGCTGAAGTTCCTTGAGGACGGTATGATTCAACGCCTTGGGGGTCGGTCCTCTCGCCGCATCAATACACGCATCGTCTCCGCTACAAATCGGGACCTCTGGGGTCTTGTCGGCGAGTCCAAGTTTCGTCGCGACCTTTATTACCGCTTGGCGGTGATCACGATTGAACTTACGCCCTTACGGGACCTGCCGGCGCTTACGGCTCACTTGATTGAGCATTTTGTCGCGATTGCCAACCGGATGCGTTCGCCGGCATTGGAAATTACCCCCAATTGCCGCCAAGCGCTCTTGGCGTATGACTTCCCCGGGAACATTCGTGAATTACACAACATCATCCAGCACCTGTCCGTGGTATCGAACGAAAAAGCCGAGGTGGGCAACCTTCCTCAACAGATTACAAAAGAGGAACCGGCAGGTCCGGTAACATCCGATTTTGTTGCCCAAGCCACGTCCAACAGGGAACTATGGCAAGATCAAACTGAGACAAAAAGTTTGAAGCAGTTGGTCGGTCAGTTCGAACGGGACATCATCGCCCAAGCCATAAGTCGACACGGGAGTAAACGCAAAGCCGCTAAGGCACTGGGTGTCGATATCGGAACGATCGTGCGCAAAACAAAGGTGTCAACATGACGGCTCATCCGGTCCCAGAAGGGACCGCACCCCTGGCTCATACCGCCCACGGCATTCCGCTGTCCTGCCGTCGCATAGACCGTGAGCGGACGGGTCGCAACACCGACAGAAGAAGCGAATCATAAGCAAGGAGGAAAAAATGAAAAAAACGATCAAGAGTGTCTTGGGATCAACCGTTGCGGCGTGCGTCGCGACTGTTATGTCGTCCGGTGCTTGGGCGGAGGGAGAACTTAACCTTCTGACCTGGGAAGGCTATGCCGACGATAGTTTCATTCAGCCTTTCGAGGAAGCAACTGGCTGCAAAGTTTCTGCCACCTATGTGGGCTCCAACGACGACTTCGCGCCAAAGCTTGCGGCCGGCGGCGGTATCTACGATCTAATTTCCCCCTCGATCGACACCACAAAGATCATGATCCAAGCCGGTTTTGTCGATCCCATTGACACCGCTAAAGTAGAAGGGTTTGCGGACCTCTATCCGCAGTTCACCGGAGCCGAAGGCATCAACCACGATGGCGGCGTTTACGGCGTGCCTTTCACCTGGGGGTCGATCCCCTTTATGTATCGGGTCGACAAGTTTGATTCGCCCCCAACGTCGCTCGCCGAACTCTGGTCGGATGAGTTAAGCGGCAAGATCTCGCTCTGGGACGACAAGAGCTCTCTTTATGTAGCCTCGCGCGTGCTCGGAAACATGGACATATTCGATCTTTCAGACGAGGAGTTGGATGCCGCGAAGCAGAAGCTGATTTCCCAAAAGGGATTGGTTCGGAAGTACTGGGCGACGGCTGGCGAGCTGGTTGACCTCTATGCATCGGGCGAGGTCTGGATCTCGAACACTTGGGGCGGGTATCAATCGTCGCTGCTGGCCGATCAGGGTATTGAAGTTCAGGAGTTCATTCCGGAAGAAGGTGCCGAAGGTTGGATGGATTCTTGGATGCTGGTCAAGGACAGTCCCAACGCAGACTGTGCCTATCAGTTCATGAATATGGCGATCGCCGAGCAAGGTCAGTGCGGCGTTGCTAACATTACTGGTTACTCTGTCAGCAACCCAGCGGCGGCCAAGGCCTGCATGTCGCCGGAAATGTTCTCGGCTTTGCACCAAGACGACCTGACTTATCTTGACAGCCTGCTGTTGTGGGAAAATCTGGGGCCACGCTTGGAGGCCTATACCAACGTTTGGAATGCGGTCAAAGCTGCAAACTAAGGCCAAAGGATTTGTCCGCCGGGCCGCTATGACCCGGTCCGGCGGATAA
>JBCCHN010000143.1:0-13287 GCA_039028695.1 Pseudomonadota bacterium
CACCGCCACAATTGGCGCGCTGCCGGCCAGCCATAGGGGCACGTTTTCTCTGGGCTCCAATTGCATGACCTGTCCTGTCCCGGCCCCTTATCTCACCCTTATGCCGCGGCCTGTCCGCTCATCATCAGGCCGATCTTTTTGGTGTCGAATTCGTGCACCGCCAGCGTCGCCAGTATCTTTCCCCGGTAAAAGACGGCGATGCGGTCCGACAAAGCCATCAACTCGTCTAAATCCTCGGAGATGAGTATAATCCCAGCCCCTCTTTTACGGGCCTCCAAGAGTTGCCCGTGGACATAGGCGATCGCCCCCTCATCCAGCCCGCGGGAGGGTTGGCTGGCGAGAATGATCCTCGGCTCCCGCGACAAGCTGCGCGCCAGGATCAGCTTTTGCATGTTTCCGCCCGATAACAAGCGAGTCTCCGCCTCGGGCCCTTGGCAACGCACATCAAAGCGGTCGATCAGATGCTCAGCATGTTTTTTGGCGGCGGATTTTTTCAGAAAGCCCAATTTTCCCGAGAAGCCGGATTGTCGGATCTCCTCACTGACGAGGTTTTCCCAGATGGCCATCTCCCCCACTACACCGGAATGCTGACGGTCCTCGGGGATCCGTCCAACTCCAAGGGAGACCATGGCCCGCGGATCGGCCTGCTTAATCTCTTGTCCCAGTAACGCCATGCGGCCGGCGCTCGGCGCTATCGTGCCGCTTAGTAGCTGGGCCAAGGCCGTTTGCCCGTTCCCCGCCACTCCGGCGATACCGAGGATTTCGTGGGCTCGCAATTCCATATCCATGCCCACCAATGGACCGGTCCTGCTGTTTGTTTGAACCGCGGATAGAGATAGCAAGTTTTGTCCGGGCGAAAGAGCTTCGGCTTGCGGGCGAACCACCGAGCGCCCGACCATCATCTCGGCCAACTGGTCCCGGTTCGCGTGCGCGGTTGGAACTTGTCCGACCACCTGCCCGCGCCGCAGCACGGCAACCCGGTCACTGACCCGCAAGATTTCGTGGAGTTTATGAGAGATAATGATGGCCGAACGCCCCTGAGCTACCAGTGAGCGCAAGGTCGCAAAGAGGCTATCTGTTTCCTGTGGGGTGAGCACGGCTGTTGGCTCATCCAGGATAAGGATATGCGCATCGGCATAGAGCGCCTTCAGGATCTCAACCCTTTGGCGCTGTCCCACCGAAAGGTTTCCCACCAGGGCATCGGGATCGATGCCCAAGCCAAATTGCTCGGACAATTCCCCCAATCTTTGCCGGCCGTGCCCCAGATCCTGGCGCCAGCGCCACAAGCTCTCGCGCCCCAGGATCACATTCTCCAAAACGGTGAGGTTATCGGCGAGGGTAAAGTGCTGATGCACCATTCCGATTCCGGCCTTAATGGCGGCTTCGGGAGAGCCAGGCGGCAGCACCTCGCCGCGCACTTTGATTGCCCCCTCATCGGCCACGTAATGACCGAAGAGGATGTTCATGAGGGTGGTCTTGCCGGCCCCGTTTTCCCCCAAAAGGGCCAAGACCTCGCCTTTCGCCAAGGACAGCGAGATACTGTCGTTGGCGGTCAGGGAACCAAAACGCTTGGTGATATCGGTCAATTCCAGGACGTTCACGCCCATTCCCCCAAGAGGCTCGGGAGCCGCCTCTCAGCGCGGTTACCGAGCGCCCATCACAAGACCAACGTCCTCTATTGTTAGGCCGAACGTGCTAGCCCAAGGACGTTAAAAGGTCGACTTGGGTTCATCATCATTGATGTTGACGGTGAAGTCGCCCAGCTTGATGGCTGCTGCGAGAGCCTCGACCTCTTCCTTGATCTTGGTATCGATCTTGCCCTCGAACTCATAAAAGGGCGCCAGGCTGGCGCCGCCCTTGGCCATCATGGTCCATTCCTTGTAGTTATCTGCCTGGAACTTGCCTTCCTTAACCAGGCTGATGGCATGGCTAATGGCCGGGTTCATGTCCCATAGAGCCGAAGTCACCACCACATCCTTGCCATTCTCTTCCTTATTCATGTCGTTGACATTACCAAAGGCGATCAAGCCGGCCTCGCGGGCCGCATCGACGACACCGGCGCGCTCCGCATAGAGCACATCCACACCTGATTCGATTTGTGCGAAGGCGGCTTCCTTGGCCTTAGGAGGGTCGTACCAGGAGCCAATGAAGGTGACCTTGAATTCCACCTCCGGGTTGACCGCACGGGCCCCGTCCATGAAGGCATGGAACAAGCGGTTGACCTCGCCAATCGGATAGCCGCCGACCATGCCTATCTTGTTGGACTCGGTCATGGAGCCGGCAATCATGCCCATCAGGAAGCACGGCTCGTGAATGTAATTGTCGAAGACGGCAAAATTGCTGCCATGGGGCTCGAAGGGATCGCCCATCAAAAAGGCGATGTCCGGATAGTCATCGGCCACTTCACGGGCCTCTTTGCTGATGCCAAAGGCTTCCCCGACCACCAGGTCAACGCCCCCTTCTGCGTATTCACGCAACACCCGAATATAATCCGTGTTGGCGACCTTTTCGGAGAAGCTGTACTCGATTTCGCCCCGTTCTTCCGCGTTGGTGAGCGCCTGGTGCAGTCGGGCATCCCATTTTTGTTGGATAGGCTGGGTGTAGATACCCGCGACCTTTAGCTTGTCGGCGGCATGTGCCCCGGCGCTGAGACCAAAAACAAGGCCAAGCGTGACTACGGCCTTTAAAACCAAACGTGAAAAAGCTCTCATATGTTCCTCCCAACTTTTTTTTGATGGTGTTGTTCGGCAACACCTTTGACGTTCGATCGAGCCTACGCGCCACCGGCCCTATCGCCGCTATTTATCGTCGATATGGCTTAGCGCGACAAGACCGGAAAGCTCGACAAAGAGGCTTAATTTAGGAAGTTCGTGCAGAATGACAGTGACCCCAATGCCCTAAGAACAAACTGCTAGCAGTGTCTCATGTGTGGGCAATCGGAGAAATGGCGCGCCCGGCAGGATTCGAACCTGCGACCCCAAGCTTAGAAGGCTCGTGCTCTATCCAGCTGAGCTACGGGCGCCCGATGAAGAATTGTCGTCCTGATCAGCCTCAAGCGATCAGGCGGATGAACGTGTTCAATGGGTCCAGCGCCCGCCAGGACGGTCAAAGCGAAAATTTTCGCCATAGGATTTGGGTTTGATCTTGCGCTCTTTTGGCTCTTCAAGGGTATACATTAGGCCTCGCCGCTTAACGTAATCCAAAGCCTCCTCCTTGCTGTCAAAGCGCAATCGGAGCTGACCTTTCGTATCGGCAGAACTGGTCCAGCCCATAAGGCCTTCCACCTGGCGGGCCGATTCAGGCTCGAATTCCACCACCCAGCGCTGGGCGTTGGCACGCCCCGACTGCATAGCCGTCTTCGGAGGCTGAAAAATTCGCACCTGCATCTTGTTCCTCTCTTGCCGTGGCTTTACCGCCGCTTCCGTAAACGAGTAAAGTACCAAATTTTACACGTATTTTGGAATCGGTGATCGCCATCATAGCGCAAAAATTTGGTCGGGGTGAGAGGATTCGAACCTCCGGCATCCTGCTCCCAAAGCAGGCACTCTACCAGGCTGAGCTACACCCCGAGCCGGCGAAAACGTAGGATTTTGGGCCAAGATTAGCAAGCGGCAAAACACCACCTCGTCATGAATTTTGGTGTGCAGCGGCACCTCAAAAACACCTATCAAGAACCTGACATTTGAAACAAATTATAATTAATTTCAATGAATTACATAACCTTTGGCAACTATTTTAGGGAATAATTCCGACCGCACGAGTTCATGTAGAACGTCAAAGGTGGATAAGATGGCCAGATCCGGGGAGCAGCGGGCACACCGACGCTATGCCGTCTCAATGGAAGCGAACGTCTTCCATGACGGCACAAAACACTTTTGCCATGTGATGGATATTTCAGCCGGTGGTGCGGCCCTTAGCACCACGGCGCGACCGGCACCCGGCACAATCATAGAGGTGGAAATTGACGGCATGGCAAAGATACATGCCCGGGTGCAACGTCATCTCGTCGAAGGGATTGCCGTTGCCTTCGACCCGCAAGAAACCTCTCAAGATGGAGTGGGCGATCAACTCGATTACATGCGCGATCAGCGACAGTTTTTACAGCCCAATTAAGGGGCGGAACCTGCGCTCATTCCTCCCCTGCCCGACGGCCTAAGAAAGCATTGAGCTCGACGAGGTTTGTGCGCGATAGCAGGGCCTCGGTCCCCTCTTCGGCCAAAATTTGTCCCTCACAGATAAAGGCGGCCCGCTCAGCGATTTTCAGAGCATCCCTGGGGTCGTGGGTTACAATGATCAGGGTGAAGCTTTGATCTTGGCGCAAGTCCGCCAGCAGCGCGAGCATTTCATTGCGCAATCCTGGATCCAAGGCCGCGAAGGGCTCATCCAGTAACAGGACGGGCCGCCGGCGTACAAAGGACCGGGCCAAGGCAACTCTTTGACGTTGGCCGCCCGAGAGTTGGGCTGGCAGGCGATTTTCCAGACTCTCCAAGCCCATACGAGCCAAAGCGCCGGTCACTCGACTTTGGTCCTCTTGGTTTAACCGCAATCCTGGGTCCAGCCCCAGCCCCACGTTTTGAGCCGCGGTCAGATGGGAAAAGAGGTTATGCTCCTGAAACAGCATGGTCACCGGGCGCGCAGCCGGGGGAAGGCCGCTCAGGTCACGTCCATCGATGAGGACCCGACCGGAGCGAGGCTCGGAAAAGCCGGCGATTAAGTTGAGCAAGGTCGACTTGCCGGCGCCGCTCGGCCCGACGAGGGCCAGTGAGGTCCCTGCTGCGACAGCGATGTCAAAGTACATCTCTTGGCGATCATAGGTGAAGTTGACGGATTCCAAGGTGATCGCCCCGCCTCTTTCTACTGATCCGCTCATAGCTGCTGATCCTTGGTGGGAGCTCCAAAAAGCCGCTCCAGTCCTACGAAAAGAAGCAGGCAAAAGACCGCCAAAAAGGCTGCGACCACGGCCGCCTCGTCAAGGCGATAGCTGCCCATGCGCTGATAAAGAAGCAAGGGAAGGGTTTGAAAATCCTGCGTGCCGAACAAGGCAATCACCGAAAGATCACCCAGCGACAGGGTGGCCGCAATGGCTAAGGCAAGGGCAGCCGGCCGCCGCAGCTTGGGCCAATCGATAATCGTCAAACGCCGGCGACCGGCAATCCCCAAGGATTGGCAGAGGCGCTCATCCTCCTCTGCCGCTTGGTGCATGGCACTGCCCAATATACGGAGCACAAAGGGTAAAGCCATCAGGGCATTGATCAGGATTACTAAATAAAACCCGAGGGAGAAGACATCGGACCATTGTCGCAAAAGAACAAAGAGCCCGGCCGCCAGGACAAAAGGGGGAACGATCAGAGTGATAGAGCCGGAAACCTCCAGCAAAGAAGCGGAGCGAAGATGGAAAAGGCGATGCCGCAAGGCTCGACTGGAGGTCAGAATTCCCCACCCGAGGACCAGGGATAGCGCCGCCGAGGTCAATGCGATCGCGCCCGATTGGCCGGCGGCACGCCACAGTCCAGGATCAGCCAGAACCCGCCAAAGCTTGTCATTAAAGCCGGCGGCGGCGACGGCCGACAAGGGAAGAACGACCAGGCCGACGGCCCCGATCAGGGCGCCCCCATCGACCAGTTGGCCTCCCCATGTCCGCCGGTCCGGGCGCTCGAAAAAGCGCCGCTCGCCACTGATCATGTTCTCCACCCGGCCGAAGCGAAGAACGCCGAGCGCGATCACGCTACAAAGCCCCAATTGAAGCAGAGCCAAAAGCACTGCCTTGCCCAGGTCGAATTCAAATTTGAGCGCCTGATAGACGGCGACTTCCAAAGTGGTCGAGCGGGGGCCGCCGCCAAGGGTCAAGACGACGGCAAAGGAAGTAAAACAAAGCATAAAGATTAGTCCGGCCAGGCCCGGAAGCGCTTGGCGAATAACCGGCCAATCGATAAATCGAAACACATCCCGCGGTCGCATGCCCAACTGAGCCGCAAGGCGCCAAGTCTCCGGCGGAATCGTCTCCAAGGATTGCAAGAGAACCCGGCTGGCCAAGGGTAGGTTAAAAAAAACATGGGCGATCAGAATACCAGTGAGCCCATAGAGGTAATTGCCGCCATCCAAGCCGATTGCGCCGAGAACCTGATTGAGCCACCCCTGCCGGCCATGAATCGCCACGATGCCAAAGATGGCAACAATCGCCGGTGTCACCAGGGCCAAACTGAAGAGCCGCAGCAGCAACGACCGTCCAAGGAAGCGCCGCCGCCGCGCTAATGCCCGCGCCACGGGAATCGCCAATCCCACACTCAGCAAGGTGGAGAGGACCGCCTGCCAGAAGGTAAAGAGGGTGACCTGTCGGATATAGGGATCAGCGAGGACTTCCGAAAAATTAATTTCCGGCGCCTGTCGAAGCAGCCCACCCATGGAGAGCCCGGTTAGTGCCAACAAGAAGGCGAGCGTTCCGCAGCCGGGCAACAGCCACGCAATCGGCCGCCACCCGGCGGGTCTGCTCATTTCTAACAGGCCTTCACGGCGGGTTGCCTATTTGGCGACCGCTTGCAGCCATTCTGCCACCCAATCCTTGCGGCTTTCTTTGACTTCCTCAGGAGAAAACTGCAACGGCACCGCAGGGTCCACCAGCGTCTCAAAGGCCGCCGGCAAGCTGTCTTTGAGGTCGATTACCGGGTACATCCAGTTCCCCGTGGGAATGGCTTCTTGAAAACCGGGCGACAGCATGAAGGTTAAAAACTCTTGGGCCAACTCAGGTTCCGATGCGTTTTTGAGGCGTGCGGCCACTTCGACCTGCATGTAGTGGCCTTCCGAGAAGGCGGCGGCTTTATAGCGTTCGTCGTTGTCCACCACCATGTGGTAGGCCGGAGAGGTGGTATAGCTCAGCACCATGGGGGCTTCACCTTCAAGGAAGAGGCCATAGGCTTCACTCCATCCTTTGGTAATGGTCACCGCCTTTTCCGCAAGCTTTTCCCAAGCGGCTGGCGCCTCATCACCATAAACCGCCTTTACCCACAACATCAGGCCAAGGCCCGGCGTGGAGGTGCGGGGGTCTTGAATGAGGATCTTCTGGTCCGCCGGTCCGTCCACCAATTCCTTCAAGCTGGTCGGCGGCTCGGTCAAGCTATCCTTATCGTAGACGAAAGCGAAAAAACCGTAGTCGAAGGGCAGAAACACCTCGTCTTCCCAGGCCACCGGCAAGGCCGCCGCAACCGGCGCCAACTGCTCGACCGTCAAACCATGGGGAGCCAAAAGCCCCGTCTCCTTGGCTTCTTGGGTCAAGTTGGTATCCAGGCCGAGAATTAAATCCGCCTGACCGTTTTCCCCTTCGAGCTGAATCCGACTTAAAATGCCAACCCCGTCATCAATCGCAACGAAGTTAACCGTGCAATCGCACTGGGCCTCGAAATTCTCCTTGATCGCGGGACCCGGGCCCCAATCGGCCACAAAGGAATCATAGGTGTAGATAGTGAGTTCTTTCTTGTCCGCCTCGCTCGCCAAGACAGGACCGGAAAGGCTTAGCAGGGTGGCAACCGAAAGCGCTGAAAGTCCCGATAAGATGCACTTGACCCCTGTGCGCTTGTAAAGAATAGAATACAAAGTCATCTGATCGCTCCATTCCAAAAGATATGGGGCGGATGGTTTTGAGGCAGGTGATTGTAAATGCCGAGCTCAAATCCCTCCGCCGGTTCTAACCGGTTCAGGTTCGACGGGTTGACAGGGCCCGGTGGCACCGGACGGTCTCTCAGCCCCTGAGGGGCACCCCGTTGAGACGGCTCCAACCTAATGGCACCCAGGTGTCTCGGCAAGCGCTTTCCAATCCTGAGCCGGTCCAAGATCATCGACAGGCGGTCCTTTTCGCCCTATAACCGCCGCGCCCGCGACACGCGGGTGCCGATTCCCGTTTATTTGCTTATTTGACGATCCATGACCCAAATTGCCGAGGCCGTTGCCAAGCGGCGCACCTTTGCCATTATTTCACATCCGGACGCGGGCAAGACTACCTTGACCGAAAAACTGTTGCTGTTCGGTGGAGCCATCCAAATGGCCGGCGCTGTCAAGGCCCGCGGGGAGGCGCGCCGCGCCCATTCCGACTGGATGAAGGTAGAACGGGAACGGGGCATATCAGTGGCAAGCTCGGTCATGACCTTCGACTTCGGCTCGCAAACCTTTAACCTGCTGGACACACCGGGCCACCAAGACTTTAGCGAAGACACCTACCGCACCCTCACGGCGGTGGATTCTGCCGTGATGGTCCTAGACTCCGCCAAGGGCATTGAGGGGCAGACTCTGAAGCTTTTTGAGGTTTGCCGCCTGCGGGATGTGCCGATCATCACCTTCATCAACAAGTTGGATCGGGAAGGACTCGACCCCTTTGATCTGCTTGACGACATCGAGCAGCGCCTCGCCCTGGAAGTGACGCCGGCCAGTTGGCCCATCGGCATGGGGAAAGCCTTTTTGGGCTGTTACGATCTGCTCCGCGACCGCCTGATCCTGGTCAGCCGCAGCAAGGATCGTATCGGCGAAGAAGGCGAGCCCTGCAACGGCATCGATGATCCAAAGCTGGATGAGCTCCTGCCAACCGATGCCTGCGCCAAGCTGCGCGAAGATGTGGAAATGGTGCGCGGCCTCTGTCCGCCCTTTGACTTGCAAGCCTATCGCGAAGGCAACCAGACCCCGGTCTTCTTTGGCAGCGCCGTCAACAATTTTGGCGTTCGCGAACTTTTAAACGGCTTGGGCGAGCTGGCGCCTTCGCCCCGCCCCCAACCGACCGTGGAACGCCCGATTGAGCCCACGGAAAGCAAAGTCAACGGCTTTGTCTTTAAGATCCAAGCCAACATGGATCCCAATCACCGGGATAGGATCGCCTTCTTCCGGGTTTGCTCCGGGCACTTCAAACGGGGCATGAAGCTGTATCATGTGCGTAGCGGCAAGGCCCTTACCATCCATAACCCGGTGTTGTTCTTGGCACGGGACCGGGAACTGGCCGAGGAAGCTTGGCCCGGCGATATCATCGGCATTCCCAACCACGGCAATCTTAATATCGGTGACACATTAACGCAGGGTGAATCCCTTAAGATCACGGGCATCCCCAGTTTTGCGCCCGAATTTCTGCAAACCGTCAGACCCCAAGATCCCATGAAGGCCAAGCATCTGGGTCGCGCCTTACAACAGCTGGCTGAGGAGGGAGCGGCCCGCGTTTTCAAACCAGTGATTGGGCCGGATTGGGTGGTCGGTGTTGTCGGACCCCTGCAATTCGATGTTTTGGCCGATCGTATCCGCACGGAATACGCCATTCCCGTTCGTTTTGAGGCCACGAGCCTTTACACGGCCCGCTGGGTAGACGCACCGGACAGCCAGTCACTCAAAAAATTCGTCGATGCCAATCAGGCCGCCGTGGCCGAAGATCATACCGGCGCACCGGTCTTTATGGCGCGCAATGCCTGGCACTTAAACCGGGCGGAAGAAGACTTCCCAGCCCTTTCCTTTATGAAGACCCGCGAGTAGGGGTCGCACCGTGGCTTTTGAGGAAGAGGCCCGCTTGCCGGTGGAATTGCTGATCAAGGCCCACCTGCGCCGCTGTTTCAGTGAAGGGGTTCCGGCGGTGGTGGTGCACCGCGGGGAGAAAAATAGCGGCATTATTATCTTAAAGCTCCTGCAACGGGGCGCGGGATGCCGCGTGCTAACGCAAATGCGGGATTTGGACGGTGTCATGGGCTGGCTGCCGGCCCTGGACGGTAAGGCTGTTCCCGAAAGCGAGGCGGATGCCTATATTGACCGGGCGGTCGCCCGGGACCCGGATCTTTGGGTCATCGAAATCGAGCATCCCGATGGCTGGCACCCATTTGACGGCAAGGAAATTTAACGACCAACGGATTGGAATCATGAGCACACGAACGCTGAATCTCGATGAGGCCCTTTACAGCTACCTCTTGGACCACTCCCTGCGCGAGGCCCCGGTGTTGGCCCGTCTGAGAGAGGAAACCGCACGGCTTCCCGACAGCGTGATGCAAATCAGCCCTGAGCAAGGCCAATTCATGGCCCTCTTGGTGGAACTCATTGGGGCAGAGCGGTATCTGGAGATTGGCACCTTTACTGGATACAGCGCCCTCGCCGTCGCCTTGGCTCTGCCTGAAGGCGGCCAAGTGGTGGCCTGCGATGTCAGTGAAGACTTTACCAGTGTGGGCAAACCCTTTTGGAGTGAAGCTGGGGTCGCGGGCAAGATCGATCTGAGGCTTGCACCGGCGGCGGACACCCTGAAAAGCCTTTTGGCGGCCGGTAGCGCCGATTCCTTTGATTTGGCCTTCATCGATGCCGATAAGGAAAACTACGAGACCTACTATGAGCTCTGCCTCGAACTGGTCCGACCGGGCGGCCTCATCTTAGTCGATAATGTGCTCTGGGGTGGTGCCGTTGCCGATGAAAAGGATAAAGATCGAGACACCGAAGCCATTCGAACCTTCAACAAAAAACTAAAAGATGACGATCGCGTGTCCCTCTCACTGCTTCCCATGGGCGATGGACTCACCATGGCGCGACGGCGATAAGTACCTGTTTCTACAAGATTTTCTTCTTACCTTTGAAAATTGTGACCCTTGTTGGTGACAGCCTCACGGCGGGTACGCTCATGATTTGTTAGCGTTAAGACAAATTTAAGATTGCCTTAATGGGATCTTCAGGTCGCCGTGTGAGGCTTGAGTATCAGGCCGACTTTTTCGGTTTGAGAACAACTTGCAAGAGGCATTTTTTATGTGGAAGACCCTTGTCCTTGGGACCGCTTTAGCCCTTATCAGCACGTCCGCGACGGCCGCCCCCCAGTGTGATCAACGCGATTCTGTGATCAAGTTGCTCTCCAACAAATATAAGGAAGCCCCGGTGGCGATTGGCGTGACCAATACGGGTGGCCTTGTGGAAGTTCTCAGCACCGGCAATGGGTCAACTTGGTCTATTATTGTGACGACGCCCAATGGTATGAGCTGCCTGGTCGCCGCCGGTGAAGGCTGGCAGGTCAAAGAAGACCAAGCCGCCTTGGAACCGGAAGCCTAAGGACTTCTCACGACCTTCGGGATGCGGCAAAGCAACAACATTAGTCCTTTGCCGCAAAAGCCCCATGTTCCAC
The DNA here is from genome assembly GCA_039028695.1 of Pseudomonadota bacterium. Lineage (GTDB taxonomy): Bacteria > Pseudomonadota > Alphaproteobacteria > Kiloniellales > Kiloniellaceae > JANQKX01. The sequence goes on from JBCCHN010000143.1 coordinate 11,108, forward strand.
ATAGTCGCCAACGGCCAGCCCCAGCCTGGCGACGGTACCGCCATTCAGCTCCAGCACCGCGCGAACCGGATATCTGGAAGACACGACCTTGAGGGAACCGGGTACCGTTCTCTCAGCGATGTGTAAAATCTGTCCCTCCCCATTCATAAACAGCATGTCCAGCGGGATGAGAGTATTTTTCATCCACATGGAGCGCTCGGACAAATTGGGATAAATAAAGAGCATGCCGGCATCGCCGGCCATGCGCTTGCGAAACATGAGTCCTTGGGCATGTTGTTGGCCGGTGATCGCCAGTTCCACGTCAAAATCATGGGTGTCACCGGACGACGTGTGAATTGAAAGCTTATCCTTGTCGAATTCCAGCAGATTGGACTGGGCCTCGGCCGGGGCCCTAATAACCAGGGTTAAGATGAGGCAAACCCAAATGCCAACAAGCTTTTTGCCCAAGTCCAATCCCTTCCTATTTGCCGGAGACGACAGCCTCTACCACCGCCTTAACGTGGTCCCGCACCGCGCCGGGGCGCGGTCGATCCGCCAAAGTAGTCATCCATTCCTCCGGCGGATTGCGCCCCAATCGGTGCCGCCACGTCAAGTCCCGTAATAGCTTTTGGGCGGCCGGCGGCAAGACCGCGGGCATCCTCTGCCCCGTCAACACACCCCATATGCCGCTCCAGCATCGACCCACGGCCCATGGATTGTAGCCGCCGCCACCCAGGACAAGGAGCGGATAGCCAAGCCCCTTCACGCGATCCACCATTTTCCAAAGCGCCAGATTGGATAGGGCCAAACGGCTCTGCGGATCTTCCATAAGGGCATCACAGCCACACTGGATCACCACCACACCAGGGGAAAAATCACGGATCAGAGGCAAAACCGCCGCTTCACCAATGAAATCCATTTCATTATCGTTAAATCCGGCCGGCACTGGGATGTTCCGAGCTTGTCCACCGCCTCGATCAGTGCTCGTCCCCTCCCCGGTTTCCGTCATGGGCCAGCGACCGTCCTCATGAATGGAGAAAGTCATAACCCGGGGGTCGTGAGATAAGGCGGCTTGAACCCCATCACCGTGATGAGCGTCCAGGTCCAGATAAAACACCCGCTCCCAGCCCCGGTCCAGGAGATCCAGAATCGCGAGGACCGGATCGTTGAAATAGCAGAAACCGCTGGCCCGCGCGGGTCGGCCGTGATGGGTGCCACCGGCCGGATTGAAAACAATCTTAATTCCTTGGCTCGGATCGCTTAAGAGATCGGACGCCAGGAGAGAACCACCGCAAGCGGTAGCAGGCCGGCGGAAAACCTCGGGATAAATTGGGTTACCGTTACGCCCGATATGATGGCGCTCGCGCACTTCCTTTGGCGCCTTCTGCGCCGCTTCAGCCGCCCGAACGGCCCAAATATAATCCGGATGATGAAAGCGGGATAGTTGGGCGGGACTGGCAATGGGGGATGTCAAATAAAGGTCATCCGGCAGCCAGCCCAAGGCACGGCAAAGGTCCATGCAGGTCGAGACCCGCGGGATGGCCAGGGGATGGCGGGCACCATAGCTGGATCCCCGATAGATCTCGCTGCCGATGAAACGGGCCGAGGTCAAAACCCCTCCTTCAAAAAACCTGACAGCCGAAAAAGCGGCTTTTCTAGAAGTAATATAGGATCAGGGTGGCGCCCAACAAAACTGCCACCCAAAGGACGGTCGAGCCCGTCGGCCAGGTGCGCGCCAAGATGCCCACGGGCCCGTGTACCTTAAAGACAGAAGCGATAAATCGCTCCAGGCGCCGCTGGACAGTGCCAAGAACATGGCGACGGGTAGCCGAGACTGCTTTTGTGACCTTGTCGATGAGCCACGGTAAAGCCTTGCGATAAATCCAATCTGTATTCAAAACCGTGGAGCGCATCTCTGCGGGGTACCAGCCTTTCTTGATCAAGATGGCAAAGGCCAGCATGGCAAACATCAAGAGCTGAAGCTGGGAGACCACATGGCTCACCGTATAGGGCTGATAATCGACGGCAAAGGGCAGCAGGCTATAAAGCGGGCCGGGAAAGACGCCGATGGCGATGCAAAAGAAGGCCGTGATGCCCATGGCGACCAGCATGTTCAGCGGCGCTTCCTTCACCCGCTTGCCGCTGTCGTGGGCGAAAAAGGCGAAATAGGGAATCTTAATACCCGAGTGTTCTAAGACTCC
>JBCCHN010000144.1:0-13280 GCA_039028695.1 Pseudomonadota bacterium
GAGTTTTTGCCCATCGTTGCGACCTTCCTGTCAAGAGCCCGCCAAAACCGGAACCATTACCCCCTGTCTTGAACCGGGTCTAAAAATAACAATGGCGAATATACGCTAAAGATGACGAATAATCGTCAAAATTTTGCAGCCATTCTTCTGATCATGACAGCTTGGTAACTTGACGGTGGGAAGCCCATTCCAAATGATCCGCTCTCGGATTCTGAAAAACCATATCCCCGAGATCGCCAAGGCATGTCGCGGTCGACATCTGTACGGGTCAGATCGTCCCCAGTTCTGTCCATCAAGACGCCACGACCTACGCGGTCCGACCGCAAAATAAGGGAGGCACAACATGCACAAATTTGAAAAACTTCAACGGCAATTTGTCGAGGGACGCCTGTCCCGTCGGGACTTCATCAAGCGGGCCACGGCAATGGGATTGGTCGCCGCGGTTCCAAGCGGCTTAATCGCCAAGGAGGTCAAGGCAAACGCGCCCCAGAAAGGCGGCAAGCTGCGCCAGGCGCTTCGGGGCGGCAACACGGCAGACACCCTTTTCGGCGTATTGGGCGGCGGTGACACCCATCAGGTCAACACACAGTGGCAGCTTCTCAGCAACCTGACTGAGTACAATGCAGATGGCGATGTGGTCGGCGAATTGGCCGAAAGCTGGGAAGTCAACGACGGCGCCACCGAGTGGGTATTTGATCTGCGCAAAGGGGTGGAATTTCACAACGGAAAGACCCTGGAAGCACAAGATGTTATCGACTCAATCAATGTGCACCGGGGCGAAGACTCCAAATCCATCGGCAAGGGCCTGATCGCGGCGGTCGAGGACATCAAGGCGGACGGCAAGAATCGGGTGATCTTCACCCTTAGTTCCGGTAACGCCGATTTCCCCGTGGTGATGGCGAGTTCCAACTTTTCTATCGCCCCCGCCGGAACCACCGAGGCGGACTGGGAAAAAGGCATTGGCACCGGCCCCTTTATCCTCAGCGAGTGGGAACCGGGTGTACGCTCGGCAACAAAGCGCAATCCTAACTATTTTAAGGAGGGTTTGCCTTACTTCGATGAGGTTGAGACCTTGCATGTGTCCGATGTCTCGGCGCGGGCGGCTGCTCTACAAACCGGCCAGGTGGACGTCATGGACGATCCTGAGATCGCCACACTGGACCGTTTTGCCAGTTCAGAGAATGTGGACATTCATGAGGTGGGCGGCAACAGCCACTACACTTTCCCCATGCTGATGGATACGGCGCCCTACGACAACCGGGATGTGCGCCAGGCGCTAAAGTACGCCATCGACCGGGAAGCAATGCTGCAAACTCTATTACGGGGACATGGGTACTTGGGTAACGATCATCCCATTTCCAAGACCCAACGCTACTACGCTTCTGAGTTGCCTCAGCGGGAATACGATCCCGACAAGGCCAAGTTCCATCTAAAACAAGCCGGGCTCGACAGCTTGGATGTCACCATCTGGGCCGGCGATATCTATGATGGCGGGGTCGATTCGGCTGTGCTCTATAAAGAGCAAGCCGCCAAGGCCGGCATCAATATGAACGTGGAGCAGGTGCCCACAGACGGCTATTGGAGCGAGGTCTGGAACGTCAAACCTTTCTGTGTGTCCTTCTGGTACGGACGGCCGACAGAAGACTTGATGCTGACCACCGCCTTCTCCCGGGACTCGGCCTGGAATGAAACACACTGGAACAACGACCGATTCGAAGAGCTCTTGGTCGCCGCTCGCGCCGAAATTGACCAAGACAAGCGTCGAGATATGTATGTGGAGATGCAAAGCCTTATCCGGGACGAGGGCGGTTTTGTCTGCCCCGTCTTCCGAAGCTGGCTGGCGGGCACAAGCAACAATATCGGTGTCCCCGAAAAAATTGCTGGAGACGCACCCGTCGATGGCAACCGCAATACCCAGCGCTGGTGGTTTAAATCCTAAGCTTTCATCATTCACCAAGGTGCGAACCCGGCCCCCCTTTGGGGGCCGGTTTTGTTATGATCCCTCGGCGCTATCGATTGTACCCAAAATATCCTCACCCATTGCGATAATCTCGGCTGTATAGCCTTCTTGATCCCCATCTTTGGTCTCGAGCACACTAAAAAATGCGATGGCCGTTTGGGTCTTGGGATCGGTCATCAGGAATTGACCGGCAAAGCCCGGATGCCCCATCCAGCGCCCGTTCGTATAGCAATGATTGCTGTAGTGTACGCCGACGCAGCCGTCGCCTACCACGGTACCTCGACCATTGGTGGTCTGCTCGATAAAGGCGGGGCCACCGCCCAACAGTGCGCCTTGAACACTGCGACCGCCACGCGCGAAGATAAGCCCATAGCGCGCTAGGTCCCGTGCTGTCAGTGAGGCTCCACCGGCGATCACCGGCACTCCATTCCGGTCCATAGAGATGTGATAGACCCCTTCGATGCCCGCTCCCTCGATCACATCGATCAAGAGCTCACGCAAGGATCGGCCGCTGACCCGCTCGGCGATCCAGGCCAGTACCTCCGTGTTGGGTGAGCGATATTGCATGTCACGGGTTGGGTTTTTTGTCTCCGTGGCGGTGATGGAAAGCAAGAAATCCCGTCCGGAAAATTCGGCCTCGCCGGGCGGCGGCAAACGCCAACCCATGGCAATTTCCTCTCGATTATAACCCAAACTGTCCTGCGCCTTATTACCCAGCGCGTAGCTATCTTGGTAATCCTCGTTAAAGTTATTTATGACATCCATATCCAACACTTGCTGAACCGTCGCACTCGCATAACCCGACCCGATCTCGGGTAGGTAGTCCCTGACCCGATTGTCGAGATCGACCTGGCCCGCCGCGATGAGTCGACCCATGATCAAGTGCATGGGCATTTTGCTAATAGATTGGATGCTGTGGCGCTGATCAGCGGCCATGTCCCGCGCATAGCTTTCAAAAAGCAGTTTTTGTCCCTGGACCACCACCAGGGCACAAAAGGGGGCCGCCCCGATCAAGGTTTGCACGGAGGATAATCGTGCGATCGCTGGATCAAAAGCCTCAACAAGGGGCAGCACAACGGGCGCACGCAAGGACAAGGCATAGCGGCTGATGCTATCCAAGCTGCGAAAGCCTCGCCGTCGATTGGCCGGCAGGTTCCATCGGGGCTTTTGATCCTCGACCACCGTCAAGTCGGGATTGGGCTCCAATGTTAAGGTCGGCGTATCTTCCATATCCACTTCTCTCCTATCACGCCAAAAAGCCGCCGGATTGGCGAGCCCACAGCTCCGAATAAAGGCCGCCTTGGGAGAGTAGAGACTCGTGGGTCCCCTCCTCCACAATGCGGCCCTGGTCCATAATGATTAAGCGGTCCATGGCCGCGATGGTCGACAAGCGGTGAGCAATGGCGATCACGGTCTTGCCCTCCATCAAGGTATAGAGGCTTTCTTGAATGGCCGCCTCAACTTCGGAATCCAAGGCACTGGTGGCCTCGTCCAGCACCAGAATGGGTGCATTCTTCAGCAAAACTCGGGCGATAGCGATGCGTTGGCGCTGACCGCCGGACAGCTTTACTCCCCGTTCGCCCACATGGGCCTCAAGGCCACGGCGCCCCAACAGGTCCTCAAGCGCCTCGATAAAGGGCGTGGCGTGTGCCCGATCGGCGGCGGCTTTAACGTCGCTCAACGTGGCATCGGGCTTGCCATAGCGAATATTGTCAAAAACCGAACGGTGCAGCAGAGAGGTATCTTGAGTAACCATGCCGATCTGGGACCGCAAGCTATCCTGCTGGACCCGCGCCACGTCCTGCCCGTCGATCAGAATACGCCCTGATTCCAAGTCGTAAAAGCGCAACAGCAAGCTCACCAAGGTAGACTTGCCCGCTCCGGAGCGTCCGACAACGCCGATCTTTTCCCCCGGTTTTACCGTCAGAGACAAGCCGTCGATGATGCCGGGTCCCACGGGATCGCCCTGGCGGCCGTAGGTTTTTTCCTTGCCGTAATTGAAGTGAATCTGCTCGTACCGGATTTCACCTTGGGTCACGCTCAATGGAGGCGCCTCGGGCGCATCCACAACACTGCGTTCCCGCGAAATGGTTTCAATGCCGTCCTGCACGACGCCGATATTTTCAAAAAGACCCGATACCTCCCAGAGAATCCATTGCGACATACCTTGAAGGCGCAAAACCAAGCCCATGGCAAAAGCCATAGCCCCCGCGGTGACCGCATTGATTTGCCACAGCCAAATGGAAAGGCCAGCCACGGAAAACAGCAACAGAGCATTGATCGTATTCAACGACATGGTCAATAGAGTGACCAGGCGCATCTGGCGATGAACGTTATCCAAAAAAACGTCCATGCCTTCGCGGGCATAGGCATCCTCGTGCACCGCATCGGCAAACATTTTTACGGTACCGATGTTGGTATAGCTGTCCACCACCCGACCCGTTACCACCGAACGGGCATCGGCTTGCTCCATGGATAACCGCCGCAGCTTGGGCACAAAGAACCTAAGAGTGACCAGGTAGCCCAGCAACCATAGCACCATGGGCGCGGTCAAGCGCAGATCGCTGGTGGCAAAGAGCACCACCGCCGAAGTGAAATAAACCGCCACGTACAAAAAGACCTCGGTCACCTTCATGACGGTTTCTCGCACCCCAAGGGCGGTTTGCATCATCTTGGTGGCGACCCGCCCCGCAAAGTCATTCTGGAAAAAACCAATGCTCTGGCGCAGCAGGTAACGGTGCGCCTGCCAGCGGGTGCGCATAGCAAAATTTCCGAGCAAACCCTGGTGAATGATGGCTTCGTAGCAAAACTTTAAGATTGGCAAGACAACCAGCACCAAAACCGACATGCCGATCAGATGCCATTTAAAATCAACCCAAAAGGAGTCCCGGTTGGCAGACGTCAGCCAATCCACCAGGTTGCCCACAAAGGCAAAGAGCATAACCTCGATAATCGCCACAACGGCGGCAAAAAGGGAACTGGCAAGGATCAAGCGCCAGAACGGCCGCGCATAGTGAACAAGGAAGCCCAACAAGGTGGCAGGGGGTTTGCCTGGCTGGTTCGCTGGGAAGGGGTCGGTTGCCCCTTCGAGCCAGTCAAAGGTCTTGCCAATCACCGACCGGTCTCCCTTTTTGTTGGACACAAGACTGATGCCATAGAACAATCTCCGGCAAGTCTCAAGCCGTACCTACTGGGGCAACCTCAATGGTCGACGCACAATAGCAAGGAGAAAAGGCAACATGACAATGGGTGTCGGCGGCTCCACGGTCGAGGTTGAACTGGCCAAGATGACGGCCATGCGCAACGATATTAACCCCATCGCGACGGAGGAATACGAGGGCCGCCAGAAAAAGGCACAAGCACTGATGCGCTCGCAAGGGATGAGCGCGCTTTATCTGGACGCCTCCACCAGCCTTTATTACTTCACCGGCATGCGCCTGCACGCCAGCGAGCGCCTGCATGGCGCCATTCTCACCGCGGAGGGCGAGCTTACCTACCTGTGCCCCGCCTTTGAGGCGGAAAAGACCCGGGCAATGATGCAGATGGCCGGCGGACTGGCGACCTGGGAAGAGCACGAGGATCCCACCGCCCTGGTGATCGCCGTCATCCAAAAATCTGGCCTTCGCTCCGGCGCCGTCGGGATCGACGAGACCACGCCTTTTTTTATTTTCGACGGACTACGGCGCGCCGGCAATTCCTTTGACTTTGTCAATGGCGCCTCGGTCACCGGCGCTTGCCGCATGATAAAATCGGCGGCCGAAATCGCTCTTATGCAGGCTGCCAAAACAATCACCTTGCAGGTTCACCAAGCCACCGCGCGGATTCTGCACGAAGGCATTACCACGGCGGAAGTCCAGGACTTCATCACCGCCGCGCATATGAGACTCGGGGCCGACGAACCGCCAGGTTTTCGTATTGTGCTCTTCGGTGAGGCGACCGCCTATCCTCATGGTGTGCCCTACACCCAGCGCCTGAAGCCCGGCGAAATGGTGCTCATTGATACTGGCGCTCCCATTGAGGGCTACACTTCGGATATTACCCGATCCTATGTTTTCGGGACCCCCACGCAGCGTCAACGGGAAATTTGGAACACGGAAAAAGCGGCCCAAGCCGCCGCCTTTGCCGCGGCTCGAGTGGGCGAACCATGCGAGGCCGTGGACCAAGCCGCGCGCCGGGTCATCGAGGCCGCCGGTTTGGGGCCGGATTACAAGGTTCCCGGCCTACCCCACCGTACTGGTCACGGGATTGGGCTGGACGTACACGAATGGAGCTATTTAGTGAAAGGGAATCGCATGTCCTTGGCCCCGGGCATGTGTTTTTCCAACGAACCTATGATCTGCATCTATGGGGAATTCGGCATACGTCTTGAGGATCACTTTTACATGACCGAGGACGGGCCGAGATGGTTCACCCAACCCTCCCATTCGATCGACGATCCTTTTGGGCTGGAGGCCTGAGAAAGGTCTCAACCTTTGGAAGTGAGGCCGTTATCTTCATAGAAGCGCGCGGCACCGGGGTGAAGGGGCGGCTCGGCGACACCAAATAGGGCATTGTCTTTTGCGATGATGTCACCGAGCGGATGGCCCGTGTCCAGCAGCGCAAGTGCGTTTTCGTGCCACAGCGCCCGGGTGATCTCGAAAACCAGTTGATCTGGAACAGACGCGGAAACCAGCCACTGGGCTCCCACCGAGATAGTCTTGGTATAGGGCACATTAAAGTAGGTGCCGGATTGAATATCCATCTCTGCAAAAAAAGGATAAGCCTCTTTAAGGGCCTCCACTTCCGGGCCGATGATAGGGACCAATGTGACGATACCCTCGTCCGCCAGGCTTTCAATGGCCTTCGCGGGCGGGCCGGCAATCAGGAAAAAGGCATCTAATTCTCCGTCCCTCAGCTTGTCCGCAGCCAAGCCGGCCGGGTCAAAGGACAGCTCTAAATCGCCGTCTAGAATACCATAGGCCTTTAAAATTAGACGGGCATCCACGTTGGTTCCAGATCCGGGCTTATCGATGGAGACCCTTTTTCCCTTCAAGTCGGTGACTGTGCGAATTCTAGCACTGCGGCGGACAACGATATGAAAGGCCTGGGGAAAAAGATTGGCAATGGTGCGGAGGTTTTGAAGCGGCCCTTGATCAGTAAAAATCTTAGTTCCCTTATAGGCCCAATAGGCCACATCAGCTTGACTGAGACCCGACTCTAAAAGGCCCGCGTTGATTTCCTCCACATTGGCCACGGAACCGGCAGTGGATTGGGCCACAGCGATCAAACCTGGCACGCCGCAGTTGCCGCCGCGAGCACAGGCATGGCTGCCGGGCGGATTGCTGATAGCATCGGCAAGGATGCCACCAATGGGGAAAAAGGTTCCCGAGGCCGCCCCGGTCCCGATGCGGAAATAATTGATGCTCTCCGCCCAAGCCGCTCTCATTGAACTCACTGTCGGCAGCATGAGACCGCCGGCAAGGCCCGCGCAAATGCCCGTCGCCGCCCGGCCTAAAAAAGCCCGACGCCCCATCGAGTGTCCTAAAGCGCGCCGCTTCGGCCTCATGATTCCAATCCTCATTTTCCCAAAGCGGCGCTGTGTCGACCTGTGATTGACAAAAACGCTCCGATCCCGGCGCCGGCTGTTCGACCGATCTTGCCACGATCAAAGAAGTGCTGATGCTCTTGATATAACAATCCAGTTGAGAGGTTGCCAGACCCACGCCCGTCCAAAACTACGAAAACTATGGTACCAGCCTAAAAATTGAAATTTAGCAAAAATTGTCAGGAATAGGGCATTTTTTGGATATAGCTCTACAAAAGGCATCGGCGGCACTAAAAAGAAAAGTGGGACCTTGCACCCACTATTCCGTCGACTTGCGATCTGGTGGGTGAGCTCTTTCGTCTGCAACAATCCAGATCTTGTTCCTAAGCTCCGGCACGGATTTGGCAAGCCTTTTGAAATCGCCGCGCTCTAGGACTAAAAGATGGCAAAAGCCGTCAGAAATCACATCGGCGATCCGCGGTCGATGATGCAACAAGGCCATTTCTCCAAAAAAATCCCCTTCTTCCAGGGTAACTGCCGCTGGCTTCAACTCAACTGTCACCTTTCCCGAGGCAATGAAATACATGGAATGCCCCCATGTTCCCTCCTCGATTATTTTTTCTCCGGGCATGGCAAGGCGCGGCTTCAGACGACGGGCCAATACGGTCAATTTATCCTGACCCAACGCTTCGAACAAAGGCACTTGGCGGATCATTTCCGTCAGTTTCATGCCCAGGTCCAAGGGCGGGCGCCGATCAAACAGATGGCGACGCAAACGCAAGTCCCGCATCAGATCCCCAAATACCTCTTGGCTGATCATGGCTTCATCTCGCTTAAGCTGGTATTCCGCCTCCTCCAGCCGCAGAGCCGAGCGGCCCAGATACCTAATCTTGAGGGTCTCGGAATAGCTGGGGTATTGCACATCCAAGGCCCGCAAGGCACGGCGATCCGCTTCCAACCGGGTCGTCAAAATACTCTGCAGCTTGCTGCCGATGGTTTTGCCCAGCACCGGCGCCACGGATCGGCGATTGAACAGACGGAGCTCACGCAACACCACCTGACGTGCCAGCAAGCCTTCGAACCGCCCTGCAAGCTGCATGGACAAGGGCAAGGACCAGCCAAAATTGCGATGGATCCAAAGGGCAGCCCGAAAGGGCAAGCTTAAGCCCGCGCCTCGTTTTGCCGCCGCAGCATAGCCGCCCAGCCCCCCAGTCTTAATGCCATCCAAGAGGCGGCCGGACTCCGCAATGCCTATCGCCGCGTAGCGCCGCGAGATGGTGCGCTGGGACACATGCCGGCGGTATAGTTCCTCTTCCCGGTTCGTCAAGGTCACTAGGCCGATCTGGAGGCGGTCGTCATCGCTGAGCACCATCTCCTCGGCTTCCTCATCGACTTCCTCGTGGCCTCGGTCCGGTCCGGGCACGCGCTCAATCAGCTCGGCTTCGATGCCATAATCGCGGGCGATCACCTCCACCTGTTGGTGGACCGTAAAGCGGGATAACGCCATCACCCGGTCCCGCAAGGCCACCTCTGCCGGGCTTAGCTTATCCAACCCCAGCAAACGCAGGAGAGGACGCAAGGTTGGCCCGTTGATGAACAGGGTGAAAAGGACGAAGCCCGTAGCCAAAGTAGCGATAAAGTGTTCCATCTCCACCGGTACATCGGGGTTTTCAATCACCGCGAGGGCCAAAGCCAAGGTAACGGCCCCCCGGAGGCCACCCCACAGAATGACGATCTTGTGGGCTTGGCTGACTTTTCCGGCCAGACCCATCAGGCTGAGGCTGGGTAACAGCAAATAGACAACCAGCGCCCGACCGGCGGTGGCAGCAATCACCAAGACCAAAAGCATGGCCAAATCGGCCCAACCGGGTTGGTAGACCAACTGCGGGATCATCATGGCCGCAAAGATAAAAATCATCGAAGCGGCCCAGAAATCCAGTTGCTCCCAGATCTGGATCAGGTCATCCCAGGATTCAGGTGGGATGTTATTGCGTCCGGCCGAACCCATCACCAACCCTGCGGTCACGACCGCCACCACGCCGGAAACTCCAAAATAGAGTTCCGCCAGGATGTAAGACAAATAAGCCAGCGCCAGGGTCAAGGTGATCTCGGCCATGGGAAAGCCGCGCAACAAACGCAAGGCTCGGCTGGTCAGCCAAGCCAGGGCAAAGCCCACCGCGATTCCGCCCAAGAGGCCGGCAGCAAAGGCTTCCACTCCAGAAATAAGATCCGGCTGCTGGTCGCCCGCCAGAACGGCCACGATAAAAGTGAAGAGGGCAATCGCTGCCGCGTCGTTGAAGAGGCTCTCGCCCTCCACCAAGGCCGACAGTTTTTTGGGCGCGCCCAAATCTCGAAAGATCGCCACAACAGCCGTGGGGTCGGTGGCCGCGACGACGGCGCCCAGCAACAAACAAGCAAGCAAGGGTCGGTCGAAAATCCAATGCAGGGAATAGCCCACCGATAGGGTACAGACCACCACCGCCACCACCGCCAAGAGGAGGATGGGAGCAAACTCCTCGAACAAGCGCCGCACGTCCATGGCAAGGGACCCGGCGAAAAGCAAGGTGGGCAGAAATATAAACAAAAAAGTATCCGCGGTGACATTCAGCTGGCTCAGCGTGGTCACCACATCGCCCAAGGGACCGAACCGATCCGCATCGGTGAGAAACAGACTGGTGACGCCCAGCCCCATGCCTAAAAGGGCAAGCAAGACGTTATAAGGAAGCTTCAAGCGCTCGGCGATCGGCGGCAAAAAGCTGACGATGGCCAAGAGGACCGCCAGGGGAAGCAAAATAGCGACAATCTCGTTCACGGCACCATTAAGAGCAATGTGTTAAATCCAAAGTGGCTCGATCCGGCGTGTTCACGCTTGTGAATAAACACAGCAGGATTACCGGCTTGTTCCTTGCAGCAGTCTTTTCTTTTAAATCGACGCCCTAACCGGAATAATAAGCCTCGGATAATAGAGCAAGGTTCGGTCCGGTTGAAAGGGTCAGCGCGTTGGCTCACCAAAAACGAACCTTTCATCCATGTTCTAGCCATCGGGAGCATTCGCGATAGACTTGACAACACCTCAGATCGTTCTTTTCGCCATCTTGGCAAGCCTTTTCGCCTTATTGGCCTGGGGCCGGTTCCGCTATGACATCGTGGCCTTTTGTGCCCTGATGGCCTGTGTGCTGGCGGGATTGGTGCCGGCCAAGGAAGCCTTTTTGGGCTTTGGACACCCCGCGACCGTCACGGTGGCCGCGGTGCTGATCCTTAGTCAAGCCCTGAGCGCTTCAGGCGCCACGGATTCCCTGGCGCGCCTAATCAAACCGGCGACGCGAAATACCACCTTGCATGTGGGCGCGTTGTCCGGGTTGGGCGGGCTGATGTCCACCTTTATGAACAATGTGGGGACCCTCGGGCTTTTGATGCCCACTGCCATTGAAAGTGCTTCCGCGACAAAACGAGCTATTGCCCTTTTACTCATGCCTTTGTCCTTCGGCGCCATTCTAGGCGGCCTGATCACCATGATCGGCACGCCGCCCAATATTATCATCGCTACCTATCGCGCTGAGGTCAGCGGCGAGCCCTTCGGCTTGTTCGACTTCACCCCCGTCGGGCTTGGCACCGCTGTTGTTGGCGTCCTCTTTATCGCTTTCATCGGCTGGCGACTGGTTCCCGTGCGCGACCAAGGTGCATCGGGTACCTCCGACCGCTTCGACATCGAAAACTATGTCACCGAGTTACGGGTTCCCAAGGATTCGGAGCACATTGTAAAAACCCTCAGGGAAATCGACCAGCTGACCGAGGACATCGACGCGGTGGTGGTCGACCTGATCCGCGGCGAGCGGCGCTTTCCGGGCGGATCTTGGCATAAGGAGCTGGCTGCGGGCGATGTGCTGAAGATTGAGGCTGGGCCCGATGACATGGATAAGTTTATCACGCGCCTGGGCTTGGAGCTGAGCGAGTCCAATGCTCGCCCCGCATCAGCCGCGGAGGCCAAGGACAAAACCTTGGCTGAGGTGGTGATCGCACCGGGGTCCCGCCTGGAAGGGCGCACCGTGGGATCCATCCGCTTGTTCGCCAACCGAGGCGTTTCCCTCCTGGCCGTCTCGCGGCAGGGCACGCCCTTTCGCGGCCGCTTGAAATCTTTCCGCCTGCGCATTGGCGATGTGCTTTTGTTGCATGGTGCGGCCGAGGGTCTGCCCGATGCGGTTTCCGCCACCGGCTGCTTGCCGCTTGCCGAACGACAAATCACTTTTGGAAAGAGGCGACAGGCTCGAATCCTGATCGGGATATTCGCGGCGGCCATACTGGCGACCACCTTTGGGATTCTGCCCATTCAAATCTCCCTAGGCTTGGCGGTCGCTGGTGCCGTGGTGTCCGGCTTGATTGCGCCTCGAGAGCTTTACGATGGCATCGATTGGCCTGTCATCGTCTTGCTGGGGGCTCTTATACCCGTGGGCGGCGCGCTCGAGACCTCGGGCGCCACCGATGTGATTGCCGGCGCGATCCTGGCTTTGACTGACGGCTTTTCCGCCGCGGTAGTGCTGGCATTGATCATGATTGTGACCATGACCCTATCGGACGTGCTCAACAACGCCGCCACGGCTGTGGTTATGGCCCCCATCGGGGTGACCATCGCCGAACGTTTGGGAGTCAGCAGCGATCCCTTCCTCATGGCGGTGGCCGTTGCAGCGTCCTGCGCCTTCCTGACCCCCATCGGCCATCAAAACAACGCGCTCATTTTGGGGCCAGGCGGCTATCGCTTCGGCGACTACTGGCGCATGGGTCTGCCGCTCGAAATCATTGTTATCGCGGTCTCCTTGCCTTTGATCATGATTTTCTGGCCCCTTTAGTCTGCGGCTCTGCCAGAAAAAAAGGTTATGGCGCGTCAGGTAAAAATATCGTTCCTTGAGGATAACTTTGTTGCCATGCTTGCTTTGAAAATCGGCGCCAAATGCACTGGCGCCCTTGGCTTAATTGACGTTATGCCCGTTTCTGGACCGGGCTACCGCAATTCAAGCCCCGCAAGACCAGTCAAACTATTTATACACTTTCTCGTAAAGCAGTGAGGATATCTCGATGAAGTCTCAGGCACGTGTAGTGATTGTCGGCGGCGGCATGATGGGCGCTGGATTGCTCTACCATTTGGCCGAGGAAGGTTGGACCGATTCTCTGCTGATCGAAAAGGGCGAGCTTACCTCGGGTTCCACCTGGCATGCGGCCGGCCAATGCCCCAGTTTTATCGCCGACTATAACATGGCGAAGATCCACCATTATGGGAACACTCTCTATCCCAAGCTGGAAGCCATGACCGGCCAATACGTGAGCTGGCACGGCTGCGGCGGCATCCGCTTTGCCACCAAACCGGAAGAGGTCGAGTGGTTCAAGCACGTGGAAGGGGTTTCCAAGTTGATCGGCTTTGGAATGGAGATCATCGGCCCGGACGAGATCAAGAAGGTCAATCCCTTCGTCACCACCGAAGGGGTTATCGCCGGCGCTTGGACCTACGACGACGGCCACGTGGATCCGGCCGGTTGCTGCAACGCCCTGGCCAAGGGCGCCCGCGACATGGGCGCCGAGATCGTTCGCCACAACCGCGTTCTGGATATTAAAAAGCTGCCCAGCGGCGAGTTCGAGGTTATCACCGAGCAGGGCAACGTGACCTGCGAGCACGTCGTCAACGCGGCCGGCTGCTACGCCCGCCAAGTGGCCCAAATGCTGGGCTGCGATGTGCCCATCACCAACATGGAGCACACCTATATCGTCACCGAACCCATCAAGGAGTTCATCGAGCGGGACGAGGAA
>JBCCHN010000145.1:0-13095 GCA_039028695.1 Pseudomonadota bacterium
GCCCAAGGGACACGAGGCCCATGGGGACTCAGACGGCAACGACATGCCCATCTACCAGGCGGTGATGCCAAAGGGATCGGTTTTCTATTATCTGGGATCCGCTCTGCACGGGGGTGGTGCAAATCGCGCCCAGACGCCCAGACTGGGTCTGATCAATACCTATTGTCTCGGCTGGCTGCGCCAGGAGGAAAATCAATACCTTTCCGTCTCAAAGGAGGCCGCTGATCGTTTGCCCGAGCACGTGCGGCGCGTCATGGGCTATCAATCCCATGGGCGCCATCTGGGAGTTTACCCAGGCGACCCGGATAATCATTGGTTCGATAGCTAATTCGGACTCCGAATCTAAGATTCGGCAGGCACCATCGTCTCGCCGGAAATGAGCCGGTGGTGCAGCTTCATATCGATGTTGCCGCCGCTGAGCAGCACGGCCATTGGTCCCTGAGCCCGGACTTTTCCGGCCAAAAGGGCGGCGATGCCGACGGCGCCCGCGCCTTCGACGATTTCTTGTTCCACCCAATAGGCATGGTGGATGGCTTTGGCGATCTCCGCCTCATCCACCAAAAGCAACTCGTCCACAAGATCGCGCACCAAGGCGAAGGTGTGGCGGTTATCCAGGCCGATACCGCCGCCCAAAGCATCGGCCAGGGTCGGCAGTTCGGATACCATGACCGGTTTGCCGGCGTGCTGGCTTTCGTACATGGCCGCGCCACGCGCCATGGAAACCCCTATGATGCGCAGGGACGCTTTGACGGCCTTGACCGCGACGGCGATGCCGGCAATCAACCCGCCGCCCGATACCGGAACCAAAAGGCTTTCCAGATCCGGCAGGGCCTCCAAGAACTCCAAGCCCAAGGTGCCTTGGCCGGCGATGATGTGGGGGTGGTCAAATGGCGGCAACATGACCATGCCGTCCTCGGAAACTAAGCGATCCACCTCGACTTGGGCGTCGTCTTGGGACTTGCCCACGATCCGCACCTCGGCGCCCAAGTCCCGAATGGCACGGACTTTGTTTTCCGGCACCAGGTCGGACATGCAGATGGTGCACCTGACACCCGCATCCTTGGCGGCCTGGGCGAGCCCGCGCCCATGGTTTCCGGTGGAGACCCCTACCACCCCGCGTGTCCTTTCCGCGTCCGAAAGAGATAGAATGGCATTGCTGGCGCCGCGATATTTAAAGGAGCCGGTAATTTGCCGATGCTCCAATTTCAAATGAACCGGTGCCCCGATCACGGCGCTTAGGGAGGGTGAGCCGACAATCGCCGTCGCGCGCAAACGCCCGCTCAACCGGTGTTGCGCTTGGCGTATCGAGTCAAGATCCGGATGATTCTCTTGAGCCTGTTTGGACATGATTCTCCGTCTAAGGCCCTAGTTGCGCCGACGCTCGCGGGACAGCAACGCTTTCGACCGGATAAGCCATTTTAGATTTACTTGAGAGGCTAAAACAAGGAACGTCGAACGGCCCATGGACGGCGTGTAACTGACAGGCGCGGATCTTGTCAGCCATTTCTTGGACGCGCTGCCGAGTCTCGGACAATTAAGTTTGTTTCTATCTCGGTGTGATCGGGTATTTGTCCCTTTTGCAAACGGGCTAAGAGGTAGTCCGCGGCGTGCTGGCCCATTTCCCGTGACGGCACATGGACGGTGGTAAGGGCCGGGACAATATGCTGTGAAAAAGGCAAGTCATCGAATCCGACAATCGACATATCGCCCGGCACGTCCAGCCTATTGGCGAGACACTCGAAAATAGCACCAAAGGCTAAAACGTCATTACCGCAAATAATAGCGGTGGGCCTTGGCTCGGTCGCAATGAGACGACGGGTAATTTGCCGGCTTTGGGCAATATCGTAGTGCGATTCGTAAATCATAACATCGTCCTGTTGCAGGCCCCTTGCCTCAATAGCCGTCAACACACCTTGCAGCCTAAACCGCGCCCGGTCGTTATCCTTGATAATTCCTGAAATGATCCCGAAGCGCTGGTGGCCGATGTCCAATAGGTAATCGGCCTGGCGTTTTGCCGCCGCCAGATTGTCAAAGCCGACACAAGCATGAGGAACGGATTTATCAAAAACCCAGGTGTTCACATAGGGCAGGTTCATTTTGCCCAGTCGGGCATAAAGCCGGTCATCATGATCCGACCCAACTAACATCATACCGTCCACACCACGGGCAATCAGGGTCTCGGCCTGCACTAATTCTTCTTCCAAGGAATAGTCTGAGCTTGCGATCAGCAAGGTATATCCAGCTTTTTGAAGACGCTTTTGAAAGGCATGGATGCCGGTAGCGAAGATGGCATTGTCCAGCGTGGGAACGATAGCGCCGATGGCCCGCGAGCGTTGCGAGGCGAGTGCTTGGGCGGCACCATGAGGGATGTAACCCAACTCGGCGATGGCCAATTCGATTTTCTCGCGTCGGGCTGGACGAACCAGATCGGAATTGGTGAGATACCGCGAGACCGTTGCAGTGGAAACGCTCGCGTGATGGGCGACATCCTCCAAAGTTGCTTTGCCTTCGCGCGCCTTTTGTAAGCGTTTACTTCTCAAGAATATTCTCTTTATAGTTAGGTTCTGGCTCTATCCTGACAAAAAATATAGCCAAGTCATGGGTTTTCGTGAAGCCTTCTCTTTCACTATCGGAAAATATTCACTTGACATCACGTCATAAAATCGACAATCATAATCAAGAAATGTAAGCGCTTACATTTTAGGAGTTGCCAATGTCCAATGACAAAAAAGATAAATCGGCAAAGCCAGGGCGGGCTTACCTTCTCGTGGCATTGGCCTTCTTCTTGATCTGTGTGGGAAACATCGTGATTGGGAAAATCGCCGTGATGCAGGGTGCTGCGACGATCCCCGGCCTTGGGGATGTGGGTGAGTTTTTGGCGCTTTTCGTTGCGAATGTTTTTTTTATCGCTGCATGTCTCAAGCGGGAAAAAGCACAGATAGCGGAGTCAGGCTAAAGAGCACTGGCTGAAAGACCCCGGGCGGGCGAAACCCTAAAACTAAGAAATCCAGGGTGAAGTACCTAGGGCTAAGCGGAAGGTTATTTGAGTCAGGTCATGAATTGAGGGAGGAAGAAATGACAAGGTTTAACACCAAAAATGATGGCCCGAAATCGCTCGAGAGGCGGCGCTTTTTTGAAATTTCGGCCAAGTACGGCTTTACGGCCGCCGTGGTGGCTGGGGCCGCCGGTAGCCTGCTTAGCAGTGAAGCAGCAGCACAAACGGCTAAGGAAGAAAACGAGCGGCAGAAAGCGGCCGAGCATGTCATGACGGTCGGTACGGCCTATATTCTGGGTGCGTCGCGCAGCTATCCAATTATGCAATTGGACTTTAAGGAAAACGTCCAAAACGCCACCAATGGAAAAGTCTATGTCAAGCTGGCCCCGGGCGGTCAGTTGGGCGCTGGCGGTGCTCTCGCACAAAAGGTTCAAAACGGAACCATTCAAGCCGCGCAGCACTCGCTATCCAACTTTGCACCCTTCGCGCCGGTGGTGGACCTCATCAATTTGCCCTACTTCTGCGGCGCTAATCAGAAGTTCGTCAACCTGGTGAACTCCGAGGCTTGGAAAACGGCGGTTCATGCTAAGGTTCAAGAGAAGGGCTTCAAGCCGCTCTGGTATGTCGTGATCGATCCGCGGGTCGTGGCCCTGCGCAAGGGCGGCGACGGACCCATCAAGACGCCGGCGGATCTGTCCGGCATCAAGTTCCGGGTGCCCGGCTCCAAAATGCTGCAGCAATACTATCGTATGATCGGTGCCAATCCCACGCCGGTGGCGTGGGGTGAGACGCCTTCAGCCATCAAACAAGGGGTTGCAGACGCACTTGATCCAGCCGTTGGCGCTCTCTTTGTCTTTGGCTTTAAGGACATCTTGTCCTGGGTGACCTTCTCGCAGGCCGTACCGGATAGTCAGGTTTATTCCTGCAATGCGGAATGGTTCGATAGCCTGCCCGCGGACGTGCAGGAAGGGATCGAATTCGGCTCTGAAATCACGGCCCATCAGAACCTTTCCAAGGTTCCGGCTGCGCGGAACTACGCCAAGGCGGAAATGAGCAAGGCCGGCGTCCAGTTTTACTCACCCAGCGCCGACGAGCTGGCTCAGTGGGTTGAAGCCGGCGGTCATCAGCGTCCCGAGTGGGATAGCTTCAAAACGGAATTGGCCGGATCGCTGGAAGCTTTTGACCAGCTCAATGAGGCGGCCAACACGCCTGGGCGTTATTACGTCCACGACGCTTAGTCACTTTACCTGTCGCGACCGCTGAACCCCGCCAAGGGTTCGGCGGTCCCCGAGGCCAACGAAAAAATTGCGAGGCTGCAATGCGTCGGCATAAGGCGCGCCTTTGCGGGAGCGAAACTCATGAGTGATCGCCAGTCCTTTTGGCAAAAGCTTGACCAGAACGCCGAGCGTTGGATGCTTTTGTGCTTCTACGGCATGATCGTGGCAACGATCGTGATCGAAGTCGTGCGGCGCTTTGTCTTGTCCTACTCCTCGATCTGGGGTGAGGAGATTGCCCGTTATGCCTTTATTTACCTGGCATGGGTGGGCGCCTCGGTGGCGGTCAAGGATCGGGCGCACATTCGCATCGACGTTATTTTGAATTACCTGGGGACCCGCGGTAAGGCGCTGATTTACCTATTCGGCGACTTCTGCATGTTGGCTTTGGCCATCCTGGCGCTCTACACCTCCATCGAATCCTTGCAGATTTCTATGAAGTTCGGATCCGTTACCCACGGCCTGCGCATCAGCTTGGCCTGGTTCCTAGCGGCGGTGCCCCTGGGCTTCACTCTGATGACCTATCGCCTCTGCCAATCCATTTGGCGGGACTTCAACGACCTTCGGCGCGGTAAGCCCGTGTTCGAAGGCGCGAAAATGTTCGATTGACGGGGGGCGGTCATGCTTTGGCAAACACTACAGGAACAAACCGTCGAACTCGGCTGGGAATTTTATGGCCCGGTCATCTTCATGGTCGCTTTGATCGCCCTGGCCGTTCCCGTTTGGGCCGCGCTGGGGATCGGATCGGTTGTGATGCTGGTGGCAACGGATGTCTTGCCCATCTCCCTGCTGGGCGAGGCGCTCTTTGACGGGATTGATCACTTCGCGCTGATTGCCGTTCCCCTCTTTATTCTAACCGGCGATGTTTTGGTGCGCACCGGCTTGTCCGGCAAACTCTTGGATGTGGCCGATGCGACCACGGGCGGGTTCCGGGCCGGCTTGGGCACGTCAACCGTTTTGGGCTGCGGCTTTTTCGCTTGTATTTCAGGTTCGGATGCAGCGGGGGCGGCCGCAGTCGGCCGTATGACCATCCACAAGCTGGTGGAAAAGGGCTATCCCCGGCCCTATGCCTGCGCGCTCGTTGCTTCGGGGGCTTGCACTGGAATCCTCATTCCGCCCTCCATCGCCTATATCATCATGGGCCTGATTTTGGGCATTTCTGCATCTACCCTGTTTCTCGCGGCGGCCATACCCGGTGTGATGATCATGGTGTCCATTATGGTGACCAATATCGTCATGAACCGCATCCATAACTTCGAGGGCGACAAGGTTGGCTTCAGCTTTAAACATTGGCGGCGCACGGTATGGGACGGGCGCTACGCGCTCTTGGTTCCCATCATCATCCTCGGCGGGATCTATTCGGGTATCTTTACGCCGACCGAGGCGGCCGCGGTCGCGGTGACGACGACTATCACCATTGGCTTGCTTCAAGGCACCTTAAAACTGGCCGATTTCCCCAAAATGCTCTTGGGCTCGGCCAAGGTGAATGGCGTGATCCTACCCATCATCGCCATGTCGCTGCCCTTGGCCCAAACCTTGGCGGCGCTGGGTGTGCCTCAGGGCTTTGCCTATTCGGTAACGTCGATTACCGAAAACCCATATCTGATCATTCTCTTGATCATCGGCATACTGATTTTGGCCGGTTGTATCATGGAGACGACCCCCAATATCGTGATTCTCTCGCCCATTCTCTTGCCCTTGGCACAAGAGGCGGGGATGAACGATATCCAATTTTGCATCATGATGGTCACCGCGCTGGGTGTCGGATTTATCACGCCGCCATTGGGGCTGAACCTTTTTGTCATATCGGGCATAACCGGCGAATCGGTTTTACGAATAGCGTCGCGTGTAGGCCCCTATGTCATCGGCATGCTGATTGTCGTCTTGATGATCGCCTATATCCCAGGGCTGTCGTTGGTCTTCTTACCTGATATTTACTAACTCCGAGAGGCATTGGATCCATGTCGGTGCGTTACCTAAAAAAAGCGGAAAAAACATCAGCCACTGGCGAACAGGATGTCCGCGAGACTGTTCAATCTATCCTCAACGATATTGAGGCTGGCGGTGAGGAAAAAGCGCGCGAGTACGCCGAGAAATTCGATAAGTGGACGGGAGACATTGTTGTCAGCGCCGAGGATATGGCGGCGGCCGCAGATAAGGTGCCGACCCAACTAAAGGAAGACATTGCCTTTGCTTACGACCAGGTGCGGCGCTTTGCCGAGGCGCAAAAGGCGGCCACCCACGACACCTCTGTCGAGCTGTCGCCTGGCCTTATCGCCGGGCACCGAAACATCCCTATGGCGGCCGCAGGATGCTATGTGCCGGGGGGGCGTTATGCCCATGTGGCCTCGGCCATCATGTCGGTCACCACTGCCAAAGTCGCCGGCGTGAAAGATATCGTGGCCTGCTCGCCGCCCAAGCCTGGCGAGGGGCCTAGTCCGGCCATCCTCTATACGCTGGGTCTTTGCGGGGCCGACCGTGTGCTGGCGTTGGGCGGCGTTCAAGGGGTGGCGGCCATGGCCTTTGGTCTCTTCGGCAGTCAGCCGGCCAATATCCTGGTAGGGCCGGGCAATCAGTTTGTCGCCGAAGCCAAGCGTATTCTCTTCGGGCGTGTTGGCATCGATATGTTCGCCGGCCCAACGGAGGTAATGGTGATCGCCGACTCCACGGCTGATCCGGAAATTGTCGCCTGGGATTTGGTCGGACAGGCCGAACATGGTTACAACTCCCCCGCTTGGCTGTTGTCCTTGGATGAGCCTTTGGCGCGAGAGGTCATGGAGCTGGTCCCCAAATTCATCGATGAGTTGCCTGAAACCAACCGGGTGAACGCCGAGGCGGCCTGGCGGGACTATGGGGAGGTGATCCTTGTCGACGCCGTTGACGAGGCGGTTGTTGTGTCTGACGACTATGCCTCCGAGCATCTCGAGGTGCATTGCGCCGACTTGGATTGGTGGCTGCAGAACCTGTCCAACTATGGCTCGCTGTTTCTTGGCGAGGAAACAACCGTTGCCTTTGGGGATAAAGCCTCCGGCCCCAATCATATTTTGCCCACCAAGAGGGCGGCTCACTATACAGGAGGCTTGTCGGTTGGGAAGTTCATGAAAACGGTAACCTGGCAACGCATGACCCGCGAGGCCAATCGGGATATTGCTCAGGTGACAGCGCGCATCTCGCGCCTGGAAGGTATGGAAGGCCATGCCAAAACCGCTGATATTCGACTGGAAAAATGGTTCCCCGAGGAGCAATTTAATCTGTCGGCAACGGGATAAGGAAGCCCGACAGGCTTTGGCCTGAGGTGATACTTCAGGGGCTGATATGTCACGGAATTGGGATTTGTTTGATCTAACCGGAAAGCGTGCTTGTATCACGGGAGCAAGTTCTGGCATTGGCCAGGCCTTGGCCAGCGGTTTGGCTGTGGCCGGAGCAAGTGTCGTTGGTGTTGCAAGGCGCAGTGATGCTCTCGAAACTTGGCAGGAAAAGTCGCGGGACCGCGGCTTGAAAGTGGATATTTTAGCCGCAGACCTCGGAAGCCCAGCAAGTGCGGCGGATGTCGCTCAACAGGTGGGCGCTCTCTTTGGCATGCCCGACATCTTGATCAATGCGGCAGGTGTCAATGCGCGCCGGCCCGCCGACGAGATTACCGTTGACGAATGGCGCCGTGTCCTGGATCTGAATTTGTCGACACCCTTTTTCCTGGCCCAGGCTTTTGTGCCGGCCATGCAGGCCAAGGCTTGGGGTCGGATCATTAATATCGCGTCCCTCCAATCTCAACGCGCCTTTACCAACGGTATTTCCTATGGTGCCTCCAAGGGGGGCGTCACTCAGCTCACTCGTGCGATGGCCGAGGCTTGGTCCCGCGATGGTATTCTTTGCAATGCGATCGCTCCCGGATTTTTTCCGACGCCGCTTACCGGTCCGGTTTACGAAGACCCTGCGGCCGTAGCTCGCTTGGCGGCACAGACCTGCGTGGGCCGCAACGGTGAATTGGCGGATCTGGTTGGCCCGGCGGTCTTTTTCGCGTCCGAGGCCTCGCGCTATGTTACCGGCCAGGTCCTATATGTCGACGGTGGATTTACGGCGAAGTGAGGCCCTATGAAAGCGCTTGTCTATACCGCACCGCGAACGGTCGAATACCGTGACATACCCGACCCCCATTGTCAGGGCGACGAGATATTGGTTCGGGTTTCCGCGGTGGGCATTTGTGGCTCGGATATGCACGCCTACTTGGGGCATGATGCGCGGCGACCGGCCCCCTTGATCCTGGGGCATGAGGCGGCCGGCATTGCTCTATCGGGCCGGCACAAAGGAGCGGCCGTGGTCATCAACCCCCTGGTATCCTGTAACGCTTGCGTTGCCTGCCTTGCCGGGCGGGGCAACCTTTGCGCCAGCCGTGAAATCATTTCCATGGCGCCGCGCCAGGGGGCCTTTGCCCAATTGGTTTCCATCCCGGAACGAAACCTGGTTCTGGTGCCGGACGGCATGAACCAGACCACAGCGGCCCTGGCCGAGCCCATGGCAACAGCCTGGCACGCCGTGACCAAGGCTGCGTCGACGGCGCCCCGTCCCTTGGCCGAGGTTCATGCCTTGGTATTTGGCGGCGGCGCGGTGGGCTTTTCGGCGGCTCTTTGCCTGCGTGCCCAAGGCTGTCGACAGATCACCTTGGCCGAGACCAATGAACTGCGCCGCCGTACGGTTAAAAAAGCTGATATCTGCCGGGTGGTTGACCCGACTGAGCCGGATGCGCTTGGGGAAAACACGGTAGAGGTGGTGATCGACTGCGTTGGCGCGAAAGCAACCCGTCGAGGTGCCACGGCGGCGATTCAGCCGGGCGGCGTCATCATACACGTGGGGCTTTCCGACGGCGAAGACGGCATGGATGTGCGCAAGATGACCCTGCAGGAGGTCACATTCATCGGAACCTACACTTACACGATGGAAGATTTCCGGGCGACCGTGGCAGCGATGAATGCCGGTGCCTTGGGGCCGTTGGACTGGCATGAGCAACGCGACCTTGCCGAGGGGGGAGTGGCCTTTGAAGATCTGCTGGCCGGCCGCACCGCTTCCTCAAAAATCATTCTCCGACCCGAGGGAAGCCCCGCTTAAGGGCTTGTTCCAAGTTTGGGCCGGTGATCAAATTCGAAGATGTGGAAAAGGAGAGAGTGAGTGAGTATTCCCCATTTTATTGTTCACGATCAGGCCGATACGGTCGGGGTGATCGTCGTGGAAGGGGTTCAGGGCGATATGGAACTGGACGGCTGGGTCATGGAAAACAACAGCCGCATTAAGGTCGTTGCCATGTCGGACATTCCCTTGGGCCACAAGATTGCCTTGGACGAGATCAAGGCCGGCGACACCATCATTAAGTACGGGCACGATATCGGCAAGGCGGTCGACGATATCGCGACGGGTGGCCATGCCC
Organism: Pseudomonadota bacterium; assembly: GCA_039028695.1. GTDB lineage: Bacteria > Pseudomonadota > Alphaproteobacteria > Kiloniellales > Kiloniellaceae > JANQKX01. The sequence continues at coordinate 9,689 of JBCCHN010000145.1, forward strand.
ATGTTCACAATATCAAGACAAAGAAGTGGTAAGCGGCATGTCGACGAAAAGTTTTTTTGGGTATCGCCGGGACAATGGCCGAGTTGGCATCCGCAATCATGTCGTGATCCTGCCGTTGGATGATTTATCGAACGCGGCCAGCGAGAAGGTTGCCAACAATATCGACGGTTGCATGGCCCTTCCCCATCACTATGGCCGCCTTCAGTTCGGCGAGGATCTAGAGCTGCACTTTCGCACCCTGATCGGTACGGGCTGCAATCCCAATGTGGCGGCGGTGATCGTCATTGGTATCGAGCCCAAATGGACGGGCCGGGTGGTTGACGGCATTCGCGCGACGGGAAAACCGGTCGAGGGCTTCGCCATCGAGGGTCATGGCGAAATCAAAACCGTGGCCGATGCTTCGCGCAAGGCCAAGGAGTTCGTGCAGTGGGCCACCGAGTTACAGCGCGAGCCCTGCGATGTCTCCGAGCTTTGGATTTCCACGAAATGCGGCGAGTCGGACACCACTTCGGGCTTGGCCTCTTGTCCAACGGTGGGGAACCTCATCGATAAGATGGACGAGGTTGGCGCCTATACCTGTTTTGGTGAAACATCCGAGCTAACCGGCGCGGAAAAGGTTTGCGCCGAGCGTGCGGCATCGCCTGAGGTTGGTGAAAAGTTCATGCGAACCTGGCAGGCTTACATGGACGAGGTCATTGAACCCCACAAAACTTCGGATCTGTCGGAAAGCCAGCCCACCGCGGGCAACATTGCGGGCGGCCTGACGACGATTGAAGAAAAGGCCTTTGGCAACTTGCAAAAGATTGGCAAAAAGGCCCGCTTTATCGATGTCCTGACGCCGGCCGAGGCGCCGGAAAAGGGGCCCGGGCTCTATTTCATGGACACCTCATCGGCGGCGGCCGAATGCGTGACCTTGCAGGCGGCGGCTGGCTTTGTGGTGCATCTTTTCCCGACGGGCCAGGGTAATATTATCGGCAATCCCATCGAGCCGGTGGTCAAGTTGACTGCGAATCCAAAGACCGTGCGTGAGATGGGCGAACATGTAGACCTGGACTGCTCCGGTATTTTGCGCGGCGAGATGGATTTGGATCAGGCCGGCGATGCGCTCATCGATATCACGCTCCGGACCTGCAACGGTCGCATAACGGCTGCCGAAGCTTTGAAACACCGTGAATACGTGATGACCAAGCTCTATCGCAGCGCCTGATCGACCGGGTTGAAGGCTTGGCGCTTGGGCCGCGATTATGGTTTGACCTGTCGCGGCCCAAAAACGCCCGTGCCCACACGAACTGAGGTAGCGCCGAAGCGGATCGCAGTTTCGTAGTCCGAGCTCATGCCCATGGACAAAGCCTTCAGGTCATGTTGCTTGGCGAGTTTCACCAAGAGGGCAAAGTGCAGGGCCGGCGGCTCGTCTTGAGGCGGGATGCACATCAGTCCCACGACGGGAAGGCTCAGCTCCTGCCGAGCCAAGGTGAGCAGAGCGGGTAGATCTGCCGGTACGACACCGGCCTTTTGCGGCTCCTCGCCGGTGTTCACCTGGATCAGGCAGTCAGGCCGCTTTTGGCAGTGCTCCATTTCCTTGGCCAGGACCCGCGCCAATTTCGGCCGGTCCAAGCTTTCGATCACGTCGAATAGTTCGACCGCTTGTCGGGCTTTGTTGGTTTGCAAGGGCCCGATAAGGTGGACGCGTAGGGAACGGTGATGTTGCTTGAGGGCGGGGAATTTCTCCTGGGCTTCTTGAACCCGATTTTCTCCAAAGACCAGCTGACCGCTTTGAAGTGCCGCCTCAACGGCTTGGGCGGGCTGCGTCTTACTGACCGCCACCAATTCAACGGAGTCGGCTGGCCGCTGTGCTTCCTTTGCCGCCACGGCGATCTTGGTGTGCACCGTCTCCAAATTGGCGCTGACAATCATTGGGTCCAAGGGGTGCACGGTCTCCTCCAAAAGGCCCACGGCGTGACCGTCTAGGGCACGGGGCCTAAAAAAGAATCAACGAATGTGTGGCCCGCCGATCCAGCCCACCAACGAAAAGCGCGTTCCCCGGATCACCGGCTTTACCCGATGCACCACATAGGTTGGAAAGAGGATCATCGCCCCTTGGCTCTTTGGAAAAGCAAAGGGGTCCGGGTTCGCCAGAATCTCTAATTCACCGCCCTCGTAATCCTGCTGGTCACTGAGCTGAATGGTGAAGGTCAGTTTGCGAATGCTAAAGCGCCCGGGTCCAAAGTCCATGTGCCAGTCTTGGAAATGGCCCTCGTCGTAGCGCGTGACCTGCAGCCGCTCGGTAAAGCCTACCAGGTCCATACGATAGGTGGTGGCGTTCACCTGTTTCACCACGTCCATGGCCCGTTGAAAGATCCACTGATGTTCCGGCTTATCGATGCCAAGCCAATCGACCTGACATTTTCGATGATCTTGGTCCTGCTGCACGCCGGTAACGTGGCCAGGCTTCATCTCCCCGCAAAGGTCGATAATTTTGGCGCATTCTTCAGGCGAAAAAATGTTTTCCCCGGCCACGCCCGCTCGCCAGTTGGGCAATCTGGGAAGCTGTGGGCTTGCGTCAGTGCTCTGAGATGTCTGTGAGGTCATGTAACTCCCGCCTGTGGGGAAAAAGGTTTCAAGGGGATCACACCTCTGTTTATGGAGGTGAACCCGATGTCTGTTGGATCGGATATTCAATAGGTAAGAGTTATCTTTGCTTTGAAAAGCTTGCAATTGGAATTTTTGCCCTTCCCGTTTTGCTTGGAGGTTATTGAGCTTTTCCAGGAATGAAATCTTCGCCGTGCAAGGTGATCCAATCTTGGAAAAAAGGGCCAACGGAATGGACTAAATGACTCGGTATGGATTTTATCATCGGTAAGGAGAGTGATGAACCAAGCGCAGAAGCCGTATTGGGTGGAAGCCGCCGCGCTCGGAAAAGGTTGGTCGGAGCGGAGCAGCTCAAAGGGTTTCTCTCAAGAGCGCGGCAGCTGACGGGGGTCGCCGCGCCGCATGGCTGGTGATCCGTTCCTCTTTACCTTTTTTTGACCGCTCCGGTGCTCGTGGGCATGGGAAGGCTGTTTCAGCCCCGCGACACGACACGGCAGCAACTATTAAAAAAGGCACATGCAAAAAGGGGCGGGAAATCCCGCCCCTTTTCAGTCCGAAAAACTTTCGGAGGGTAACGATGCTTAGAAGCTGATGCTCATCGCAACGATACCGGCATAACCATCGGTCTTGAAGCCACTGGATGTTTCCCATTCAGTATACAAGATCGACGCGCTGGTGCTGATGCCCGGGCCGACTTGATAACCGACACCGATCTGCGCAGACGTCAAATTCTGATCGTCGGCACCCGTACCGTCGGTTTCACTGAGGAAGCCATCGATACCAACCGACCAAGGACCGGTCGCATAGCTCACGCCAGC
>JBCCHN010000146.1:0-12937 GCA_039028695.1 Pseudomonadota bacterium
AACGTCCCGGCCGGACCAAACATCGCTGCTTGTGCGGCCGTGATTCAGACGGTGTTTATGAATCGCGGTATCATTAAAAAATCTCCGATGGGGCAACGCACACTGCGTCGCAATTGGGGGCGTTATAGCAGATTACATCTTTTGCGCAAGCCCGCTTGACTCGGAAGCGTTTGCATGGATCGGTTTCGCGGGCGCCGGATTGCTGAAATGCCTCATAACGCGATAAGCGTCAAATTACCGCAAGAACGTCGTTTGCCACTTTTTGGCCGCTCATGTAGGCGCCGCCACAGAGTTGGACATAAGGGATGGCAACTGCTTCACCAGCGAAATAGAGGCGATCGCCCTCAGGCTGTCCCAAATCAATGCGGGCCTGATAGTGCCCCGGCCTCGCCGCGGCATAAGCGCCTTGTGTCCAGGGATTGCTCGCCCAACCGGTTAAGTGACCTTTGACAAAGTGGTTGCGGGCCTTGCTACCAACCAGCTTGACCACCTCCTCCAGGGCAAAATCAACGGCAGCCTCCTCACCGGCTGCTGAAAGTTCCCAGCCGAAGTCGCCGCCGATGAACCCGATCATGATGTCAAAGCCAAAGGGGAAGGTCAGGAAATAGCACGCCTTGGCAGGCATATCATTGGGCACCCAATAAGACAGCCACTTGTTTGGTGCAAAGCCAAAGCGTTCTCCATCAAACTGCAGGGTAATCTTATTGAGCAGCCCCATGGGCAAATTGGCAATGGCCTCTTGTTTGGCGGTGGGCAGAGTCGGTGTGAATTTGATCGACTGATTGTTCAGCACGCCGGTCGACACGGTGACGATGCAGGCCTTGGCGCGAAGGGTGCCTGCGGGTGTCGTCACGGAAACGCCTGAGCCGCTCCAATCGACGGTCGTGGCCGGTGTGTTGAGCTGGACAGGAAGGCCGGTCCCCATCTGGGCGACCAGGGCACCATAACCCTCCTTGATCATAAAGTTGATGTCGATGTCGCCATATTCCCACCAATCCTTGGTCGAGAGATCCTTGAAGTCGACCGCCCAGTCCATGGGTCCCGTCCAGGTTCGCGGGATGCTGGCAAACGCCAAATCTGTGGGAACCACTTCGGCGGCAGCCACGTCGTCCCCCCTTCGACCGGCCTCGGTGAGGGCCGCGTTAATCCGCGTCCAGGCCGTGTTGTATTCGCCCCGTTCTGATTGATTGGCCAGGCGGTCACCGACGTATAACGCTTCACCGGCATTCCTATGATTGTGAAGATCATAGCCCCACTCCCGCGCCATTTTGACATAGGCCAGGTCGGCCGGCCCCGTGACCCAGGAACAGCCGTGATCGAAGGGGACGCCAAATGTCGTGCTTTCCGTATAAGCGCGCCCGCCGATACGATCCGCGCCCTCCAGCACCACCACGGACTTACCCGCCCCGATAAGGGTTCTGGCCGCCGATAGCCCGGCGGATCCGGCGCCGATAATGATTACATCCGGATCGCTGGGCAAAGATTGAGCCCAAAGGGGCAGCGCGACCGTAGTGAGTAGTCCAGAAAGGGCGGTTCGCCGGGACAGCTGTTTTTTTAACAAAGATGTAATGGTCATTCCCTGTTTCCTTTTGGTATTCTGTCGGTCCGAGCGCGGCTGATAAATCGGATCCAAGGTCCCTATTTTGCCCTATGAGGCGACGGGGCCGCGGCCGCCAAACGAGAGGGGTGCGGGTATCTTAAGGCTCGGCTGGCAGCTGCCTAGGACCTGAATTTTGACTGACTGGTCAGAAAAAATAAATCAAAAAAATGAGAATCTTGATTGACCAGTCAGAAAAATTAGGGCCTAGTTCTAAGCCGGATCGTATTTGGGGCGGTCCAAACGCGCCTCTTTTCAACTTGCGCCTAAACAAAGACTAAATATTGAGCAGGGAAAGGAAAGCTCATGGATATCAAGGATACCATCAAACGATTGCATAACCGGGACATCAGTCGTCGGGATCTTGGCAAGGCCTTTGCGGCGGCAGGAATAACCGCGGCCGCCATGCCCATTGCGTCAAAGCCACTCTTGGCCAATGACGAAGCGATCTACTATACCTGGGCCGGTTACGATGTGCCTGAGATGTGGCCGGGATATGTTGAGAAATACGGTGTGGAGCCCCAACTGCCGACCTTTGGGGATGCGGAAGAAGGCTTTACCAAGGTTCGCGCAGGGTTTGAAGTCGATCTCATGCATCCCTGCAGCAACAACATACCACGGTGGCGCGATGCCGGTATTCTCCAGCCGATCGATGTCTCGCGGCTGTCCAACTGGCCGGATGTGATCCCCGGCCTGAAAGAGGTTGATGGCACCGTATTTGATGGCCAACACTACTTCGTGCCATGGGAATGGGGTCAAACCTCCATCACCTATCGGACCGATCTCTTCGACTTGGCGGGCCAGGAAGAGTCCTGGGGCATGCTCTGGGATGACCGCTATGCTGGGCGCTTGTCCATCATTGACGCCGCCGAGGACTCCTGGTGGTGCGCCGCGATTTATGCGGGTGTGGACGTGAACAATGTCACCGACGAAGATATCGCAAAAGTGAAGGATCTGCTGAAAAGTCAGCAGGAATTGCTGCGGTTCCGCCAAAGTGATAGCACGACCTTGATCCAAGCGCTGGCCACTGGGGAAGTGGTTGCCGCCATGACTTGGAGCGATGTGCCGACGGCCTTGATCGCCGAAGGCGTGCCGGTGAAGTTCGCCGAGGTTAAGGAAGGCGGACTGACCTGGGTTTGCGGCTTGTCCTTGATCAAGGATGCGCCCCATTACGATAAAGCCCATGACTTGATCGATGCTTTGCTCAGTCCGGAGAGCGGCCAGTGGTGTATCGGCGCTAACGCTTACGGACATAGCAATGCCAAGTCTTTCGACCAGTTCACTGAAGAAGAGCTGACCGGCATGGCCCTCTCCAAAGATCCGAAAAAGATCTTGGATGCAGGCGTGTTCCTCGTTGCTCAACCTGAAGAGATCGAACAGAAGATCAATCGGGATTGGGGTGATCTCATCTCCGATATCTGATTGCCGCGGGCAATTGTAGTGCTTCCCGCAGGCCTGGGACGGTGAATTGACCTGTCCGGGTCTGTGGGAAGTGACCGGTTGCGGCGGGTTGGCCCCTGGCGCAATTTTATAGAACGACAATTGCATGGAACGGCTGGAAGGCCCCTTTTAAGGTGCCCCTAATCGAGATGGTACCCTGCCGATAATGGCAAACTAGCGAATTGGATCACGTCATCAATGGTGGACGGAACAGCATCAAAAGTGGTTTCCGCGAACGGCACAACCGGGGCACAGGGGTCCTGGCTGTTGAACAAGTGGCGCCAAGCCTACCTGAAGAGTGAGGGGCTTCGCGGCTATACCCTTTTGTCGCCGGCCCTGTTTTTGATGGTGCTGTCGGTTGCCGTGCCGCTTTTGCTTTTGGTGGTTGTGAGCTTTTGGACTCAGCACCTGCTGGATATCACGCCAGGTTTTGTTTTCGACAACTACTTAACCTTTTTCGAAAAGGACAGCTATCAAAGGCTCCTTTTGCGGTCCCTTAAGATCTCCGGGTTCGTCACTATTTTCACGGTGCTGCTGGCCTATCCCATGGCTTATTTCATTGCCTTTCGGGTCAAGAAAAACAAGCTCATGTGGATCATCTTGATCACCGTACCCTTTTGGACCAGCTATCTTTTGCGCGTTTTCGCTTGGAAAATCATTCTGGGCTATAGCGGAGTGGTCAACTCCGGCCTCATGACCATGGGATGGATCCAGGCACCCCTCGAGTTCTTATTATACAATCAATTTGCCGTGGTGTTGACCTTGGCCCATGCCTGGGCGGCCTTTGCCATTCTGCCGATTTACGTGTCCCTGGAAAAAATGGACAAGACCCTGCTGGAGGCGGCAACTGTGTTAGGCGACGGGCCGGTTATGCGGTTCTTCCGGGTTACCTTGCCCCTCTCCATGCCTGGCGTCGTTGCTGCGAGCCTGTTGGTCTTTATTCCGACGGTGGGTGACTTTGTGACCCCGGCACTACTTGGCGGTCCCAAGGGCCTTATGATTGGCAATTTGATCCAGCTTCAGTTCGCAAAGGCCAACAATTGGCCCTTGGGAGCGGCTTTGTCGATCATCTCGTTGATGGCGATTACCTTGTGCGTTTGCGCATTCCTTTGGTTCTCAAAGCGCGTCAGGACTCAAGACCTATGACTGCGATAAGTAAATCACCGAAAATTGGGGGCTTGGGCGTTTACGCGGTTCTTTACCTGGCTTTTGTCTACATACCCGTACTCTTTTTGCCTTTGTTCTCCTTTAACGATTCGACTTTCATTTCCTTCCCTCTTAAGGAATTTACCTTGCAATGGTATGCCAAGGCCTTTGAGACCAAGCGCCTTATGGCCGCCCTCTTGAATAGCGTTAAGGTCGGCGTTCCGGTTGCCATTATCAGCACGGTGCTTGGGACCCTGGCCGCCAAGGCCATTACCCGCTATCGCATGCCGGGGAAAGCACCAATTGTCAGCTTTATCATGACGCCGCTCGTGGTCCCGGGCATCATCGTGGGTATCGCCTTGCTGATCATTGTGAACACTATCGGTATTCCCTTGTCGCTCTTCACAATCGGGCTGGCGCACTTGCCCGTTTGTACGGCTTTTTCCCTCTGGATCATGATCTCCCGTCTGGAAGGCTTCGATAAATCCCTCGAGGAAGCCTCGCTGAACTTAGGGGAAGGCGCTTGGATGACCTTCTGGCGGGTTACCTTTCCGCTTATTTTGCCGGGCGTCATTGCCAGCCTCTTGCTGACTTTCACGATTTCGTTCGACGAGTTCATTCTGGCCTTCTTCCTCGCGGGGAATGAACCGACCCTACCTGTTTACATGTGGAGCCAACTACGCTTTCCGGCCTCGCTGCCGCCTGTTTTGGCGCTGGGGTCGATCATCCTCTTGGCGTCCTTTGTCTTGGTTTACTTTGCCGAGTGGTTTCGCCGGCGTGGAACTCATATTGAATCGACAACTGGAGTCTAGATGCCGTGCAGAATGATTCGTTTATTTCAATTCAAGATGTAAGCAAAGACTTCGGTGTCGTTCGGGCAGTCGATCAAGTGAGCATCGATATTGCTCAGGGAGAGTTTTTTTCCCTATTGGGGCCATCAGGCTGCGGCAAGACCACTTTGCTGCGCATGTTGGCGGGGTTTGAGTTTCCCACCACGGGCGAGATTTTCATTGATGGTCAGCCCATGTCGTCCGTGCCGACCAATCATCGGCCCGTGAGCATGGTCTTTCAAAGCTATGCCATTTTCCCGCACCTCAATGTGAGCCAAAACATTGGTTATTCCCTGCGCAAGGACCGCCTCTCCAAGGCGGAATTTAATGCGAAGGTGGCCGAAATGCTCGAGTTGATCAAGCTGCCGGGATATGAAATGCGGGCCTCTCATGAACTTTCCGGTGGTGAACGTCAGCGTGTGGCACTGGCTCGAGCCTTGGTTCGGCGGCCCAAGGTGTTGTTGCTGGACGAGCCACTGGGGGCGTTGGACAAGCAATTGCGCGAACAGATGCAGCTCGAATTGAGAGCACTGCAAAAATCAGTTGGCATCACCTTTGTCTTTGTTACCCACGATCAAGAAGAAGCCTTGACCATGTCAGACCGCATTGCGGTCATGTCGAAGGGAAACTGTTTGCAGATTGACACCCCGACTGAGCTTTATGAAGCGCCGACCACTCGGACGGTGGCCGACTTTATCGGCACCATGAATTTTTTTGAAGCCAAGGTGACGGAAGCCCAAAACGGCCATGCGGTCGTTGATGCGGGGCCCTTAGGGAGTCTTTCGGCACCGGTGCGTCAGCAGAATGTGGAGGTCGGTCAGAAGATTTTGGCCGCCATCCGGCCCGAAAAGATTACTATCGCTCCACAAGAAAATGGTGCCGGCCACGAGGTAAGAGGCCATGTGGATAACGCCGCCTACCTCGGGGACCGTAGCCACTTCTACGTCAGGGTCGAGGGCATCGATAGGCCGGTGGCCGTGTCCGCTCAAAATGTTGAATCCAACGGCCAGCGCGGGGCGCAATTTGACTCTCCCGTTTGGCTTAGCTGGGCCCATGATGCGGTTGTGCTGCTGGCGCGTGATTGAGACACATTTTTGGAAATTAATTTTGTTATTTTTTTGTGAGGGGCTATGAAGCAAAAGGTATCCGACAGGCCGGGCGGAAACCGCGTTGCGGCCCGGGAAGCCCGGCGCCAGCAGCTGATTAACGCGACGATAGACTCGATTTCCAAGCGGGGTTTCTCGGGCACGACCCTTAGCACCGTGACCGAAACAGCAAAGTTGTCCCATGGAGTGGTCAATTTTTATTTCGAGAGCAAAGAAGCCCTCTACGTAGAAACCCTGGGCTATTTGGCTGAAGAACATTTTCAAGCCTGGCATCAGGCTATGCAGGCGGCAGGCTCGAACCCGGCCCGTCAGTTAGCAGCCATTGTGGAAACGGATTTTGATCGCGGCATCTGTTCGCCAAAAAAACTTGCGGTGTGGTTTGCCTTTTGGGGGCAGGCCAAATACCGCCCTAACTATCTTAAGATCCACGGCAAATACGATGATCAGCGATTTAAGGAAATTAGCCGCCTGTGCACCGAAATCGTCGCGGTGGGGGAGTATGTATCTCTCGATCCGGACGTGGTCGCGCGGAATTTGGAAGCGCTTATCGATGGGATTTGGTTGAGCCTTTTGCTTTATCCAAGCGGTAAGAACCGCCAACAGGCCCGCGCCGATGTTTACGCCTTTTTGGCGATGACCTTTCCGCGCCACTTCGAGCCGGTCGCACTCCCCGGAGATAATTGTTCATGTGGGGTGGCGGCGCCTCGGTCAGGAGCCGCCGCTCAATGACTCGAGACCCTAGGTATGATGTTCTGTTCGAGTCGGTGCAAATCGGTCCGCACAAAACAAAGAACCGATTCTATCAAGTGCCTCACTGCAATGGTATGGGGTCGGCCTATCCCTCCAGCATGGCCGAAATGCGCGGTATCAAGGCTGAAGGGGGCTGGTCGGTCGTTTGTACCGAGGAAGTTGAAATCCATCACACCTCGGAACACAGCCCGCTTATCGAGGGGCGCTTATGGGATGACCGCGACATTCCCGTGTTCGCGCGCATGGCGGAAAAAATCCATGCTCATGGCGCCTTGGCTGGCTTGCAACCCGCCTACTCCAGCTTTACCTCCGCCAATCTGTACAGCCGTGAAATACCCATGGCGACGGTCCATAGGCCCGTGGAACAGACCTATCCCATCCAAGCACGGGCCATGGACAAGGATGATATTCGCAATCTCCGCCGTTGGCATGTGGACGCTGCGGTTCGGGCGCAAAAGGCGGGATTTGATATCGTCTACGACTATTGCGGTCATGACATGAGCATCCAGATGCACTTCCTATCACGGCGCCACAATAGGCGGAGTGACGAATACGGCGGTAGTCTGGAAAATAGGGTGCGCCTCTTTCGCGAAATCTTGTACGACATCAAGGATGCGGTTGGGGATCGCTGTGCGGTGGCCGTTCGTTTTGCGGTCGATGAACTGTTAGGGGAAGAGGGGCTGACCTGCGATGGCGAGGCACGGGATGTGGTAGAAATGCTCGCCGACCTGCCGGATCTTTGGGACGTTAACGTCAGTGAGTGGTCAAACGACTCCAGTACTTCACGCTTTTCCGAGCAAAACGCCCAAAGCGACTATACCGCCTTTGTCAAAAAGGTGACCCAAAAGCCGGTGGTCGGGGTTGGCCGCCTGACGTCTCCGGATACCATGGTTTCCTTGATAAAAAAGGGTCACTTGGACCTGATTGGCGCGGCCCGGCCTTCCATCGCGGATCCCTTCTTGCCGCGCAAAATCGAGGAGGGCCGTCTCGAGGACATTCGTGAATGTATCGGCTGTAATATCTGTGTGACCGCTGATTTTCTGTGTACCCCCTTGCGCTGCACTCAAAACCCGACAATGGGCGAGGAATGGCGGCGCGGCTGGCATCCGGAGAAAATTGCAGCGAAAAAAAGCGATGCGTCCTTGCTGGTTGTCGGTGCTGGCCCAGCGGGCCTGGAGTGTGCTCGGGCTTTGGGCCAGCGAGGCTATGCCGTGACCTTGGCGGAACAGGACAACGCGCTTGGCGGCCGTGTCACCAAGGAAAGCCGACTGCCCGGCTTGTCTGAATGGAGCAGGGTGCGAGACTATCGACAGCTTCAGCTCGACAAAATGGTGAATGTAGAGGTCTACCGAAATAGCGGCCTTTCTGCGGATCAAGTACAGGACTTTGGTGCCCGCCACGTTGTCCTGGCAACCGGCAGCCGATGGCGCGGGGATGGCGTGGGCCGTGCTGTCTTGGAGCCGGTGCCCGGCCATGACTTGCCCCATGTGCTAACACCCGATGCCTTTTTATCCGTCGAGGCGAATGAGAGCGACCTTCACTTATCCGGGCCGGTGGTGATCTATGACGATGATCACTACTACATGGGAGGCATCCTGGCCGAAATCCTTCGCGGCAAGGGCTATCAGGTGACCTTGGTTACGCCGGCGGCTGATGTGTCCAATTTTACCCATAACACAATGGAGCAAGCGCGTATCCAAACCCGGCTGCTGGAAAAGGAGGTGTCCATCAAGCCACACCGGATGCTGGAGTCTATTAAGGTCGGTACGGTGGAGCTGGCCTGTATCTATACCGAACGCGTGGAAGAGCTGGCCTGCGGCACCCTGATTCTGGTGACCGCGCGTTTGCCGAATGATGATCTATACTACGACCTGCTATCCGATCAAGATGTCTGGTCCGATGCCGGCATTGAGTCGGTGACGCGGATTGGAGATTGTTTGGCGCCCGGCACCATTGCGGCGGCGGTCTATGGCGGGCATCGCTACGCTCGCGAGCTGGACGAGCCGATCCCCAAGGGCGTTCCCTTTCGCCGGGAACTGCCCCAATTGGCGATCGCCTAAGCGAAATTTCGGAGCAACCGGTGTCCCGCGATCCAAGATACGATATTCTGTTCGAGCCTGTTTCCATCGGCCCGGTGGTGGCGAAGAACCGCTTTTATCAGGTGCCGCACTGTACGGGCAGCGGCTGGGCTCGGCCCCGTACCTTGGCCAGTATGCGTGAGACCAAGGCTGCGGGGGGCTGGGCGGTGGTTAACACCGAATACTGCTCCGTTCATCCCTCGTGTGACGACAGCCCCTACCCAACCGCCTCCCTTTGGGACGATGGAGATATTAGGTCTCATGCTCTGATGACCGAAAAGGTCCACGCCCATGGAGCTCTTGCAGGTGTGGAACTTTGTATTGGTGGCGCTCGCATGGCTAATTTGGGGACGCGCGAAATTGCTTTAGGTGTAAGCTCCATTCCCAATCTCGCCGGTAACCCGATGCAATCTCGTGCCATGGACAAATCCGACATAAGCGAAGTGCGTCGTTGGCACCGCAATGCTGCCTTGCGGGCCAAAAAAGCAGATTTCGATCTTGTCTATATCTACGCTACTCACGGCTATTTATTGTCCCAGTTCATGTCACCGGTACATAACAGCCGCACGGACGAATATGGCGGCTCCCTCGAAAATCGAATTCGCTTGGTACGGGAGATCATAGAGGACACTAAAGAGGCCATTGGCGAAAGCATGGCCGTGGCCGTGCGTTTTTCATCCGAAACCAATAGCGGATCTGAGGGCGAGGATGGGCATCCCATGCCGGGAGAAACCGAGGACATTTTTGGCATGATTGGCGAACTGCCGGACCTTTGGGATGTGACGGTCAATGACTATTCCCTGGAAATGGGGTTGTCCCGCTTTGTCCCGGAGGGGGCCCTGGAGCCCTATGTGGCTGGCATCAAATCCATGACCAGCAAGCCGGTGGTAACGGTGGGCCGCTTTACCTCGCCGGATACCATGGCCAGCCAAATCAAGCGGGGTATCGTTGATTTTATCGGGGCGGCTCGGCCGTCCATCGCCGATCCTTACCTGCCGACAAAAATCGAAGAAGGTCGCCTTGAGGACATTCGCGAATGCATCGGCTGCAACATCTGCTATATGGGCGATGGCAAGGGGGTCCCGATCGGCTGTACCCAGAATCCCACAATGAGCGAAGAATGGCGGCGCGGTTGGCACCCCGAGATCATACCGGCCAAGGGTTCGGAGTCTCGGGTGTTGGTGGTTGGTGCCGGGCCGGCGGGATTGGAAGCCTCCCACGCGCTTGGCAAGCGGGGCTATGAGGTTATGTTGGCAGAGGCGAGCCGCGAGCTCGGCGGGCGTGTCACCCGCGAGGCGCGCTTGCCCGGCCTTAGCGCTTGGATCAGGGTCCGGGATTACCGGCTGCAACAGCTGGAGAAGCTCCTTAATGTGGAGGTTTATCGGGAGAGTGAGCTGACGGCCGAGGACGTGTTGGCGGTCGGTGCAGATCACGTTGTCATCGCGACTGGGGCGACGTGGCGGGCAGACGGCTTTGGTCCGTCAAACCCAGGTGGCGTGGAGGGAATTCCATCTGTCGAGACGATTCTGACCCCGGATGATATCATGGCCGATCGCTTGCCCTCGGGTCCCACCGTGATCTTTGACGACGATCACTATTACATGGGAACAGTCCTTGCCGAGCTTCTTTCAGCGCAGGGAGTGCCGGTAACCCTGGTAACACCGGCCGATGCCATCTCTGAATGGGGTGAGTTCACAACCGATCGCTGGCGCGCGCAAACAAAATTGATGGAAATGGGTGTTGACTTGGTGGTCGCCCATAACCTGACGGCCTTTGATGGTGGGAAGGTCACGCTGAGCTGTCAATATACAGGCAGAGAAAAGTCGATTGAGGCTGAATTCTTGCTGCCCGTAACCGCTCGGGTGCCGAATGGGCAACTCTATCGCGATGTGCAGGATCTAATGGCCAAGGGTGAAGTGGATGGCCCAAAATCCCTGAAGCGGATCGGCGATTGCGATGCACCGTCGATCATTGCCGCCTCAACTTTTGCCGGACACCGCTACGCGCGGGAACTGGATGCGGCGTTGGACCGTGACAATCCGCTTAAGCATGACCGAGTCTTTTTCCAGGAGGGGTAGGCACGATGTCTGAGAGCTATGCAGGAAAAGAGGATTTGACGAAGCCTGTCGCCGATACTTGGTTTTCAGTGGAACGATACCCATCAGATATTGTCCGGTTTCGAGAACACCATATCGATCCCTATGCCGTGGGAGATTTTTGGTTGCTTGCCGGGTCCCAAAAGGCTTTGGTCGCGGATACCGGTAGCGGGATTATGTCCTCGGCGTCCCTGGTGGCGTCCCTCGTCGGGAAACCGGTTATCGCGGTGGCGCTCAACAGCTACTATGACCACGCTGGGGGCTGGCACGCCTTTGCTGAACGGGCCTGCCACCCCTTGGATGCGCCAGCATTGCAAGAGCCACAGGCTGAAAGCGATGCAATCAGTACCTATCTCAATGAAACGACCCTATGGGCCTTGCCGCGGGAAGATTTTCGCCTGGCGGACTTTCGTATGACACCGGCGCAGCCCACCTTGTTACTTGAAGATGGGGACGAATTGGACCTGGGCGGACGCATAATCACGGCACTCCATTTACCGGGTCGCTCCCCGGGCGGATTGGCCTTGTGGGAAGCGGCAACCGGCAGCCTCTTTACCAGCGATATGCTGTACGACGGTAGCCACGGCCCTGCTTGGCCACCTGATCAACCCTCGCCCTATGTGGAAAGCCTGAAACGGCTTCGGGATCTGCCCGTTCAACAGGTTTACCCTGGACATTACGGTGTCATGAGTCCCTCGAGAATGCACCAGGTGATCGACGAACAGCTTGCCAGTCTTGAAAAACGGCCGGACGATTAGCCCCCTTTCCTTATGGATCTTTCCCTTTCCAACATCGCCTTTGGCGATACCAATCCCAAGAATAGAGAAAACTGGAAAATGCTCAAAACTTTTGCGGCGACAACGCCGACCAGCGACATCGTAAAAGCCGTGCTAGATGTAGGCGGCGCCATCGTTGCTGGACAAACCTCCCACGACGTGGTCGACCAGATTGCCCGTGAATTGCGGCCTCACTTCGACCAGCAGGGTGAAAAATTCCAAAACGATTTCAACGGTTATAAGACGTTGCGTCTTGGCTCCATCCTAGGCTTGTCCCCCTCATCGGCGGAGCTGATCGCCCATCCGCGCGTGATGGAGGTCACGGCTGGGGTGCTGGGTGCACACTGTGACAACTTCCAGATTGGCAGCTGCACGGCGATCGAGATTGAGCCGGGTGAATCTGACCAAGTACTGCACCGAGACGACAGCATCTATCCCATCGAGATTCCCGGTGTCGAGTTTCAGATCGGCGTGATGTGGGCCTTCAACGACTTTACCGAGGAAAATGGCGCGACCCGCTTTGTGCCCAAGGGACACGAGGCTCATGGGGACTCAGACGGCAACGACATGCCCGTCTACCAGGCGGTGATGCCAAAGGGATCGGTTTTCTATTACCTGGGATCCGCCCTGCACGGCGGTGGCGCAAATCGCGCCCAAGCGCCCCGGCTCGGCCTGATCAACACCTATTGTCTCGGCTGGCTGCGCCAGGAGGAAAACCAATATCTTTCCGTCTCAAAGGAGGCTGCTGATCGTTTGCCCGATCACGTGCGGCGGATCATGGGCTATCAATCCCATGGGCGCCATCTGGGAGTTTACCCAGGCGACCCGGATAATCATTGGTTCGATAGCTAATTCGGACTCCGAATCTAAGATCCGGCAAGCTCCACCGTCTCGCCGGAAATGAGCCGGTGGTGCAGCTTCATATCGATGTTGCCGCCGCTGAGCAGCACGGCCACCGGCCCCTGAGCCCGGACTTTTCCGGCCAAAAGGGCGGCGATGCCAACTGGCGGTCATCTCAATCATGGGACCAAGGTCGCGAGAGTTGCTACAAAGCCTGACACCCAATGACATGAGCCACAAGGCCTTCCCCTTTGCCACCAGCCAGATCATTGAATTAG
>JBCCHN010000147.1:0-12737 GCA_039028695.1 Pseudomonadota bacterium
AGGAGATTAAAATGGCTGATTTGGATAAATTGGTGGAAGAGCTTTCCAAGCTCACTGTGATCGAAGCGGCCGAACTGGCCAGCAAACTAGAAGAGACCTGGGGCGTTTCCGCCGCGGCGCCTGTCGCTGTGGCGGCGGTTGCTGGCGGTGCCGGCGATGCCGGCGAAGCCGCAGCTGAGAAGGACGAGTTTGACGTCGTTCTAGCCTCGGTCGGTGACAAGAAGATCAACGTCATTAAAGAGGTACGTGCCATCACCGGTCTGGGTCTGAAAGAGGCCAAGGACCTGGTCGAGTCCGCACCCAAGGCGATCAAGGAAGCCTGCGGCAAGGACGAGGCCGAAGAGCTTAAGAAAAAGCTCGAAGAGGTTGGAGCGACTGTCGAGCTCAAATAGCTCGTCGGTGGTGTCCGAAAGTGAGTCGGCCGACACACCGCAAAATCGCGGTGTGTCGCGCCGACACATTGCGTTTCCGGACCCCGAAAAATTTTCGGGATTCGATTGACAGCGGCCTTTGAGATTGAGGCCTAAATGCAATCTCGACTTTTTTGGGACGGCTGTCCTGGCATCAATCTTGGTGCGAGTCCCAGCCTCCACGAGACATCAGCCGACCTGCAAGAGGCGGGGCGGCGCAAGACCCGAATGAGGACTTGATAGCAATGGCGACATCCTTTACCGGCCGCAAACGTGTTCGCAAAGACTTCGGCAAAATTGCCGAGGTGTCCCGCATGCCCAACCTGATTGAGGTGCAAAAGACCTCGTACGATCAGTTCCTGCAGTTTGGCGTGTCGCTGGCCGAGCGGACCAATACGGGATTGCAGGAGGTCTTTACCTCGGTCTTTCCGATCCGCGACTTTTCCGAGCGTTCGGAGCTGCAGTTTGTCCGCTACGAGCTGGAAGAGCCGAAATACGATGTGGAGGAATGTCAGCAGCGGGGCATGACATATGCGGCGCCCCTAAAGGTGACACTGCGCCTTGTAGTCTGGGATGTGGACGAGGATACGGGCTCGCGCTCCATCCGAGACATCAAGGAGCAGGACGTCTATATGGGCGATATGCCCTTGATGACGCCCCATGGTACCTTTGTAATCAACGGAACCGAACGGGTCATCGTGTCTCAAATGCATCGCAGTCCGGGTGTCTTTTTCGACCATGACCGGGGCAAGACCCATTCTTCGGGCAAATACCTCTTTGCCGCGCGGGTCATCCCCTATCGTGGGTCTTGGTTGGACTTTGAGTTCGACGCCAAGGACTTGGTCTATGTGCGCATCGACCGGCGCCGGAAGTTGCCGGCAACGACCCTTTTGCTGGCCTTGGATTCGGATGATACGGAAAAGGTGCGGGCAGAAAAGGAAGCCGCCGGCGAGACCCTTGACGCCTATGAAGCTCAGGGCATGACACCCGAGGCCATTTTGAACTTCTTCTACGATCAGGTTTCCTTCCAGCGCAGCGGCGAGGGTTGGCGTACGCCCTTCGATCCGGAAAAAATGCGCGGTGTCAAGCTGACCCAGGATTTGGTGGACGCAGACAGCGGAGAGGCGGTGGCCGAGACCGGCACTAAGGTGACTCCCCGTTTGGCGAAGAAGCTCATCGAAGCCGGACTGAAGGATCGATTTGTGTCCGACCAGGAACTGGTGGGGACCTACGTCGCCAGCGACTATATCAACGAGGAAACCGGCGAAGTTCTTTGTGAGGCCGGCAACGAGTTAACCGAAGAGCTGCTCGCCACGTTGAAAGAGGCCGGGATTGACAAGATGTCCACCCTGGCCATCGACCACATTAATGTGGGCCCCTATATGCGCAATACCCTGGCGGCGGACAAAAACGCCACGCGTGAAGAGGCGCTGATTGACATTTACCGGGTGATGCGCCCTGGCGAGCCGCCGACCTTGGAAACGGCGGAGGCCATGTTCAATGGCTTGTTCTTCGATGCGGAGCGCTACGATCTGTCGGCCGTGGGCCGGGTCAAGATGAACGCCCGTTTGGACTTCGAGACCGACGATCAGGTGCGCTGCCTGCGCAAACAGGACATTTTTGAGATCCTGCGCATTCTTTTGGACCTAAAGGACGGCAAGGGCGAAATCGACGACATCGATCACCTTGGTAATCGCCGGGTCCGCTCGGTCGGTGAATTGATGGAGAATCAATATCGGGTCGGGCTTTTGCGCATGGAGCGGGCGATTAAGGAGCGCATGAGCTCGGTCGAGATCGACTCGGTAATGCCCCATGACCTGATCAATGCCAAGCCAGCGGCCGCGGCAGTGCGCGAGTTCTTCGGCTCATCCCAGCTTTCCCAGTTCATGGATCAAACCAATCCACTATCCGAGATTACTCACAAGCGGCGCCTGTCGGCCTTGGGCCCGGGCGGCTTAACGCGGGAGCGGGCGGGCTTTGAGGTGCGCGACGTGCATCCCACCCACTATGGTCGGATTTGCCCCATCGAGACACCGGAAGGGCCGAACATCGGCCTGATCAACTCCTTGGCCACCTATGCGCGTGTGAACCAGTACGGTTTCATCGAAAGCCCCTACCGCCGGGTGGAAAAGGGTAAGGTGGGCGATGAGGTTGTCTATCTCTCGGCCATGGAAGAAGGGCGCTACATGATCGCCCAGGCCAACGCGGTGCTGGATAAAAACGGCAAGTTTGCAGAGGACCTGATCTCCTGCCGCCAGGGCGGGGAATACATGGTGTCCCGCCCGGAGGATATCGACTTCATCGATGTGTCGCCGAAACAGGTGGTCTCGGTGGCGGCGGCGCTCATTCCCTTCCTGGAGAACGACGACGCCAACCGGGCCTTGATGGGATCCAACATGCAGCGCCAAGCGGTGCCTTTGCTTCAGTCGGAAGCGCCCCTGGTGGGAACCGGCATGGAAGCGACGGTCGCCCGGGATTCCGGTGTGGCCATCGGCGCGCGCCGTGCCGGCGTGGTGGATCAGGTGGACGCCACCCGTATTGTGGTGCGGGTGACCGAGGAAACCTCGAGCGGTGAGCAGGCGGTGGACATCTATAACCTGTTGAAGTTCCAGCGCTCGAACCAAAACACCTGTATCACCCAACGGCCCCTGGTCAAGATGGGCGATGAAGTGGAGCGGGGCGATATTATCGCCGACGGCCCCTCGACCAATCTGGGCGAATTGGCCCTGGGTCGTAACGTGCTCGTGGCCTTCATGCCGTGGCAGGGCTACAACTTCGAGGACTCCATCCTAATCTCCGAGCGGATCGTTCGCGATGATGTCTTCACCTCGATCCATATTGAAGAATTCGAGGTGATGGCCCGGGATACCAAGCTGGGCCAAGAGGAAATCACCCGCGACATTCCCAACGTGGGTGAGGATGCCCTGCGCAATCTAGACGAAGCGGGCATGGTCTATATCGGTGCCGAAGTCGGCCCCGGCGATATCCTGGTTGGCAAGGTGACCCCCAAGGGCGAATCTCCCATGACGCCAGAGGAAAAGCTCCTGCGGGCGATCTTTGGTGAGAAGGCCTCGGATGTGCGCGATACCTCGCTCCGCGTGCCGCCGGGCGTCACCGGCATGGTGGTGGACGTGCGGGTGTTCTCGCGCCGTGGCGTGGACAAGGACGAACGGGCCCTGTCCATCGAGCGAGCGGAAATCGAACGCCTGGCCAAGGACCGGGACGACGAACGGGCCATCTTGGAGCGTAGCTTCTACGGCCGCCTAAAGGATTTGGTCTTGAACCAGACCTCTGTGTCCGGGCCCAAAGGCTTGGACGAGGGAATCAAGATCACGGAGAAGGTACTGAGTGACTTCACCCCTGGCCAGTGGCGTCAGATTGCGGTCAAAAATGACAAGCGTCAGGCGGATATCGAGGCCCTGAACAAGCAGTTCGAGGGCGCGATCGACGAGCTGACCAAGCGCTTTGAGAACAAGATCGACAAGCTGCAGCGGGGCGATGAACTGCCGCCGGGCGTGATGAAGATGGCCAAGGTTTTTGTCGCCGTGAAGCGTAAGCTGCAACCGGGCGATAAGATGGCCGGCCGTCACGGCAACAAAGGGGTGATTTCCAAAATCGTGCCCATGGAAGACATGCCCCATACGGAAGCCGGCACGCCGGTGGATATCGTTTTGAATCCCTTGGGCGTGCCCAGTCGAATGAATGTGGGTCAGATCCTGGAAACCCACCTGGGTTGGGCCTGTAGCGGCCTGGGCCGTCAGATTGGCGATTTGCTCGTCGCCGCCAAACAGGGCGGTAAGACCGATGGGTTGCGCAAAAAGATGAAGACGGTCTATGGAGACGGTCAATACGGCAGCGACATCAAGGACTTGAGCGACGATCAGGTGCTTGAGCTGGGCGGCAACCTGCAAAACGGTGTTCCCATCGCCACGCCGGTGTTTGACGGTGCCCGTGAGGATGACATTTCCGAGATGCTTGGCCAAGCCGGCCTGCAGGAGTCGGGTCAGGTCACACTGATCGATGGGCGAACCGGGGATATCTTTGAACGTCAGGTGACGGTGGGCTATATCTATATGCTTAAACTGCACCACCTGGTGGACGACAAAATCCATGCCCGCTCCATCGGCCCCTACAGTCTGGTTACCCAGCAACCTTTGGGCGGTAAGGCCCAATTCGGCGGCCAGCGCTTCGGGGAAATGGAGGTCTGGGCCCTGGAAGCCTATGGCGCGGCCTATACCTTGCAAGAGATGTTAACGGTGAAATCCGACGACGTGTCGGGCCGGACCAAAGTCTACGAAGCCATCGTCAAGGGCGATGACAACTTCGAGGCCGGCATTCCGGAATCCTTCAATGTTTTGGTCAAGGAGCTGCGCTCGCTGGGCCTGAATGTGGACCTGAAGCAGTCGGAATAGGTTATTACGGGGACGCTTGGTCGTCCCCGGTCGGCCTTCGGCGCCGGCAAGTAAAGTGAAATATGGGTCGCTTTAGCGGCCGAAACCCCAAGCGGGAGAGACTGATGACCGAGTTGATGAACATTTTTGGCCAGCCCACCGGGACGCAAAGCTTCGATCAGATCCGCATTTCGATCGCCAGCCCCGAGCGTATCCGGTCCTGGTCATACGGTGAGATCAAAAAGCCGGAAACCATCAACTATCGAACCTTTAAGCCGGAACGGGATGGCTTGTTTTGCGCGCGGATTTTCGGCCCGATCAAGGATTACGAATGTCTCTGCGGCAAATACAAGCGTATGAAATACCGGGGCATTATCTGCGAAAAGTGCGGCGTTGAAGTGACCCTGTCCAAGGTGCGCCGCGAGCGCATGGGCCACATTGAGCTGGCCAGCCCGGTGGCGCACATTTGGTTCCTCAAGTCCTTGCCCAGCCGCATCGGTCTGTTGCTGGACATGACCCTTAAGGATCTGGAACGTGTGCTTTATTTCGAGCACTTCGTGGTGACCGAGCCGGGCCTGACACCCTTGAAGATGCACCAGCTTTTGAGCGAGGAAGAGTTCCTGGACGCCCAGGACGAGTATGGCGAGGACTCCTTCTCGGCCATGATCGGTGCCGAGGCCATGAAAAACATGCTGTCGGCCCTGGATATGGAGGAGGAGCGGGTAACGGTCCGTACCGAGCTGAAGGAAACCGGGTCAGAAGCCAAGCGCAAAAAACTGGTCAAGCGCCTAAAGTTGATTGAGGCTTTCCTGGAGTCCGGTGCGCGGCCGGAATGGATGATCCTGGACGTTGTGCCGGTGATCCCGCCTGAGCTGCGCCCCCTGGTACCCCTCGATGGCGGCCGTTTCGCCACATCAGATTTGAATGATCTCTATCGCCGGGTGATCAATCGGAACAACCGTTTAAAGCGCCTAATCGAGCTGCGCGCGCCCGACATCATCGTGCGCAACGAAAAGCGTATGCTGCAAGAATCGGTAGATGCCCTCTTTGATAACGGTCGGCGGGGCCGGGTGATCACGGGTGCCAACAAGCGCCCGCTGAAGTCCTTGTCCGACATGCTGAAGGGCAAGCAGGGCCGGTTCCGGCAAAACCTGCTCGGTAAGCGCGTCGACTATTCGGGCCGTTCGGTGATCGTGGTCGGCCCGGAGCTGAAGCTTCATCAGTGCGGTCTGCCTAAGAAGATGGCCTTGGAACTCTTCAAGCCCTTCATCTATTCCCGCCTAGAGCTTTACGGCATGGCCTCCACCATCAAGGCGGCCAAACGCATGGTGGAAAAGGAACGGCCCGAGGTCTGGGATATCCTGGAAGAGGTGATCCGCGAGCACCCGGTACTGTTGAACCGGGCGCCGACCCTGCACCGCCTGGGCATTCAAGCCTTTGAGCCGGTCCTCATCGAAGGTAAGGCCATTCAGCTCCATCCGCTGGTCTGTACCGCCTTTAACGCGGACTTCGACGGTGACCAAATGGCCGTGCACGTGCCCTTGTCCTTGGAGGCTCAACTCGAGGCTCGGGTCCTTATGATGTCCACCAATAACATCCTCTCGCCGGCCAATGGCAAGCCCATCATCGTGCCGTCGCAGGATATCGTGCTTGGCATTTACTACCTTTCGACCGAGGCGGAAGGGGAAAAAGGCGAGGGCATGGCCTTTGCCAACATGGGTGAGATCGAGCACGCCCTGGCCACTGACGCGGTCAGCCTGCATGCCCGGGTCAAGGCCCGCTACAAGACGGTGGACGAGGAGGGCAACCCCAAGACCCTGCTGATCGACACCACACCAGGCCGCATGTTGCTGTCCGAGATCCTGCCGCGCCACACCGCGGTGCCCTTTAGGCTCTTGAACCGCTTGTTGACCAAGAAGGAAATCACCGAGCTGATCGACATCGTCTATCGCCACTGCGGGCAGAAGGACACGGTGATTTTCTGTGACCGCCTGATGGCCTTGGGCTTCGGCTACGCTTGTAAAGCCGGTATTTCCTTCGGCAAGGACGATCTGATGATCCCCGATGCCAAGGCCAAGCTGGTCGAGGAGGCGCAAAACGAGGTCAAGGAGTTCGAGCAGCAGTATCAGGACGGCCTCATCACCCAAGGCGAAAAGTACAACAAGGTGGTGGACGTTTGGTCCCAATGTACTGACCGGGTGGCCGATGAGATGATGAAGGTCATTTCGGGCTATCAGGGCCGTAACGTGAACTCGGTCTATATGATGGCTCACTCCGGTGCCCGTGGTTCCGCCGCCCAGATCAAGCAGTTGGCGGGCATGCGAGGCTTGATGGCCAAACCCTCGGGCGAAATCATCGAGACGCCGATTATCTCCAACTTCAAAGAGGGCCTGAGCGTTCTGGAATACTTCAACTCCACGCACGGCGCCCGAAAGGGTCTGGCGGACACAGCCTTGAAAACCGCCAACTCGGGTTATCTGACCCGCCGACTGGTGGACGTGGCCCAAGACGCCATCGTGATCGAGGAAAACTGCGGTGCCAAAAAAGGCCTTACGGTGACGGCCGTCATGGAGGGTGGCGAGGTCATCGCGCCCTTGGGCGAACGGATCCTCGGCCGTACGGCCTTGGTTGACGTGGTCGATCCCCTGTCGGGCGATGTGATTGTCCCCAAGGACGAGATCATTGAGGAAGAGACGGTCGACCGGATCGAGCGGGCCGGAATTGACGCGGTCCAGGTGCGCTCGACGTTGATGTGTGTGTCCAAGGGCGGGGTTTGTGGCAATTGCTATGGCCGTGATCTGGCCCGCGGCACGAGGGTCAATGTGGGCGAGGCCGTTGGCGTGATTGCTGCTCAGTCGATCGGCGAGCCGGGCACTCAGCTGACCATGCGCACCTTCCACATCGGTGGAGCGGCGCAACGTGGCGCAGAGCAGTCCTCGGTCGAGGCGTCGACGGATGCCAAAGTCGTGGTCAAAAACCGCAACGTGGTGCTTAACTCGGACGGCGTGCCGGTGGTCATGGGCCGGAACCTGGAGATCGTCCTGCAGGACGGCCAGGGCCGGGAGCGGGCCAATCACCGGGTACCCTATGGCGCCAAGCTATTGGCCGACGATGGGGCCGAAGTCACGCAAGGCCAGAAGCTGGCGGAATGGGATCCCTATACCATTCCGATCATTACCGAGAAGGAAGGCACCGCCAACTATATGGATCTGATCGAGGGCATCTCCATGCGTGAGGTCATGGATGAAACCACCGGTATTTCCAACAAGGTCGTGGTGGACTGGAAGCAACAGCAAAAGGGTAATGAGCTGAAGCCGCGCATTACCCTGCGGGACGAAAAGGACGAGGTGGTGACCTTGGCCAACGGCATGGAGGCTCGCTATTTCATGTCCGTGGATGCCATTCTCTCCATCGAGAACGGAGCTCACGTGAAGGCGGGTGATGTGCTGGCCAGAATCCCTCGGGAAACCTCCAAAACCCGTGATATCACTGGTGGTCTGCCCCGGGTGGCCGAGCTCTTCGAGGCCCGCAAGCCCAAGGATTACGCCATTATCAGCGAAATTGCCGGGCGCATCGAGTTCGGCAAGGACTACAAGACCAAGCGCCGGATCGTGGTGGTGCCCGAGGAAGAGGGTGGCACGCCGCGGGAATACCTAATCCCCAAGGGCAAGCACATTTCGGTCCAGGAAGGGGATTATGTGGAAGTCGGCGATATGCTGCTCGACGGCAATCCGGTGCCCCACGATATTCTTGAAGTCTTGGGCGTCGAGGCCTTGGCGGCCTATCTGTCCCACGAGATCCAGAGCGTCTATCGCTTGCAGGGCGTGAAAATTAACGACAAGCACATTGAGGTCATTGTCCGGCAAATGCTCCAGAAAGTGGAGATCCACGATGCGGGCGACACAACCTTCCTGATGGGAGAGCAAGTGGACCGGGAGGAGTTCGAGGAGGGCAACGACCGGACCATCGCCGAAGGGGGCAAGGCGGCAACGGCCAAGCCGGTGCTGCAAGGCATCACTAAGGCCAGCTTGCAAACCCGCTCCTTCATCTCGGCGGCCTCCTTCCAGGAGACCACCCGGGTCCTCACCGAAGCGGCGACCCACGGCAAGCTGGATAGCCTCATCGGCCTGAAGGAAAATGTGATCGTGGGCCGTTTGATCCCAGCCGGTACCGGCTCGGTCATGAACAAGGTCAAGCGGGTCGCGGCCCAGCGGGACAGAGAGATTCTGGAAGCCCGCGAGCAAGCGGCTCTGGCCTCTGCCGCGGCTGCCGAGTCGGAAGGCGAGGCCGAGGCGACCGAGGAAACCTCCGTCGCTTAGGATTCTTTTGTGCTCTGAGTGGACGAATGGGCCGGCAGATTGTCTCTGTCGGCCCTTTTTCTTCGCCGCAGGATCTGCTTGAGGCGGGCCAGGGTATGATTGGTGGTACGATCTGGAAACATTTGTGCCGATTTGAGTAATTTTTTGACCTAAATTGCGGCGCTTTGGGATTGCTTTTTGACCCGGCTAAAGGCCTAGAAAAAATTAAACAATGGGGCCTGAGGAGGGCTTGACGGGGTCAGGGCGCATCAATAGTATGCGCCAACTTTCGGCGGAGCTGGTGGTAGATCCGATGCGATCTAGACGCTTTTCTAGCCGAACACGGAACACATATATTGCCGCATTGAGACGGCACGGAAAACGACCGCGGGGCCGGAATGGCCCTTTGCGGCGTTTTGTATCGAGAGCGTTGAAGAGCTCGAGAGTTGGGAAAATAAGGATTGCCGAATGCCCACGATTAATCAGCTGATCCGTAAGCCGCGTAAGCCGGATGTGGTGCGGAACAAGGTGCCGGCTTTGGAGGCCTGCCCGCAGAAGCGCGGGGTTTGCACACGAGTTTACACCACCACACCGAAAAAGCCGAACTCGGCCTTGCGGAAGGTCGCCCGTGTGCGGCTGACCAACGGCTTTGAGGTGACCAGCTATATCCCCGGCGAGGGGCATAATCTGCAAGAGCACTCGGTGGTGATGATCCGCGGCGGCCGTGTCAAGGACTTGCCCGGTGTTCGCTATCATATCATTCGCGGCACGCTCGATACCCAGGGCGTGAAGGACCGTCGTCAGCGCCGTTCCAAATACGGCGCCAAGCGGCCGAAATAGGCTAGGGAGAGAAAGATGTCTCGCCGCCATCGCGCTGAAAAACGTGAAGTTTTGCTGGACCCCAAGTTTGGTGACCGGGTCCTGTCCAAGTTTATGAATTGCCTGATGTATGACGGCAAAAAATCCCTGGCCGAGGGCATTGTTTATGGTGCCTTGGATCGGGTGTCCCAGCGGGGCGGCAGCGACCCGATGCGCACCTTCCACGAGGCCTTGGACAATGTGAAGCCTGAATTGGAAGTACGCTCCCGCCGGGTTGGCGGTGCAACTTATCAAGTGCCCGTTGAAGTGCGGCCGGACCGGGCACAAGCCTTGGCCATCCGCTGGCTCATCAATGCCTCGCGCTCCCGGTCTGAGTTGACCATGACCGAGCGTTTGGCTGGCGAGTTGATGGATGCGTCAAATAATAGAGGCGCCGCAGTGAAGAAGCGTGAGGACACCCACCGCATGGCAGAGGCCAACAAGGCCTTCTCCCACTATCGATGGTAATCGGAAGAAGAGATTAACACCATGTCCCGCACCACCCCCCTCGAGCGCTATCGCAATATCGGCATCATGGCTCACATCGATGCCGGAAAGACCACGACCACCGAGCGTGTCCTTTACTACACCGGGCGCTCTCACAAAATCGGCGAAGTCCACGACGGCAATGCCACCATGGACTGGATGGAACAAGAACAAGAGCGAGGTATCACCATTACCTCGGCGGCCACGACCTGTTTCTGGAACGATCATCGCATCAACATTATCGACACGCCCGGACACGTGGATTTCACCATTGAGGTGGAGCGGTCGCTGCGGGTGCTGGACGGCGCCGTTGCGGTGTTCGATTCGGTGGCGGGTGTGGAGCCCCAATCCGAGACGGTGTGGCGCCAAGCGGACAAGTACGCTGTGCCGCGGATTTGCTTTGTCAACAAGATGGACCGCACCGGCGCCGACTTTTACCGCTGCGTCGATATGATCGTGGACCGGCTGGGGGCCACCCCGCTGGTGCTGCAGTTGCCGATCGGCTCGGAGGCCGAGCTGAAGGGCGTGGTCGACCTGATCAGCATGGAAGCCGTCGTCTGGAAGGATGAGTCGCTTGGTGCCGAATTCGAGCGGGTGGAAATTCCGGCTGATCTTAAAGACAAGGCCGCTGAATACCGTGAGAAGATGATCGAGACTGCGGTTGAGCAAGATGACGATGCTATGGAAGCATACCTTGAGGGCACCGAGCCCGACGAGGCTACGCTGAAGGCTTGCATCCGTAAGGGAACCTGTTCCCTTCAGTTCGTGCCCGTGCTGTGCGGTTCCGCCTTTAAGAATAAGGGCGTGCAGCCCCTGTTGGACGCGGTGGTGGATTTTCTGCCCTCGCCGGTGGACGTGCCTGCGGTTAAGGGCGTGAAGCCGGACTCCGACGAGGAAGTCACACGGCCCAGCACCGACGATGCGCCGGCCTCTGCCCTGGCCTTTAAGATCATGACCGATCCCTTTGTGGGCTCCTTGACCTTCGTGCGGGTATATTCCGGTGTTTTGACCTCCGGTTCCCAGATCCTGAACTCGGTGCGCGAGAATAAGGAGCGGGTGGGGCGGATGCTGCAAATGCACTCCAACCACCGGGAAGACGTGAAGGAAGCCCGCGCCGGCGACATCGTGGCGCTGGCCGGCTTGAAGAACACTACTACCGGTGAAACCCTGTGCGACCCGGCCAATCCGGTGATCTTGGAGCGCATGGAATTCCCCGATCCGGTGATCGAGGTGGCGGTGGAGCCCAAGACCAAGGGCGACCAGGAGAAGATGGGCGTGGCCCTGGGCCGGCTGGCGCAGGAAGATCCCTCATTCCGCGTGGCCAGCGATCCCGAAAGCGGCCAGACCGTGATCAAGGGCATGGGCGAATTGCACTTGGACATCATCGTCGACCGCATGCGCCGGGAATTCAAAGTGGACGCCAATGTGGGCGCGCCTCAGGTGGCCTATCGCGAGACCATCACCCGGCAGAATGAGATCGACTACACCCACAAAAAGCAGACCGGTGGTTCCGGTCAGTTCGCCCGGGTCAAGATCGTGTTCGATCCCTTGGAGCCCGGCGAAGGCTTCCAGTTCGACAACGCGATCACCGGCGGCGCGGTGCCGCGCGAGTTTATTCCCGGTGTGGAAAAGGGCCTCAATTCGGCGCGGGATACCGGCGTGTTGGCGGGCTTTCCCCTGATCGACTTCAAAGCGACCTTGGTGGACGGCGCGAGCCACGATGTGGACTCCTCGGTGTTGGCCTTTGAGATCGCCACCCGCTCTGCCTTCCGCGAAGGCATTGCCAAGTGCGGCCCAGTCTTGTTGGAGCCGGTTATGAAGGTCGAAGTGGTGACACCCGAAGAATATATGGGGGACATCATTGGCGACCTAAACAGTCGTCGTGGCCAGGTCCAGGGCATGGACAGCCGGGGTAATGCCCAGGTGATCAATGCCATGGTGCCATTGGCGAATATGTTCGGCTATGTGAATAACCTGCGCTCCATGAGTCAGGGCCGGGCGCAGTACACCATGTTCTTTGACCACTACGAGCAGGTGCCCAAAGCGGTGGCCGATGAAGTGGTTTCCAAGCTGGCATAGGCGGAATTTAATTCTAGGGACACATCTTTCTGGGCACATCCAGGAAACAATCTAGGGACGGAGTTTGAGGACCGATGGCGAAGGCAAAATTTGAGCGTACGAAGCCGCACTGCAATGTTGGAACGATTGGCCACGTTGACCATGGTAAGACGACTTTGACGGCGGCGATTACGAAGGTTTTGGCGGAGAGCGGTGGCGCTGAGTTTGCGGCCTAT
>JBCCHN010000148.1:0-12676 GCA_039028695.1 Pseudomonadota bacterium
CAAGACCTTGCATCTTTTGGAGCGCAACGACGATTTGAGAATCGGCGAAGCGACCGGCTATGCGCATTTCACCATTCCCATGCGCACCGACACGCCGCCTTTCGATAACAACGACGTGCGTCTGGCTTTGAAGCTGGCTTTCGATCGAGACGCCATGTTGCAGAACGTGCTGCGTGGGCATGGCAATCTGGGCAACGACCATCCCATCTCGCCGGCCAATCGCTATTATGCGTCCGATCTTCCTCAACGGGGCTATGATCCTGATCGGGCCAAGTTCCACCTGAAACAAGCAGGTCTGAGCGAGCTCACCGTTCCGTTGCACGCGGCGGATGCGGCCTTTGGCGGCGCCGTCGATGCGGCTTTGCTGTACCAGGAAAACGCTAAGGCTGCCGGCATTAGTATTGATGTGGTTCGCGAACCCAATGATGGCTATTGGTCGAACGTTTGGATGCAAAAGCCCTGGTGCATGTGTTACTGGAGCGGCCGTCCGACAGAAGATCAAATGTTCTCTACCGCCTATGCCCAAGGGGCAAGCTGGAACGACACTTTCTGGGAAAATGAGCCCTTCAATAAGCTTCTATTGGAGGCACGGGCCGAGTTGGATGATGAGAAACGCCGCGCCATGTATGTTGAAATGCAGCGCTTGCTGAGTGATGAGGGCGGCGTCGTGGTGCCCATGTTCAATAACTATATCTTCGCCATGTCGAAGAATGTGGAACATCCCGAAACGGTTGGCGGCGACGGTGATCTGGATGGCAACAGAATTCTGGAACGCTGGTGGATTGCGTAGCCGATTTTTCCCTTTGACCTTGAGCTCAAGCTGAGTGATGTCATGAGCTCCCCTTGCAGGAGGCTTAATTCCCTTAAGTCTACTGTTTTTTTCGTGCTTTCCTTAATATTCGCGAAGTTCTGGACAGGGCCATGCGCGTCGTCACCTACAATATTCGCTATGGCTGGGGCCTGGACCATAAAGTCGATTTGGCGCGCATCGCCGCCGCGGTGCACGGTGCCGACATCATCGCCCTGCAGGAGGTGGAGCGCTATTGGCAACACAGCGGCATGGCCGATCAACCGGCGCGCCTATCGGAGCTTTTGAGCGACTACTACTGGGCCTATGGTCCTGCCTTTGATGTGGATGCCAGTACTAAAGGGGAAGATGGCCGCATCCTCAATCGACGGCGCCAATTCGGGACCATGTTGTTGTCCAAGCGGCCGATCCGGGCCTCCCGCCTGATGGTCCTGCCCAAAATTCCTCAGCCCCATCAGTTCAATTTGGATACGGGCGCGCTGGAATGCATCTTGGATAGCGATTTGGGTCCCTTGCGGGTCTACTCATTGCACCTGGGATCCTTGTCCGCCGAGGAACGTTTGCGCCAGGTCGAAATGTTGCTGGCCCGGCACCGAAGCCTCACGCCCCGAGACGGGCCTTGGACCGGGGACGGTCAATCCGACGATCCGGGCGAGCGAGAGCAATTCCAGCTCTGTAACTGGTCCAATGGGGAGCAACTCTTGGACATGCCCCTGTCTGGTCTGTGGCTGGGCGACTTTAACTGCGAGCCCGATTCCGCTGAGTACGATCGGATGGTGGGCCCAGCCCCTGACGGAAAGGACGGCGACGGGACTGTGCGCTTGGTCGATAGTTGGACCCAGGTGACGATCAAGAACCGAGATGAGGAGGAGGCCACCTGGCGGCCGGATCCACCGGGTCGCGCGCCAGGTCGGGCCATGCGCCTGGACTATTGCTTTGTCACCGCGGATTTAGCCGGCCGGGTCTGCGACGCCTGGATCGATCAGACCGCCAACGGCTCGGACCATCGCCCCTATTGGGTAAATTTAATTTAAAGTAAAATAGTCAAAAAAAATCTAACCATCTAAATTATATAATAAAAAGTACAATAAATAAAAAATCTCACATTCCTTCACCTGCTTGTGAGAGGTGATGCCCATCACTCCTTGAGGGCTGATCTCTGCCCATCTCTTAACCAAGAGGCGCCGCACCAAAATAAACCCGAGGCGGCGACATGGCGTTGAAAGGAATGAGACATGACAAAGCAAACCAGACAACATGAGACTGCTTTAATGGCCTTGAGCCGGACCTTGGGCGCGACCGTGGTGAGCTTGGGTTTATTGCTGGGTGTGGGCGTCTTCGCCCAACCGACCACGGCCGTGGCGGCACGACCCGCGTCCCAGGCCCTTGCCGGGCAATCAGGCGAGGCGCAGTCGCTGCTCCAATTGTCCGGGTTCAAAAAAGGTCACGTCCATGGTGGATTTCGCTTTAAAAAAGGGCATCGCGGGTACGGCAAAGGTTATGGATCCTACGGGCGCCAGTTTTATGGCGGCTATCGGGGCGGCTATGGCAGAGGATACGGCCGCAGCTTCTCGCGGTTTGGCGCTTACCCGCGATACGGAGCTTACGGCGGCCGCAAATACTATAATGGACCGCGCGGCGGCTATGCTAAGAACCGCTTTTACTTCTATTGATCCCGATCTTCCCTGACCTCACTCCCTCGGTTTTCCCGAGTCTCGCCTCGGCGCTGTTCTGTCGCGTAATTTCGCCTTCCCATGACTCGGAGGTTTTGGCTAAAAACAGGGCGAGAGACAGCATCGATGGGCGACGTTTTGGCTCGGAAAAACCGAGGCGCAGGGCCGCCGATTAAAAGGCCGCCAAGTGAGGGGCCGCCAATTGAGAGACTGGTGAGGGAGAGGGCGGTCCAGGAGCATGACCCAAATTCAGCGTGTTGTTGTCGTGGGCGCGGGCATCGTCGGGGTGTGCTGTGCCATCGCCCTGCGCCGCAAAGGTTTTCTGGTGACTCTGGTCGAAGCCGAGACGCCCGGCTGCGGCGCCTCTTATGGGAACGCCGGCGCCTTGGCCGTGCCCGAGGTGATGCCCATGGCAGCGCCGGGGCTGCTCCGTCAAGTGCCGGGCTGGCTGCGGGACCCTTTGGGACCCCTCTACATTCGCTGGGCCCATCTGCCCAAGTTGTTGCCCTGGCTCTGGTCCTTCCAGCGCTGTGGCACGACGGACCAGGTGGAAAAGGCGTCTCGAGCTCTGGCTGCCCTGCATCGCGGCATTTTTGACGACTACCTGCCTCTGTTCCGGGATGCGGGCGTGACCGAGCTGCTTCACGAGAAGGGCGCCTTGGCGCTCTATGAAACCGAGGCGGGGATGCGCCGGGACGCCCTGGAGTGGGAGACCAAAAGGGCATGCGGGGTGGCGCTGGAACCTGTCGGGCCCCAGCGCATCGCTGAGTTGGAGCCGGACCTGGCCCCAATCTTTGCCGGCGGTTATTTCATGCCCGATTGGGCCCACGTTGGCGATCCCTACCGCATCGTATTGGCCTTGGCGGACTTGGCTCAACGCGAAGGGGTGGCCTTGCGTCGGGGGCAGGTATCTGGCTTTGCCATGCAGAATGACATACCCGCCGGGGCCTTTATTGCCGGTGGCGAGCGGGTTCCCTTTGAAAAGGTGGTGGTCGCGGCAGGAGCCTGGTCCGGAAAATTGGTCAGCCAACTGGGTTGCCGCCGTGTCCTGCTGGAATCTGAGCGGGGTTACAACACCACCCTGCCGGATCCGGGGGTGCACCTGAGCCGCGAGATCATTCTGGGCGAGGGTAAGTTTGTCATGACGCCCATGGACATGGGGTTGCGTATCGGCGGGGCGGCAGAGTTCGCCGGCCTGGACGCGCCGCCCAATTTTCAGCGCTCCCAGGCCTTGGTGGAAAAGGCCACCCGCTGCTTTCCCGCCCTGAATGCCGCCGGGGGAGAGGTCTGGATGGGACACCGCCCCAGCACGCCCGATTCCCTTCCGGTCATTTCTCCGTCGCCCCATCACCGCAATGTCTTTTTCGCCTTTGGGCATGGTCACCTAGGCCTCACCCAGGCGGCAACCACTGGACGCTTGGTTGCCAATTTAGCGACCGGCCAGGACCCGGGCATCGATATGGAGCCTTACCGGATCGATCGTTTTTGAGGGCAAGCCGCCTATGGAGCAGCGCTCAGGCGATCCGGAAATTCTTCATTTTCCATTGCGATGAGCGCTTGAAGAATGGTCCGAAGGGCAAGGCGGACAAATTCGATCAAGATCACAGCGCTGCTAACGCCGGATTTCCCTCTCCTCAAGATTAGGACTCATGCCATGACCGAAAAAAAGAAAGATATCAGCGGCCGCTGCTACTGCGGGAAGGTCTCCTATCGCGCCGCCGTGGTACCCGAGGTCAGCGAGTGTCACTGTTCCCAGTGCCGCAAGCAGTCGGGCCATCGCTATGCCATCGTGGAAACGCGGGCGGGCCAGGTTACGATCGAGGGTCAGGAATGCATCACCTGGTTTCAGTCCTCCGCCGGTGCCGAGCGCGGCTATTGCGCCACCTGCGGCTCCACCCTCTTTTGGCGGTCCCTGGAAGACGATGAAATGGCGATCCTCGCCGCCAGCATCGACGCACCAACGGGCTTGCAGATCACCTCCCATATCTTCGTGGAAGACAAGGGCGACTACTACGATATTACCGACAAGGCCCCTCAGTTCCACGGCTATGACACGCCTGTGCCGCCCGCTTGAAGCCGCCTAGATCCGGGATTGAAGGCCCGTTATTAGATACGGGGTTCAGCTCCGCGGGTTCAAATTCTCCGGATCATAGAGGGGCTCATAGCCCACGCCCGCCACCTCGACCGGATAGGTCTCGCCAAAGTATTCCATCTTGAATTCCTTGCCCTTGATCGCCAGGGCGTGGGGCAGGTAGCCGAGTGCAATGTTCTTTCCGATGGTGGGGCCAAAGGCGATGGAGGTGGTGAAAGAATGGCGCCCCAGGCTGTCCACGATGGTCTCGCCGGTGTCTTTGTCCATGATCGGCAAGGTGCCCACGGGATAGCGGGCCACGCCGTTGGCATCCCTATTGTCGGTGATCACAAAGGTGCAAAGTGTCGCCACCTGATGATCCAGCTCCCGTTGCGCCACATAGGCCGCCTTACCGACGAAGTCCGCTTCTTTCACCTTCGGGCGGGCCAGATCAGCCTCCAGCAGATTGTATTCGGTCAAGAGGTCGGCGTTCTGAAGGCGCAGGCTCTTTTCCATGCGGCGGGTGTTGGCATAGGTCTCGACTCCAAAGGCCATCACCCCTTGCGATTGGATCGCGTCCCACACGGCCAAGCCGTCGTCGTATTTCATGTGCAGCTCCCAACCTTGCTCGCCCACGTAGGAGATGCGAAAGGCGGCCACGGACTTGCCGACGATCTCCAACTGCTTGATCGAGGCAAAGGGGAAGTTTTCGTGACTCAGGCTGTCGGGATCGGCCACCACCTTTTGCAAGGTTGTGCGCGCGTTGGGCCCCCACAGGCCGATGGTGGTGAAATCGGTGGACACGTCGGTGACCTGGACGTCATAACCCAAATCCTCGGCCATGCGCTTCATATAGACGAAGTCCCGGTTGCCCGCGTCGGCGCCATCCACGAAGCGGTAACGGTCGGCCATGCGAAAGACCGTGAAGTCCGCTTTGACCATGCCTTTCTCGTCCAGGAAGTGAGTGTAGATGCCCTTGCCCACCTGATTGTCGCCGCCCACCTTGGCGACGCAGAGGTATTCCATGAAGGCCACGTGATCCGGGCCGGTCACGTCGTACATGGCAAAGTGGGAGAGATTGATCATGCCCACGTTGGCTGACATCTCCAGATGCTCCGCGTTTGAGACCCGCCAGAAATGCCGGTTGTCCCACTCGTTCTCACGGACCGGCACCTGGTTGCCGAACTTCTCCAAAAGGTGTTCGTTGCTGGCATAGCCGTGGGCCCGCTCCCAACCGCCCAGTTCCATGAAGTAGCCGCCCAGCTCCTTTTCCCGCTCGTAGAAGGGGCTGCGCCGCACACCCCGACCGCCGGCAAAGGGCTCGCGGGGATGGACGGCCGGATCGTAGATCTTCATGGCCGTCTCGGTGCAGCGCTCCTCGATGAACTTCTCTTCGGTCTGGAAGGGGTAATAGCGGGCGTAGTCGATGGCATGATGGTCGATTTCCGTGCGCCCGTCGGTCATCCAGTCGGCGATCAGCTTGCCCATGCCGGGGCCGTCCTTGACCCAGATGGCCACCGCATACCACAGGCCGCGCACATTCTGGCTTTCCCCGATGGAAGGACCACCGTCGGTGGTCACCTGCAGCAGGCCGTTGAAGGAACGTCTGTCATCGTAGCCCAGCTCGGTCAGGATCGGAGTCAGCTCCATGGCCCGCTCCAGGGGCTCCATAACCTGTTCTAAATCCAAGTCGCGCTGGGAGGGGGAGAGGCGCGCTTCTGATTTGTCTTGCAGATCCCGCGGGTGGCACAGGCGAGGCTCGCTCTGTTCGTAATAGCCCCACTCGATCATGCCCCCCTCGGTGGTCTTGGGATCGCCCGTGTCGCGCATGTAGGCGGAGTTACCCTGATCCCGCAGCAAGGGATAGCCGATGTCCTTGCCCGTGCCGGCGAATTCCTCGTAGGGGCCGAACCACAGCAGAGGGTGGTCCACCGGCATGACAGGCAGATCTTCGCCGGCCAGGGCTGCCGTCAGGCGTCCCCACAGGCCGGTGCAGATCACCACCTTGTCGGCCATGATTTTGCCCCGGGGAGTCTCCACCCCCTTGATGTGATCGTCTTCGATGATCAAGCCGGTTACGGGTGTGTTGGCGAAGGCGGTCAATTTGCCGGTGGCCTCGGCCGCCTCGACCAGTTTACCGGCCACCACCTGCGAGCGGGGGACGACGAGCCCGGCGTCCGGATCCCACAGGCCGCCCTGGATCAGATCTTCCTCGATGAGGGGGAATTTCTCCTTGATCTCGGCCGGGCTGACCAGGTGGGCGCGGGTGCCGAAAGCCTTGCCCGAGGCGACCTTGCGCTTAATTTCGTCCATGCGCCCGTCGTCGCCCACACGCGCCACCTCAAAGCCGCCCACTTTCGCGTAGTTACCCATCTTTTCATAAAAATCGATGGAGTAGAGTGTGGTCCAGCAGGTCAGGAAATCATGGGCCGTGGCGTAGCAAAAGTCCGAGGCATGGGCCGTCGAGCCCACGTCGGTCGGAATGCCCGACATGTCGATGCCGACGATATCGCTCCAGCCCCGCTCGATCAGGTGATGGGCCACTGAGGCACCGACGATACCGCCCAGTCCCACGATCACCACCTTCGCCTTTTCAGGAAAATCCGCCATGAGTCTTCTCCGCCCTATGTCCTAAGCCATAATCGAGTTTGCGGGTTCGAGACCGGCAAACTCCCATGCCATTTTGGCCGACCATTTGTCTGTGGCCGACAATTATCAGCGTCATTTTAGGGATACTGTCTAAGGAACGACCGATCAAGCCGGACCAGCGTCTCGCGGGCATTCGTGGTCCCTTTGGGCCAAGGGTGTGGCGGTTTCGTCTTGCCGCTCGAAATGTTACGCTTTCCTATAAAGGAGGCTCAAATGACACGGGATGCGAAGAGTCGAGACGCCCTGCTGCGCGTCAAGGATGTCTTTATCAAGCGGCCTCAAACAGCCATGAGTTCGATCCAAGGCACGGCCGTGGTGGAAGAGGGCTTGCGGTGCAGCTTCACCCAAGGGGAGCACAGTGCGGTCATGGATTTGCCCGAGATCATGGGCGGCGATAACGCGGGGCCCACACCGGGCTTTTTCGGCCGGGCCGGCATCGCCGGCTGTGTGTCCATCGGCATCAAGGAAGCGGCGATCATGGCCGGCCTGGCTTTTGACAGGGTCAGCGTGGACATCGAAACCGATTTCGATGATAGCGCATCCTTCGGCTTGGGTACGGCCAGTGCGGCCCCTCTGGAAACGCGCTTGACCATTCACATCAAAACGGCGGTGCCCGCTTCGGAAGTTTCCGCGCTCATCGATCAGGTCCTGGGCCGGGATCCTTGGTTCTTGGCCCTGAGGGATGCCCAGGCAGTGAAAACCCAAATCCAGGTTCAGGGCTGAGCGGCGCGATGGAGTCGAAACTTCAGCTTCGGGTGCAGCGTTACGGCTGGGATGCGGCGGCGGCGATCTATGAACAAGAATGGGCGCAAAACCTTGCCCCGGCGCAAGAGGCCATGCTGGCCGCCAGTGACCTGCGCCCGGGCAATGACGTAATCGAAACGGCGGCGGGCACGGGGCTGGTCACCTTTGCCGCTGCGCGGGCGGTCGCACCCGATGGGCAGATTCTCGCGACCGATCTGTCGGGCGAGATGGTGGAACGGGGGGCGGCGCAAGCCCAGCGTCTGGGTCTGGACAACGTCACCTTTCAACGCATGAACTCCGAAGCCCTTGAAAGCGAGGAAGATCGTTTTGATCGGGCGCTCTGTTGCTTGGGCCTCATGTACATGCCGAACCCGGTCGTAGCCCTGTCGGAGATGAAACGGGTTCTTAAGCCGGGGGCGCGGGTCAGCGTTGCGGTCTGGGGTGAGCGCCGCAGGTGCGGCTGGGCGGAGCTCTTTCCCATTGTGGATGCACGGGTTCATTCCGAGGTGTGCCCCCTGTTCTTCGGTCTGGGGGCGTCGGGGGCTTTGTCGTCCGATATGGAGGCTGCCGGCTTTTCCCGGATAGAGGAACAACGCCTCGACTTGTCCTTAGTGTTCGACGGCGAAGAGCGTGCCCTCGCGGCCTTGATCGATGGGGGCGCGGTCGCCCTAGCGACCAAGCGCTTCGACGCGGCGACCCGCCAGGCAGTAGACCAGGAGCTTTTGGCTTCCATCGCCGACTATCGCGAGGGCGATCGCTTCACCATTCCCGGCGAGTTTGTCATCGCGAGCGCGTTTGCCTGACCCGACCGTCCTATTCGGCGGCCTGGGAGGTGCGATAGTCGAGGTATTTTCGTTGCGTGGCGATGTGGTCCGCGACGAACTTGGCATCGTGCCAGACCCCCCAAATGAAGGAGGATCCGCGCCGCGATTGCCAGGGCAGGCCCAGAAAGTAGACTCCGGGTTCGCTGGAGACGCCCCGCTGATGCTGGGGCTGGCCATTTTGGTCGAAGGCATCCACCTTAAGCCAGCTGTAGTCCAGGGCATATCCCGTCGCCCAGAGAATTGAAGTGACACCCTCTTTTGCCAAATCCAGCTCGGCGAGGGGGTTGGCGACGCAGTTTGGGTCCGGGTCCATGTCCCGCGCCGTCGGTTCTTCGGGCAGATCCAGGCCGTTGCGGGCGATGTAAGTATCCGCCTCGTCCAGCAGGGACAGGTAGTTGGCGTCTCCCTTGGCAATATTCGCCGGCAGGTCGGGGGCGAAGGTCATGACGCCCTTGTTGTAGGACCGGGTCATGCCCACCAAGGTCATGCCACGATGGCCGAGGCGCCGGAAGTCCACCGTTTTGCCGCCCTTGGCTCCACTGACCGCAATGGTCACATGTTCGGTGCCGGGCGCAAGGGCGGCCAAGTCCCATTTGCCCAAGACGCCCAGCCACCATACGAAGTCCCGCCCCCGGTAGGCACGGGGCGGCCGGTCATGCGGGCCGACGGAGAGTAACACCTTGCGGCCCGCACTCAAGAGTTCATCGGCAATCTGCACGCCCGAAGAACCGGCACCCACCACCAGCACGGCACCGTCCGGCAAGAGATCCGGATTTTGATAGTCGTTGGAATGCAATTGGTGAAAGGGCGCATCAGCGGGAACGACAGGCGGGATGATCGGGCGCTGAAAGGGACCCGTCGCTGCGACGATGCTGTTGGCTTCGATCGTGCCCTCAGAGGTATCCACCCGAAAGCCGGCTTGCCCATCAATCTTTTGCACCTGCTTGACCTCGACCCCGCAGCGGATAGGCGCGTCGATCATCTTGGCGTAGTCGACAAAGTAATCCGCCACCGCCTCTTTGGGAGCAAAGGCATCAGGCCCCACCGTGGGGAATTCCAGGTTGGGAAAGCGGTCGTGCCAGGCTGGGCCATTGGCCACCAGGGAATCCCAGCGTCCGGTGCGCCAGCGTTCGGCGATGCG
Organism: Pseudomonadota bacterium; assembly: GCA_039028695.1. Classification (GTDB taxonomy): domain Bacteria; phylum Pseudomonadota; class Alphaproteobacteria; order Kiloniellales; family Kiloniellaceae; genus JANQKX01. Next base: position 9,911 of record JBCCHN010000148.1, read on the forward strand.
GTCTCGCTCCAGCACCAGATGGGACAGACCGCAATTGCTCAGGTGCTCGCTCATGGCGATGCCCGCTTGGCCGGCGCCCACCACAAGAGTATCTACTTTTTCCGCTGACATAATTTTCTCCAGTGATCGTATCAGGCCTCTTTCTCATATCGACCAGGCACTTAGGCACTTAACGGGCACTGTAGGAAAGATCGTTGGATCGGTAAAATATAAAAAATATCCTAATTGAATTAGTATTTCTGATCTTTGCGGTTGCTTCTTCGCTCTGACATTTTTCGTGTTAGGTTTTTCATCGAAAGGATTTCGGAACAGCAACCGGAGACGCGGCATTGGCGAGCAAGCCCCCTAAGGGAAAGGAAAACTACCTCCACGACTACGAAGGGGTTCTGACCGCGCGGATCATTGGCCGGCGGAGCGCCCAGGTCCATGGGGCCTTCGTTCTGCCCTATCTTCGCGACGGGATGGCGCTCTTGGACTGTGGATGCGGGCCTGGCTCCATCACCATCGGCTTGGCTCAAGCGATCCCGCAAGGCCACGTGACGGGCATCGATCTGGCGCCGAGCCAAGTCAAAGCGGCCCGGGCGACCGCATCGGTGCAGGGCGTGGGCAACGTGACCTTTGAAAGCTGTGATGTTTATCAGCTGCCTTTTCCGGATCGGACTTTTGACGGGGTTTTCAGCCATGCCTTGATGGAACATATGAGCGACCCCTTGGCGGTTTTGAAGGAAATGCGCCGGGTTCTCAAACCCGGCGGCATTGCCGCCATTCGATCGATTGACTTAGGGGGCACTGTCATCGCGCCCGAGGATGCCGCGGTGATCCGGGCCCATGACCTTTGGGTCCAATTCAGACGCTATTGCGGCGGCGATCCCCTGATAGGGCGTCGCCTTAGGGGCTGGCTGCGCCAAGGTGGGTTTTCCAAAACGATCGGGACCATGGCGAGCGAAACCTGGGGCACGGCGGAGCGATGTCAGGCCATCGCGAGCATTATGTTGGATGAGTTCACCGGTCCCAGAATCACCAAGGCGGCTTTGCAAGAAGGTTGGGCCGATCAGGCCCGGATGGACGAGGCCGCCCAGGCTCTGAAAGACTGGGGCGAGCATCCTGACGCCTTGATGTCGTATTTATGGGGCGAAGCGGTCGGCTGGAAATAGGGGGATCTCCGCTTGGACCGCGCGTACGATTTTGCTCAGTAATTCTGAAGTCTAAGAGCGCTCGCGGAGAGTGGAGGGCAGGGCTGCAAACTCCTTCTTGAAGGCAAAGGTGAAAGCGCTGGCGCTGGCGTAGCCGCAACGCTCGGCGACGCTTTTGACCGCCTCGCCCCGCTCCAACAGCTCTATGGCCGTGGCAAAGCGAACCCGCCGCCGCCACTCGGAAAAACCCATGCCCAATTCTTTGCCGCAAAGGCGTGCCAGGGTCTTGGCGGAGGCGCCCGTGCTGTCGGCCAATTGCTCAAGAGAGCCGTTCAGGGCGGGGTTTTCCATGAGCCGAAGGCAAAGCCGCTGTAGTCGCGGGTCTCGGGGCAGGGGGGTGTTCAGGGGCAGGGCTTCGGCCCTCTCCAGCTCGAGGCTGATGAGCTGGGCGACCGCCTCGGCCCGCTGATTGCCGGCAATACTCGCGGGCTCTTCCGCTAGGGCCGAGATTAGCTCTCTCAAAAGCGCGTTGACGCCAAGAACCTTGGTTTGGGCCGGCCCGGACGGCGAGATGTAAAGGGTGCGCATCTCCACATTGCCGCGCATCTCCACGCTGTGGTCCAGGCCCGCCGGCAGCAAAAGGGCCCGATCCGGCGGCACGACCCAGGCCTCGTGAGCGGTGCTGACCCGCATCACGCCCGAGGTTGCGAAAATAAGCTGATCCCGCGGGTGGTGATGGGTTGGGATCCGGTGCCCGTCCGGAAAGGACTTGGCCATCACGGCCATTTTTTGCGGCAAGTGTTGGTAATCCCGCGGATCCGTGCTGCGCGGATCATTGGGCGATGGATCTTTGTCCGTTTCTCGACGATGGTTGTCCATACATCGATTATCGATCAAGGGCATACCATGAGCAAAGGAATTTCGTGCGGCATAGCGCGGAATAGCAAGGTGAGGCCAAGATGTCGGATCGGGACACCCACTACTTCCTGCTGCTTAACCTGGGCCATTTCCTGGACCACTATTTCATGCTGATCTTCGCGACCGTCGCGGCCCTGGCGCTCAGTGCCGGCTGGGGCATGAGCTATGCCGAGCTGTTGCCCTATGGGGCGCCCGGCTTTGCCGCTTTTGCGCTTTTTGCCCTGCCCATGGGCTGGCTTGCCGACCGTTGGAGCCGGGACGGTATGATGTTTATTTTCTTTGTGGGGATCGGGGTGGCCTCCATCCTCACAGGATTGGCCCAGACCCCGCTGCAGCTTGGCGCGGGGCTATTGCTCATCGGCGTTTTTGCGGCGATTTATCACCCGGTGGGCTTGGCAATCGTCACCGCTCGCTGGAAAAAGACCGGCATGCGCCTGGCCGTCAATGGCATCTGGGGCAACCTGGGGGTGGGCTGCGCCGCCTTGGTAACCGGTTTCTTGATCGATCTGGCGAGTTGGCGGGCCGCCTTTATCCTGCCCGGTATCGTCTCCATCGCCTTTGCCTGGCCTTATCGCGCCGTCTCCCGGCAGGTCGCCGCCCGGGCGGGGGCGCCCACGGGCGGCGCGGCCAGCGATCGCCGAGCGGCAAGCCGCGCCCTCTGGCGGATCTTGTTGTGCGTTTATCTGACGGCCACGCTGGGCAGCGTGGTTTTCCA
>JBCCHN010000149.1:0-12634 GCA_039028695.1 Pseudomonadota bacterium
AAGTTTCAAAGTACTCATCATTGAGACCCGAGCTACATTTCGATAGCGCCCTAAGCACTTACCCGTATTACGATTGTCACCATCCACTCTTCAAGATACCGCCAACTTTCAGGTTTCAGGCCCCAATTTTCAGTCTTTGCGCGGCGTTGCGAAATTTAGAATAATCCCGCTTGCCCATGAATTTAACCATATCCCCCTAACACAAGGAAAATGCAAATGCCAGCCGGTCCGTCGCAAAAATTTCGTCAATTTACCTAAGCATAGAACCCGGACGTCATGCACCAGAGGGTTTACCTGTCTTTTAGAATTCCTCCTGATTTATCAAAATATTGTTAAAATTGAACATGATAACCTATTGAGATTGGAATTTGGCGAGTAGTGCTCGGTAGAGCGGCACCAGCATGGCCGGCAGCATGAACATGGGAAACTGTGCTACCGCAAAATACAGTCCGATATCTGGGTCCGCATCTGGCGGCAGGGCGGCCAATACCAGGCCCATATTGCAATTGCCGGTCAACAGAGCCGTGGTTAGGGCCCTTTTCCCCCCCAGGCGCCAAAAAACGGCGGCGCCCATGATCTGAAGAAGCGGATTGGCCAAAAAGGCGGCCAAGGTCCAGCCCCAAAAGACGGCCGGGCGGGCAATCAGGGTATCTGTCACGCCATCCATGATCGCAACGGCAAAAACAAGCATCCCCACAACGATCAAACCATCGATTGCATTGGCATGGGCTGCTAGGCGCGGCGCGCCGATCCAGGCCCGCAAGACCGCGGCGCCGGTAAAGGCGATGATCACCACCATGGCCAGACGGCTCATCAGGGCCCAGGCACTCACCTGCACATCCAAGCCCAATAACCAAAGCGCCATGGGTGGCACCGTCAGCGGCGCGGCGAGGGTCGCGATCATGGCGCCTACCAAGGCCAGGGGGCCGTCCAGCCCCACCATCAGGGCGATCGCAGCTGCTGACATGATCGGTGGTGCGGCGGCCATGAGAACGATGCCCGCCGCCAGGGCAGGCGGTAAATCGAAGGGCAGCAGGATAAGCCAGGTTAGGGCGGGAGCCGCTGCTTGTAGCCATAGGAACATGATCAGGGCGCGCCGGGGCTGGCGCAGGTTGTGCAAGAGCGAGGACCAATCAATGCGCAGGAGGGTGCCCATCAGGATCAAAATAACCATCGGGCTCAAAAGAGGCCTGAAATGGCCGGCGAGTCCGGGCAGCGCCAAACCGACGAAAACGCCGAAAAACAGGGCCAGAACAGCGTGTCTGCCTAAAAAGTGAAGAAGGGTTAGAGCCAGCGACATCAAAAGAAGAAAAAAGCTAATCCTAAAGGGTCAAAAAGGGTGTCTGGCCAGCCTTTGTTTACGCCTTTACCAGTGAAGGTAAACTCCCACCAAACGTCTTTCTTGTCGCCAGCCTTGCGCCTTATCATGTCAGTTTACTGCCAGAATTGGCAGATTCACTTTCAGGGAAGGGAGCGAATTTGACGCGGCGTGACAATGAATTATCTTATGGGTGAATGATCGTAGAGCCCCTTGATCGGCCCTGCACGGAGATTCTATTGCTCCCTTAGAGAGATTGCATGGCCCAAACAGAACCCTTTCAGGCCTACGAAGGTGCCGTTTTGCCCCAGTGGGTAGACTACAACGGTCACATGAATGTTGCCTATTACTTGGTGGCTTTTGACGAAGCGACCGATCTTTTCTTTGACCACATCGGCCTCAATGAGCGCAATCGGCAGCTTACCGGTGGAACAACCTTTGCCGCCGAGGTTCATCTTGCCTATCAACGCGAGATCCTTAAGGGTGATCCCATAAGAATTACCACTCAACTGCTTGCCTATGATGCTAAGCGCATGAGATTCTACCACCGTATGTTCCATGGGACCCAAGGCTATCAAGCCGCCACAATGGAGAATGTGTCGCTGCATGTGAACTTGTCCCGGCGCAAAGTGGAGCCCATGCCGGAAGCCATCGTCCGGCGCTTATCCGAAATTATGGCCGCACACCGGGACTTGCCCTTGCCAGAAAATGCCGGGCATGGCATCGAAAAGCCCCCATTGGAGCCTGGCCATTCGTGAAATCAAAGCAGAGGCGTCCGCTGGAGCTAAAGGATGATATTGGCGCCTTGACGAATGCGAAAACACACTGAAAATTTAGGTATGTCTTTTGTGATCCGGTTTTTGATGAATTTTTTGAGTGATTTGGGCCATCGGCTGGGGCTTTACCGCATCTTTCTGCGGGGTTTGGCGGCTGCGCTTGGCGTTTGGCTGCTTATCGGGCCGGCTCATGCGGCCTGCACCGATCCGCCGGGTCCGAATGTCAATTGGCAGCGCTGTAATCTGGATGGTTTGGACTTGTCTTCTGTTGACCTGACGGATGCGCGCATCAGGGACGGGAGCTTTTTCCGGTCTACGCTCAACGACGCGAACCTGACCGGGGCCAGCGGCTTTCGGGCAAAATTCGTGAACGCCGTGATGCGCGGAACGCGACTTGATAACGCCAAGCTTGATGAAGCCGATTTCACCAAGGCGGAGCTGGTCGATGCCTCTTTGATTGGTGCGGATCTGCGCCGAGCACGCCTGTTTCGCAGCGATCTGCGTGGTGCCGACTTGACCGGGGCTCGATTGCTGGGAGCAGATTTGACCCGAGCGGACCTTTCCGGGGCCACCTGGACCGATGGTCAAAGGGTCTGTGCGGAAGGCTCAATCGGCCGCTGCAACTGACGCCGTTCCGGAGCGGCGATCGATCCCAATCTAATACGATCGCTAGCGATTCATTGTGATATCGAAACGGGCCTTCAGGGCGCCTGGCTCTATTTCCGGTGCGGGTAGAAAATCAACTGACAGGGCATCGCGGGCCTGATCGTTGGCTAGCCGCCGGAAAAGGCCGTCGCGCCGATTTAACGGCTCTCCCTTTACATAGATTTGGCTGATGAAGGGGCGCTCGCCTGGTGGGGTTACGGCAATGTGGATATGGGGCGCCCGCCCGGTATAGGGCACCGGCTTGATGGTCCGAAAGCGATAGGCTCCCTTTTCATCGGTCATGGTCCGGCCGTAGCCCTGAAAGGCATCGTCTCGGGCCCCGGGGTCCCGCGAATGGCGATAGCGGCCCAAAGCATCGCATTGCCAAATCTCTACCTGCAAGCCGGCCAGCTTGACGCCTTCTCGATTGGAAACGTTGCCAAAAAGATGAGTGACATGACCTTGTGCCGGGTCTTGGCGCCCGGTGATCCATAGCAGATCATTGTCGCTATCGAGAGGAATCTGATCCGGATAAAAGGGGCCCTTGGTTTGCTGAGGGGTGGGCATGATTGCCTGTGCCGCCACTACCGGTCTGGCCGGTGAGGTCAAGCCGGCCATAGCTGGGATCGATAAAATCAAGCCGGCCCCGGAGAGAACCTGACGCCGGGACGGAAAACGGTCTCCATCGCGGGACGGACGGCTTCGAGATCTTGGTCCGAGCGGCATGTTGGACCTCGCGGATTAATGCTCTGCTTCCCAATGAGGTGGGGCGCGACAGGCGTTTTTCCAAACCTCCTTTGGCTTCACCCGGCGGCCCCTTATCAAAATTTTGCGATATACACCAAATTTTTGCCCTAGATGTGCGAAATTTGCGGGAAATATCGCGAACAGCGATTGCTGCGACACGATAACGGTCGTTATATGACTCAGGCGGTTATCAAATGACTCAAAAGAACCCCTAGCGCGGATCCATCGGGGGAATGACTGGAACCAAGCGCATTTTTTCTTGGCTGAGACGCCTCGGCGGAAACGCACAGTTTATCCTGTCGGTCTTGGCGGTGATCATCGGCTTGGCCTCTGGCCTTGCCGCGGTGTTATTTCGCCATGCCATTCGGCTGATCCAAGAAGGCACCTTCGGTTTTGGCAGCGAAAAGGTGGCCAGCTTGGCCGCCCAATTGCCCTGGTGGCAGATCATGCTGGTGCCCACGGCCGGTGGGTTGCTGGTGGGGCTTTTGGTCTATCATTTCATGCCGGATCGCCGACCCCAGGGGGTTGCCAATGTGATGGAAGCGAGCGCGCTTAAGGACGCACGCATGTCCTTAAAGGACGGCCTTAAGGCTGCTCTCGTCAGCGCAACCTCCATTGGCTGCGGCGCCTCGGTTGGTCGAGAAGGACCTGTTGTCCACCTTGGTGCTTGCCTGGGATCTTGGGTTGCCCGACAGCTTCATCTGGGGCGCAGCCTATCGCGAACCTTGCTGGGCTGCGGTGTTGCCGCCGGGGTTGCCGCTTCCTTTAACGCGCCCATTGCGGGGACTTTTTTCGCCCTAGAGGTTGTGGTCGGCCATTACGCGCTCTCGGCCTTCGCGCCGATCGTTATTGCGTCGGTCACCGGTACCTTGGTGAGCCACGCCGCTTTCGGCGATTTTCCCGCCTTTATTTTGCCTGAGACCTGGCGCATTGCCTCGCTTTGGGAGTTTCCCGCCTTTGCCCTATTGGGTGTGGTCTCGGCGGCGGCGGCGATCTTGTTCATGAAATCGATCATTTTCACCGAGGATGTGATCAAAAAGGTCCCCGTGCCCAGTTGGAGCCGGCCGGCCATTGGCGGTTTGGCAGTCGGCGCCATCGCCGTTTTCTTCCCTGAGGTCCTTGGGGTCGGCTACGAATCAACTGACGCCGCCCTGTCCGATCTCTATCCCCTGTGGCTGCTTATCGCGCTCATCGGCCTCAAAACGGCGGCAACCGCCATCTCCCTGGGCAGCGGCTTTGGGGGTGGCGTGTTTTCTCCCTCCCTGTTCATCGGCGCGATGGTGGGCGGTGCTTTTGGGATATTGGCGACTCTTGTGTTTCCCGAGCAGTCCTCGGGGCACGGCGCCTATACCATGATCGGCATGGGGGCGGTGGCCGGTGCGGTCTTGGGTGCTCCCATCTCGACGATTTTGATGATTTTCGAGATGACCAATGACTATGAGTTGACCATCGCCGTGATGATCGCCACGGTCATTGCCTCGGTCATTACTATGCAAATCCACGGCCGCTCGTTCTTCACCTGGCAATTGGAGCGGCGCGGCGTCTCCGTTACCGGTGGCAAAGAAACCGGTCTCTTGCGGGCCATCAAGGTCAATTCGGTGATGGATCGCGCCTTCACCACAATTCCTGTTGACGCTTCGGTGGACCAGGTTCGCCACGAGCTGCAGGAAGCTCCCTGGGGCGAACTTTTTGTGATAGAGCCCGATGGTCGTTTGACCGGCGTCCTCACCTTTACCGATTTGCACGAGGTGGCCTTCGATACCAGCCATGACGATGAGCTAAACGCCGGTATGCTGGCGCGCAAACGCTTTCCCGCCCTGCAGGCCCGCGACGATTTGGACACGGCGGTTAAGCTCTACAGCGTAACCGGTGAGGTCCACGTGCCCATCGTGGATGATCACAGCACCATGCGCATGATGGGCCTGGCCCACGAGCACGAGGTCATGTTGGCCTATCGCCGCGCCCTGAACGAAGCCCGCGCTGAGGAGCGGGGGGACTTTTAAGCTTCTGATCCGAACGCCGTCCCTATTCGGGCCTAGATTTGGACCTAGGCGACTTTTGTGATCCGGTACCTTGTTTAGAAGTACAAGCACCACGTTTGAACCGGTGCGCTAGGCCGATTTTGGTTTGAATATCAGTTAATTGCAGTACAGACCTTGGCTCCCGCCCAGGTCGGTGCGGTTGTGATCTTGTGGTCAGCGGTGTAGCTTGTCCCGGAGTTTTGGCAACACCGAAGATAATTAGGCGGAATACAACAATATGACGGCGGAGCAGCAAGGCGCTGACGGCAGCGCTATAGGTGACGTTAAGATTTCCTGCCGGAACATCTGGAAAGTTTACGGTGAGTCTCCTCAGCAATATTTTCCGGGCGGCCAGGGCACGGTCGAGGACCGGGACGGCTTGATTGACCGGATGCAAGGCGACGGCTGTGTTACCGCGGCCTGTGACGTTAGCTTTGATGTCCGTGTGGGCGAGATTTTCATCATTATGGGGCTTTCGGGCTCCGGCAAATCCACCATGGTCCGCTGTTTATCCCGCCTGGTGGAGCCCACCGCGGGCAAGGTTCTGCTGGATGATCAGGATTTGCTCAAGGCGTCTGAGGCCGAACTCATATCGATCCGCCGCCATCGCATGGGAATGGTCTTTCAGAACTTTGGCCTCTTGCCCCATTTGACGGTTCTCGACAATGTAGCCTTTCCCCTGAAGGTGCAGGGGGTGTCCTTGGCCGAGCGGGTTGAAAAAGCCAAGCAGATTATCGAACTCGTTGGCCTGGAGGGCCGCGAGGGATCTTTTCCCCGACAACTCTCCGGTGGACAGCAACAACGCGTGGGCATCGCGCGAAGTTTGGCGGTAGAGCCGGACCTTTGGTTCCTGGACGAGCCCTTTAGCGCACTGGATCCCTTAATCCGGCGTCAAATGCAAGACGAGTTCTTGCGGCTCCAAAAAATGCTGCACAAGACCATTGTATTTATTACGCACGATTTTCTCGAGGCTTTGCGTCTTGCCGACCGGATTTTGATCATGAAGGACGGCAAGGCCGTGCAGATCGGCTCCCCTGCAGATATTGTCATGCGTCCGGCCAGCGACTATGTCGCAGAATTCACAAAAGACGTGCCTCGGGTTAGGGTGATCACCGTGGGCGAGATTGCGGAGACTGGGGGCGATGGCTTGGATCCCGCGGATGCGGTGTCCGCTAGCTTAACGTTGGAAGAGTTGATGCCGCTGATGGCTGAACACCCCAATGGCCTGCCCGTTTCAAATGGTAATGGCGCCATCATCGGAAAGGCCACGCCCCAATCGGTGGTGCGGGCCTTGGCCCTGGCCAGTCAGGGCGAAAGCCAGGCCGGATGATCACTCGGTCAAGATTACGAAATGAGGTGATTGCCTTGATCGCCTTGGTAAGCGATCCCATCATATAAGCGGGGTCGACCGGCCACCGAGCCGAGTAGGGATTGGCGATATCCTGTAATGGAAAACACGCGACAATCCGATGTGGAGTAGAAAAGATGTTTATTCAAACCGAGATTGGCGCCGATCAAGAGGTGATGTCGTTTTTGCCGGGTCGTGAAGTCTTGGCGGGTGCGTCTTGCGAATTCAAAGACATGGACTCGGCTGCCGCTGCCCCTCTGGCCCAGCGCCTTTTGAGCGTGGCCGGCGTGGAGTCTGTCACGCTTCATCCGCATAGCATTACGATCCGTAAGCAGGCGGACCAGGACTGGCAGATCCTGAAGGCCCCCTTGCTGGGTGCTATCATGGAGCATTTTGTGTCAGGGCAGCCGGTGGTGCTGGAATGCCCTGATGCCTCCGGTGAATCGGAAGAGCTGGAGGATGGTGTTTCCGGCGAGCTGCGCGAGCTCATCGACACCCGCATTCGACCGGCGGCCCAACAAGCAGGCGGCGACGTTTCTTTTAAGGGCTTTGAAGACGGTGTGGTGCTTCTGGCTATGCAGGGCGCGGCTTATAGCCTCAAGGACCGGATTGAGGCCATGCTGCGACACTATGTCCCCGAAGTAACCGAAGTGCGCGATTTTTTGGATAGTATCGAAAAGCCGGGTCTGGACACGCCCCAAGGGCGGGAGGTCAGGCGCGTCCTTGCCGAGGAGATTAACCCGGCCGTTGCGGGGCATGGCGGTCATGTGTCCTTGGTGGATGTGCAAGATGATAAGGTTTACATCCGCTTGGAAGGTGGCTGCCAAGGCTGTGGAATGGCGGATGTCACCTTAAAGCAGGGCATTGAGACGGGTATTCGCAGAGCCGTGCCGTCGATCACCGCTGTATTGGATGTGACCGATCATGCCGGCGGGACCAATCCCTATTTCCAGCCAGGCAAGGTCTGATCAAGCCCTTATTGGTTGCGACGGCTTGACCGGGGAGAACGCCGCGTCGGTTTTTATATCTTCGCAGCGCAGAGAAAACGAGTGGCTGATTTCTTTGGAACTCTACGGCATTATCACCTTCACCCATGGCTGGGCCAAGGTCCTGACCGTTATGAGCCCGCGAGGAGCAACGGCGGTGAGGGCGCACATCGAACCGGGCCCGGACCTTTTCATTCTTAACCGTGAGGGGCAACTCACCCAATACCAGGAAAAACGCAAGGGCGCGATTCTCGCTTTGGCGCAGTTCTACGGCATCAAGATTTTAGAGCGTCCGGACTGGGCGGAGAAAAAGGCGGAATTGGGTGAAAAGATACTTTGTTAGGGCGCCATGGAGGGCGACTGCTACAGGCTTTTGCCGTCGTAAATATCTTCCGAGAGCTTGAGGGCATCGACCTCCTCAACGCAGCCTAAATTGATGCGGTAAAATCCCGGGTTAAGCCTTGTCTCGACAAAAGTATGAATGCCGCAAACGCCGCAAAAATGATGGCGGGCGGTCATTGTTCCGAATTGATAGGTTTTTTGAACGTGGCCTCGAACCTGAACCTCCATGGCGTCCGGAGCAATCAAGTTAGTCGTCAAGACTGATCCTTTGCGGGCGCAGATTGAGCAATCGCAACGCATGACCTGTGTGATTCTTGGCGATAGGAAGGTGAACTGTATCGCACCGCAATGGCAGCTTCCCCGGTAAGAAATCCGATCCTGGTCTAGCGCATCCTGATCGCCTGTAGCTGGTTTTTCATTTTGTGAGCGAGACGTTGGTTTCATCAAGTACGGTTCGCCTATCCGGACTTGCGATAGACGCAAATGCGGTGGCGCAGCTCCGTGTATTCCTTCGAGAAGGGATAGGTGCGGAAGTAAGCGCTTTCCTCCACTAAGTTCCATTGGCCCTTTTTCGACAAGCTATGGATCTTCTCGCCGAAGCCGTCTTTTTCCTCAGCGATCTTTGAAATGGAAAAGATGATGGGAGCGCCCGCTTTGGCGATTCGCAGCATGCCGTCGAGGGAATCTGCGGGGGCATGGCCATGAGTGAGAACACCGGCAGCGGTGATCCCATCAAAGCTGTTATCCGGCAGGTCGATGACGGCTCCCAATAGAAGCTGGTACAGGGCGTTGTAGACGCCTTTGGCTCGCGCCGCATCCAGCATGCCCGCCGAGGGGTCGATGCCGGTTACGTTCTCATACCCCAGGTAACTCAAGATCTCACCCAAGTTTCCGGTGCCGCAGCCCGCGTCCAGAATTTTTCCCTTGAGGTCGCTGATATGGCGCCCAATCATGCCGGCCATGATTGTGATATAGGGATTACCAGAGGCCCAGAGATCCTGATCGTAACTCTTGGCCCAATCGTCATAGACCCGATCGAGCTTGTCCCGTTCGCCCCCAGCCTGATAGACCGCGTCCAAACAACTCTCGAGTTTTGCCGGCATGTTGAGCACCTCGCCATTTTGTTAGCCAGCTTAATCCCAAAGCCCACCGATGCAAAATCCATGATGGGTTGATGGCCGGATTGACGGCTCATCTTCCTAGCGGAGAATACGCGTTTCGATGAAATCGGCGATCTTGGCTAAATTGTTCAGATCCAATTGCGGCCGGTCCAGCGCCGGGATATGGGCATCGCTCGCCACAGCGATGATGTTGGGATCGTCCGGGCACAACAAAGGTTTCTCCAAAGCCGGACGGTGGACCTCGATCTTAGCGTGGGGGTAGCGTTTGAATCCCTCAATCACCAAGAGGTCAACGGGGTCCATCAAATCTGCCAATTCTTCGACGCTGGGCTCTGGAGAGGTGCGATTCTCATGCACCATCGACCAACGGTTTTCATTGGCCAGAATAAGCTCATGCACACCGGCCTGTCTCAAGAGCAGACTATGTTCGCCCTGGCCATCTAAAAAGACACTGTGATGGGTGTGCTTGATGGTGGAGATGCGATACCCCCGCTCGATCAGAAGGGGAATCAAGTTTGTCACCAGTGTTGTCTTGCCGCTGCCGCTGAACCCGGCAAATCCTAGTATTTTCATCGCCTACTCAAACCGACCCTGCCGCTCGGGCCGTCACGTGTAAGATCCTATATCCAGGGTCGTATGGCCAGGATTACATCACCTGAATCGGGCAGCACAAATGCTAAAACTGTCGAGAAATCTCCTCGACCTGGCAACGGGACCTATCGTAGCATGGTTACCAACGTCAATAAGAACCCGTACCGAAATCCATAAACGGTCCGGGCTGCCGTCTAACGGGCGGCGCTTTCGGGAGAAGACAGATGTACAAATCGTTGTTAATCGATCCGGCTAAATGCACGTCTTGCCTGCAGTGCGAGATGGCCTGCTCATTTGAGCACGAGGGGGTTTTCAACCCGGCCAAATCCCGGATCAAGATCTTTGAATTCGAGCACGGGGCACGCTCGATACCTTATACCTGTACCCAGTGTTCGGAAGCTTGGTGCATGCATGCCTGTCCGGTCGAAGCGATCACCAAAAACGCAACCACCGGGGCGATGGAAGTCAATGACGAGGTCTGTGTGGGCTGTAAGGTCTGTACCATCGCCTGTCCCTTTGGCACCGTGAACTACAACCAGGACACGGGAAAAGTCATGAAATGCGATCTTTGCGGTGGCGATCCACAATGTGCTGAAGCCTGTCCCACCGGCGCCATTACCTATGTGGACGCCAATTGGACCGGCTACGAGCGCATGCTCGAGTGGGCCGCCAAGACCCAAACACACCAGTCTTGATCCCGTTGAGCTGGGAAACCAGTGATTCGCTGATCGACAGCACGAAATTTCATGCTTGAGGAGATTCCCAAATGGGATGGCAGAAAAAGATACTTCGCGTGAACCTGACAGAGGGCACGAGCACGGTCGAGCCCTTGAACATGGACTGGGCCAACGACTACATGGGCGAGCGGGGCCTGGCGACCAAATACCTTTGGGAGCTAATGGATCCCAAGGCCGACGCCATGTCGCCGGCAAACGTCCTTATTTTTGCAACGGGTCCCCTTACGGGCACCATGTCCTCCACCAGCGGTCGCTACGCGGTCGTCACAAAGGGCCCCCTTACCAACGCCATTGCCTGCTCCAACTCGGGCGGCAAGTTCGGTGCCGAGCTCAAGTTCGCGGGCTATGACCTGTTGATACTGGAGGGCCGCTCTCCCAAGCCGGTCTACCTGCACATTGTGGATGACAAGGTCGAGATCCTGCCCGCCGATGATCTCTGGGGCACGACCGTTTGGCATACCGAAGAGCACTTGAAGGCACATCATCAAAACCCCCTTCTCAAGGTCGCCTCAATCGGTGTGGCGGGCGAGAAGGGCGTCTATTATGCTTGTGTCGTCAATGATTTGCACCGGGCGGCCGGGCGTTCAGGGGTTGGCGCTGTGATGGGCTCCAAGAACCTAAAGGCTGTTGCGGTCCATGGCACCAAGGGGGTCACAGTCAACGACCCCAAGGCCTTCATGAAAGCCATCAAGCACACCAAGAAGCTGCTCGAGGATAACGAGGGCCGTCAGGATCTTACCGAGAACGGCACCAATTCCATGATCGACATGATGCAGGAATTCGGCGGGCTACCGACCCGTAACTTCAATGAGGTGCAGTTCGAGGGGACCGAAAACATCAACCCGGCGGCGATGGCCAAGGTGCATCCCAATGGGCACCGTAACCTCTTGACAAATAAGGCTTGTTTTGGATGTACAATTGCTTGCGGTCGGATTGCTCACATCGACAAGGACCACTTCACGATTGTAAACCGGCCCAAATATCGACACGCCTCTGGCGGCCTGGAATATGAAACCGCCTATGCCTTCGGGCCGGTGGTGGGGGTCGATGACATCGATGCCTTAACCTTCGCGGGCTACATGATGAACGAGCACGGCATGGACCCCATCTCTTTTGGGGCAACTCTGGCCGCGGCCATGGAGCTCTTTGAAATGGGCGTGCTCACGACCAAGGACACCGACGGCATTCCGCTTAATTTCGGCAATGCCGAGGCGCTCACAGTTATGGCCGAAAAAACCGGCAAGTTCGAAGGCTTTGGCCAGCAGCTCGGCTTAGGCTCAAAGCGCCTCTGCGAAAAATACGGCCACCCGGAACTCTCCATGAGTGTGAAAGGTCAGGAATTCGCCGGCTATGATTCCCGTGCCTTGCAAGGCATGGGGCTTGGTTATGCCACCAGCAACCGGGGCGCCTGTCACTTAAAACACGATACCTTCGCCGAGGATATGGAAGACCAAACCGGCGCCGGAAAGGCCACGGCCTGCAAGGACTCTCAGGACCGTGTGTCGGCCGTGGACTCGACAGGGCTTTGTCTTTTCACTACGGCGGCTTGGGGCTTGGAAGAGTTTGCCATCCAAATGGATGCGGCCTGCGAAGGGGACTGGACGGCCGAGCGCCTCTCGGAAATCGGCGAGCGGGTGTGGAACCTGGAGCGCCAATTTAATTTGACCGCCGGCTTGACCGCTAAGGACGATACCCTGCCCAAGCGCCTGCTCGAAGTGCCGGCCCCGTCGGGAACAGCCAAAGGCAAGGTCAATCAGCTCGATGTTATGTTGCCGGAGTATTACAAACTGCGTGGCTGGACCGAGGAAGGCGTGCCATCCAACGAAACCTTATCGCGGCTCCGGCTTTAGTGCGGCAGCGACGAATGTCCGAAGAATTTGAGCGGGTCACGCCGCTGATGGACCTGTGAGGAACGAAATATGAAACACGTAATTGTTGGGACCGGCCCTGCCGGGGTTATTGCATCAGAGACCCTTCGTCGGACCGACCCATCTGCCGAGAT
>JBCCHN010000150.1:0-12573 GCA_039028695.1 Pseudomonadota bacterium
AGTTCGTAGGTGTGGTGGGGCGCACGGGTTTCGACCACCAAACGGCCGGTCAGGCAAACGAAGCTGTCGGTGACCTCGCTGTGATAGTGCCAGGGAATGCACTGGCCGGCGGCGAGGGTGAAGACACGGGCCCTCATGTCGGTCCCCTCGGCCACGCTTTCCACATGCTCGACCTCATAGTCCCCTTGAGAGATTTTTTCCATGTCCTATGCCTTGTTCTTGTCCCCGGCCCGTTACGACCCGCAGAGCCGGTTGAGGTAGCGGGTGAATTGCCAAATGTTGCGCTCGATGGGGTGCAGCAAGCCGTCGGGCAGGAGGGGGGAGGCACTACCTCGGTAGAGGGCCTCGACCAGGGGCTTATCCTCGTCGTTGGCCACTTCCATGTAGGCCTTAAAGTTGGCCACCCAACCATCCCGCTCCGCCGGCGGCACGTCGGCCAGCACTTCGGGCGGAAAGGCCACGCCCCAGGTCGCCCGCATTTTCCCCAAACCCTCGACGCCGGGCCCCGCGGGCTGCACCGTAATGTACCAGAGGTAATCGGGCATCAGGGTAATGAGGTGACAGGGATAGATGGAAAAATCGATCATCATTCGCCGCCACTCGCCCTCCAGGCGGTGGTTTTTCGGGTGGGCGGCGCCGGGCGGCTCGTCCGAGGGCTGGGGCGCCCGATGATATCCATAATGATCGCTGTCTTCGCCGCAAATATAGTCCGTCAGGGGCTTTGAGTGCTTGGCGAAGGTTTTGCCGTGAGCCATGGGGACATGATAGCTCTCGATGAAATTCTCCATCAGGTTTTTCCAGTTCGCAGTCCAGGTCATGGTCTCGCGAAAAACCGTCTGATAGCAGGCCATGTCGAACCGCCCCACCACACCCTCGGTGAAGGGTGCTAACGCTTGCGCCAGGCTTTTGCTGGGGGTCTCGGCCAGGGTCACATACAAAAAGCCTTCCCAGACCTCCGCATGCAATTCCTTCAGCCGGTGGGCGGACTTATCGAAGCCCTGCTTCATCTCCATAAAGGGCGCGCGCAGCAGCTGACCGCCCAAATCATAGGCCCAGGCGTGATAGGGACAGATGACCCGCCGGCAGGAGCCTTGTTCCTCCTTAAGCAGGCGGGAAAAGCGGTGAGCGCAGGCATTGACGAAAGCCTTCACGGACCGGTCGGCCTGACGCAGGGCGATAATAGGGACACCGGCAATCTCGTGGGTCAGGTAGTCCCCCGGTTTGGTGATCTCGTCGGCCCGGCCGATGCAGATCCACTCCTGGGTAAAAATACGCTCCCGCTCCCGCTCGGCAAAGGCGGGCGAGTGGTGCAGCGCCGGCGGAATGGGCCGTGCCTCCTCAAAGGGCCGCGCGGCCGCCGCGGCCAGCTGCGCCAAGACAGTCTCCAGGGGAAGCGCTGCATGCGGGGTGAGGCTTTTGTCCCTGCCGATGGGAAAGGGGGTCGGCGTCGTTGTGATGTTCATTGTCGATGGCCTGGAATCCCAAACGTCCGCCAGCTTGCCCTAACTCGCGCCGCTTTGCCACGCTTTTTGTGACAGATGGCAGTGGGCTGCCCGCCCCATAAAGTGCAGGCCCCCAGCCAAGCCTCCCGGGCCGACGCCTACCTTATATACCGGATCCACTGCCAGAGGTTCAGCAGCGCCGTCAGGGACGAGGCCACATAAGTCAGCGCGCAGGCCTTCAGGATCTTGCGGGCCGCGGGCATGTCCTCCGACGCTAGATAGCGGCCGTTTTCCAGGGTGGGCAGGGCCCGCTTGAACGAGGCGTCCAGTTCCACCGGCAGGGTCACCAGGTGTACCACCACCGAGGCCGCCATGGTGGCGATGCCCGCGCCCACGCCCAAAAAGGCCACCACCGGCGAGCGGCTGACCACCCCCAGCCCCATGGAGGCGAAGATCGCCACCGAGCCCAACTTCTGCAGCCAGGCCGTGGCCCTGACCAGGCGTCCCCGGGTCTTGAGGGGGCCATAACCCTCCCCATCCTGCAGGGCATGCCCCACCTCGTGGGCCGCCACCACCACCGCGGTCAGCGAGCGCCCCTCCAGATGCTCTTGGCTCATGCGCACCGCCTTGGCCTCCGGATCATAGTGATCCCCGACAGTCGTGGCCTCCACCACCACCTCTTTTAACCCCGCCTCGTCCAACAAATGCCGCGCCAACTCCCCGCCCGTGCCGGGAAAGTCCGCGCGCGGATCGCCATGCTTAGACATGACCCGCTTGGCCCACAAAGACGGCCCAAAAATCACGCCAAGCAGCAAAAGAATAAGAAAAACGTACAGCAAAGTCGCTCGCGACAGGTTCGTTAAGGTCTTTTAAATTTGGGGGCGCGGGGCGGAGATTTCAAAGATTTGATTTACAATTGAAAGCCAAACCTTGCTCCTTGACGCGGCTCAGCCCAGGTGCAAATTGGCTGACTGCACAAGACGGATCGCGTGGGAATGTGAATTTGAGGCCTGGGTCGCGTCAGGGACGGACGGGTGCCCTCTATGCAGTTTTTGATAGCTGGTTTGGCAAAGTAAGGAGAAAATACCCATGCAGCGCGCCTTCACCAGCATACTCAGCCAATCGGTTGAAAATACGGCAGCCTTCTATGAAAACCTGCTTGGCATGACCCGGCATTTTGACTCGGCCTGGTTCATCATCCTGACCCATCCGGATTTGCCCGGGTTGGAGTACGGCATCCTGCAGCGAGACCATGACATCGTCCCCGAAGCGGCCCGCGCGGCCCCCGCCGGTGTCGTGGTGACCTTCGTCGTGGCGGACTGTGATGCGGCCTTTGCCAAGGCCCAGACGATGGACGCCCCGATCCTACAACCCCCGACCGACATGCCCTACGGCCAACGCCGCCTGCTGCTGAAAGATCCCGACGGCACGGTCGTGGATGTCAGCGCCCCGACGGTGAAGATGGTTTAAACTGATAAGCTTGGCAAATGGACTATTTGAAGTCAGTGGGCCAATCTGCCCCTGATATCACCGCTTTTTGCACAGAAAAATCACCTGATTGCCAGCCTTTCAGATTGGCGTCAGTGAATACATACAGATCGTCAATTCCTATGAGCTTTCCTTCTTGTGTTCCGCGGTCAATTGTTGAATGTGTCACTAATTCCGCCCCAATTAAGCCAATGAAGTCGTAGGCCTCTTCTCTGTTAGGCAGCGATTTTAGAGTTCTAACGGTGCTCGCAAAATCTTCATTCCATTTAACAGGAATTAGCAATGGATGGCCGTGCTCAACAATACCAAATGCGAACAATGGCGCATCATCGGCACTATACTCATCAACGGCATCAACTATCCTCAACGCGTCAAATAACTCTTCCGGCGAAAGTTCAGAATATTTGATCTGAGATACAACCGCTTTGTCCTTCGCGGTTGTTGGTGCATAGAGAAACTCAGCACCCCATGCTGCAGTTTGCCAAAAATTTAGTTCGTTACCGGCCACCGGCTTAGTACTCAACTTAACTTCACTAAATCCCGATGCATCAATCCCCATTCCCTCGAATTTTTCCACGATCATAGGAGCTTCGACTTGCTGCCAAAGCACAAGCCCTGATTCGCCGGAAGCCATAAATTCGTTCCATTTTTGGGTCGATTCTGGATTGGATTTTTCTGTTTCGGCATTAGAATCCATTCCAAATATGATGGCCAAAAAACAAAAACAAAATACAGAGGCCAATATTTTTTTCATGTTTCCTCACGCCGCACTGCCAGATGGGTCAAACCATATTCCGAAACTTATGGCGGCCCAAAATGCCAAGGCTCCTGCAACACCCCAGAATAGATGAACAAATACAATCCTATACCGGAAATTATACCACAATATTGTTCCAAACAACAAACTTAAAGATAAACACATGGCGCCTAGTATGAGTCCGTCGTAAAGTTCTATATTCAGTAGATAATCTACAAAATTTCTCATTGATCCATCAGTAAAAATTTTTAGGGCAGGAATCCCAAACAACATTATTCCAAACGAAATATTGCAAACTGTCCACCTGAAGAAATGATCTATACGAGACGCAGTTGATTTGTTTGGCTTCTCCAGAAAATAATCTAGTATTCGATGCCACAACTCGCTCCAACTTCTATCGCTCACTTTAAAAGAGCTCTCCTAATTGCGATGTTATATCAGTCAAAATTCACGCCAAAAAATCTATACACTCTATAATCTTGGTAAATCTAGTCGTATGGATTGCTTAAAATTGTTCAGCCAAGCAAGATTCATGCAATCAAAATGCTTATTACGCCAGTAAATTTCTATCTTTTTTGCGCTTGATGTCAAGGTTTGGGAACTATGGGATGTCAAAGTGCGGGGCCCATAAATCCAAGTTTCAGTCGTATTTTACCAAAATTACAGGTCATTGTTGGAGGCATTTTTTTGAATTTACTCGATGTGTTTAGAGGGAGTTTTACGCAAACCAAATCAAATTTTTTAAACTGAATAACAATCTGCGCGGGAATTGTCCGAATAAGACTTATCCCCCAACCCCTTACGCATAAAAATCGTGTCCCCTAAGCCTTCCGAGCGGTGGCCTTCGGCGGTGAAGCCCAGGGCGCGGTAGAAAGCCTCGGCGGTGAGGGCGGCGTTGGCGGTGAGGGAGGCGGCGCCTTCCGCGCGAGCGTGTTTTTCGATTTCGGCAATAAGGACGCGGCCGAGGCCCTGTCCCTGATATTTCAGATCCACGAAAAGGGAATTGATGTGGTGGGTAATCCCACTGGCTTCAGTCTCTTTTATCGTGCTACCGGCCGTGCCGGCGAGCTGGCTGTCCAGCATACAAATCAAAACAAAATCATGGTCGGTTTGATTGGTGACTTCATCGGGGGAGAAGGCGGTGCAGAGGGCGTCGATGACCTTCGCGTCATAATCATCAGCGTTGCTGGCCCGAATGGTGCGTTGGATGAGGGCGCTTATCTCGGCCGCGTCGTTTGCCGTGGCTCGGTCTATGTGAATCTTTTCCCGTGGCGGTGCCACTTTGAATCTTCCCCCGGTGGCGGTGCCCCCTACTTGCCCTTTTTCAGCGCTCCCAAGATCCCCCGTACGATGGCGCCGCCCAGGGCGTAGCCGATTTTGCGCAGGAGGGAGCTGGTGAAGGCTTCCGTGCCGCTCTGGCGCCGGCTGGACGAAGAGGAGCGCGAGGAGGCTGTCTTCGCAGACTTTCCTTGTTTTTCTTTTTCCTTCTCCCGGGCCGCCTTTTCCGCTGCCTTGACCGCTTTTTCCGCCCGCTCGGTGAGGATTTCGTGGGCCGAGCGGCGGTCCAGTGTTTCGTCATAAACACCTGCGAGGGGGCTGGCGGCGATCACGGCACGGCGCTCGGCGGGTTTGGCCGGGCCCAGGCGCGAGGCAGGGGGGCGGATCAAGGTGCGCTGGACCACCGAGGGGGCGCCCTTTCCCTGCAGGGTGGAGACCAAAGCCTCGCCCAGACCCAGTTCCTTGATGGCCGCGGCGGCCTTGAACTTGGGGTTGGGGCGGAAGGTCTCGGCCGCGGCCTTGACGGCTTTCTGGTCCCGGGGGGTAAAGGCCCTGAGGGCATGCTGGAAGCGATTGCCCAGCTGGCCCAGGATGGCGTCGGGGATGTCCAGCGGGCTCTGGGTGACGAAGTAGACGCCCACGCCCTTGGAGCGGATCAGGCGCACCACCTGCTCGACCTTTTCGATGAGGGCCTTGGGCGCGTCGTTAAAGAGCAGGTGGGCCTCGTCGAAAAAGAACACCAGCTTGGGCTTGTCCGGATCGCCCACCTCGGGCAGCTCTTCGAAGAGTTCGGCCAGCAGCCACAGCAGAAAGGTTGCGTAAAGGCGTGGGGACATCATCAATTTGTCCGCGGCAAGTATGTTCACGGTCCCCCTCGAGTGTGTCCTCCCGCGGCCCGCCGTGCGGGTCATGAAGTCCTGGAGCTTGAGGGCCGGTTCGCCGAAGAACTTGCCGCCGCCTTGTTGCTGCAGGGTCAGCAAGCGGCGCTGGATGGCGCCGATGGAGGCGCGGGAGACCCGGCCGTATTTGATGCCGATCTCGGCCGAGTTCTCGCCCACGAAGTTCAAAAGGCTGCGCAAGTCCTTGAGATCCAAGAGCAAAAGTCCGTCATCGTCGGCCAGTTGAAAGGCCACCGAGAGCACGCCTTCCTGGGTGTCGTTGAGTTCCAGCAGGCGGGCCAACAAGAGTGGCCCCATTTCCGAGACGGTGGTGCGGATCGGGTGGCCCTGCTTGCCGAAAAGATCCCAGAAGACCACTGGGGCAGCATCCATGGAATAATCATCTAAGCCAATGGTTTGCGCCCGTTCGCTCAGTTTTGGATTTGGCTTGCCAGCTTGGCTGAGGCCCGAGAGATCGCCCTTTACGTCAGCCAGGAAGACGGGCACGCCGGCCTGGGAAAAGCCTTCCGCCAAGATCTGCAGGGTGACCGTCTTGCCCGTCCCCGTGGCGCCGGCGATCAGGCCGTGCCGGTTGGCCAGCTTGAGGTTAAGGCCTTGCGCCAGCGGCGTCTTATCCGCCGTGGCCCCGACGAAGATTTTAGCTGGCGCCGCCGCCTTTTTTTTTGCTTGGCTCATGACTGCCTCCCCCCTGAAACATGGATCTGCCTTCACTTTTCCGATTGATCATAGGCAGCGCCCCTATTGCTAACAGTCAGTGCCTGTCACGGGAAGGGGAATCCGCACCGGCGTTTCAACGGCGGCTTTCACCGGGACGGTTCCTTGGATGATGCGCTTGGATGGGGCACCTCCGCGCAGCCCGGACGGGTCTGCCCTAAGGCGAGGCCGCCCGCGAAGGGGAGCGAGAGGACACTGTCCCCGCAGAGCTTTCTTTTTCAGTTGTTACGGGACTCCGCCCCGGCCCCGGTCACGCTCTCTCACGCCCGTTGAACAGATGGTGAAGTGTGACCTCCGTCACCGCAGTGCGGCCGCCGAAGGATTATATGCCTGAACAGCTTTCCACCCTTTCTCATAAGGACAGATAAGATGTTCAGGCAGCCCCACCACCAGCCCCACCGCCAGCCCCACGCTCCCCAAGCCGCCCAACGCCCTGGGCTCAGCGCACCGATGGACGTGGGCCTGATCGTCAAGGCCTCGATTGAGGCGGTGATCGTCGCTACCTTTGCGGTCAGCGTGACCGGTGCGGCCGTCGCCGTGGCGGTGATGGCGACCCGCCATTTCCTGGCGCTGGCTTAATAGAAGCCGGTTTCTTTCAAGACTCTAAAAGACTGAGCCGTGCCTTGCGGGCTTGCAGGAAACGGCGGTCGGCGCTGTTGCGGGTGAGGCCGATGGCGCGGTCATAGGCGGCCTTGGCGTCCTTGTGCTGTCCGGCCCGCCGCAAGATATCCGCCCGGGCGGCGTGGAACGGCTGATAATGGTCCAGTTGGCCGGGAAGGGCGGCTAAGCCGGCTGCCGGTCCTTTCACGAAGGAGAGGGCGACGGCCCGATTGAGGGCCACCACCGGATTATCGGCCAGGCCCATTAGTCGATCATAGGCCAGCAAGATTTCCGCCCAGTCGGTCGCCGCGAAAGTCTCCGCTTCGACGTGCAGGGCCGAAATCACGGCCTGCAGCTGAAAGGGCCCGGCCCGGCCCCGCCGCAAGGCCCGTTCCAAAAGGGCCAGTCCTTCGTCGGCAACCTCTTGATCCCACAATGACCGGTCCTGTTCTTCCAGGGGAATGGCAGCACCCTCGGGGCTCAGCCGGGCGCCATGACGGGCGTAAGTCAAGAGCAGCAGCGCCAGCAGGCCCAACACCTCGGGCGGCTGGGGAAGCAGATCTCTCAATTCCCGCGCCAGGCGAATTGCCTCTTGGCAGAGGTCGTGCCGGATGGGGTCTTCTCCCTGCGAAACGCTGTATCCTTCGTTGAAGATCAGGTAAATGACGGTCAAGACCGAGGATAGCCGCTGTTCCAGATCTTCGGCCTTGGGAACCTGATAGGGAATGCCGGCGCGGGCGATTTTGTTTCGCGCGCGCGCCAAGCGTTGGGCCATGGTGGCTTCCTTGTCTAGGAAAGCGCGGGCTATTTCGCCGGTGGTAAGGCCGCACAGGCTGCGCAGGGTCAGCGCCAGGCGGGTTTTCTGGTCCAGGGCCGGATGGCAGGCGGTGAAAATGAGCCGCAGCCGCTCGTCGCGTATCTCTTGCTCCGGTTCGGCGGAGGCTTGCGCGTCCAGCTCCCTCAGATAGGTCAGTTCGGGCAGCTTGGTCCGGTGGTTTTGCTGCCGTCTCAGGCGGTCGATGGCCTTACGCCGGGCGACTTGAAGCAACCAGGCCCTAGGATTGCTGGGTGGGTTGGCGGGCGGATTGGTGGGCCGTCCTGGGGACCAATGGGTCAGCGCACTCGCAAAGGCATCGGCCAAGCTGTCCTCCGCCAGGGCGAAATCGCCCAGATCAGAGATAAGCACGGACAAAAGCCGCCCCCAATCCCGCCGCATAAGGTCCTGAAGGGACGTGGTATCGTCAATCGCGGCAGAGTCTTTAATCTTCTCTGAATCTCGCATTTTCCGGGAGTCTTGAGCCTTCAGTTTTGCGGCGGGAAGTCTTAAAGCGATGGAGGGCGGACCATGAATGACGTTATTCCGAATAGTCCATGATGGGCCTGATCTCGACCGTTCCCAATTCCGCTGCCGGCAGCATGGACGCGTACTTGATGGCCTCGTCCAGGTGTGCGCAGTCTAGGATATAATAACCGCCCAGCTGCTCCTTGGTTTCGGCAAAAGGCCCGTCCATGGTTTCCGTCTTGCCGCCGCGCACTCGTACCGAGGTGGCGGTCGCGGTCGGCTCCAGCGGGTCTCCACCGCGCATTACACCGGCATCCTCGAAGATCTTTGTAACCTCTTGCCAGCGGGCCATCCAGGGGCCGAACTCAGCGCTGTCCGGTGTGGGCTCACGTCCCTCTGCCATATAAATCAGTGCCATGTATTTCATCTTTGTCTCCTTGCATTAACAGTAAGAATGTTGCACCGGCGCGGCCCGGGCAAGTCTTGCTCAGAAACCGCCTGGCGTATCCGCTCGGACCGCCCTGTAACAGGGCCGGACCAAATTGCCCAGTTCGGAACGCTCATTGCTGCCCGGATCATCAGAGAGACGATTGAAGAAGCGGCAAATCGACATGTGGCCAGATTTTTTTTGCAGTGTTGGGGCTAAGCCCCTTCCAACGCCCGCTGAAGATCGATCCAGGCGCTGGTGACGTCCTTTCAGTGGGGTATTGGGGAGCGGCAGTCAATCTGGCCGATGGGGGTTTTAGCGTCGGGAGAGACAAGTTCTCGCGCGTCCGACTTTTATTCTGGTCTTGACCCTTTCGGCTGGTAAACTTCTCAGGCACGCGGGGAGGCAGTGCCACTCTTTCCAAGGGATAAGGAAAACAGGGCCGCTAAAGACTTGGGCAGATGCTCCGGAACGGTTGGCCCACATAAGAATGGGAGATCGAGATTATGGCTGTTTTTGCAATCGTCGACGTAACCGTGACGGAGGATTCCTGGATTCCCGATTACGCCGCGGTGGTTCATGACATCGCCGCTCGTCACGGGGGCAAGTATTTGTCACGCAGCGCCAACATCACCACATTGGAGGGCGATGAAACTGATACGACTTTGATCGCGCTCATCCAGTTTCCCTCGCTTGATGCGGTAAAGGCCTTTGCTGCCGATCCCGAGTACGCGCCCCACCTGGCGGCTCGGCTGGCGGGCACCAAGTCCCACTTCCGGGTGATCGACGACACGGACGTTGCCGGCACCATCCCCTACCTGGCCAAAGCCGACGGCTAGGGCCCGCTATCAGGACCGATGATCAGAACCAGCGATTAGTACTGGTGGTCGGTCGCCGGCCGGTCCGTTCGAAGGCCGTATTGACCGCTCACGTCATTCTTCGAGCATGACTTTACCGGGTAGCGACAGATCGCCCGAGGCCACGTCGTGCACCCCGATGACACACAACAAGGGAGCTTGAGCCTCCGGGTTCACCTGTAGTTCGGCGGTCACCGCGTCAAAGGCCACGCCCTCTGTACCGGCAAGGGGAACGGTGATGCGCGCGGTCGTGCCGGAGAGGCTTGGGCTCATGCCCGGACTGTCGAGGGCAATGGGCAGGTAAGGTGCCGTGGCTGGGAGGAGGTCTTGACCGGGCGATACATCTCGCACTTTTAAGCCGGCACCGCAGGCACTGTCCTCGGTCAAGACAACCCAATGTGAATGCCAGTCGGCCCCGTCGTTATTCGGGTCCCCGTCGTTGTTTTCATCGAACAGGGGCGTGTCGTCAAAATCCGGATGGGCGGTGATCGCCAAGGCCAGAATGCCCGAGCCTTCGTCAAAGCCCACGGCCGAGGGATCCAGGCTGGTGGGCCACACGTAAGATTGCACCTTGGAGCCGGCGAGTTGGCCGGTTGCCTCCGGCTTGAGGCTGCCGGCTTGACCGGCCAGCTCCATGGCGAAGGTGGTCAGGCGGCCGTCGCTGGTGGCTTGCGCATGAATGATGTCGAAGGTCGGTGGCGCCGCCCCGTCTGTCGGGCTCTCGATCGAATGAGCCTGGGCGAGGACCGGCAAGCCTCCGGTAAGGAGAACAAAAAAAGCGACAGATTTAAGGGAGGGTTTTTGGGCGGTTTTCATCGTTTGTCTCCAATAGTAGCGACTCAATACTAATTATTCATAGGCTCTTCCTGGACGGGTTGCAAGGAAAGTTTCGACTCAATACATTATACGTTAGTCAAAGGATCGTGAGCGATGACATCGAGAGAAAATGTGGTGGCCCACCTGGAGCGGTTGGCGCGCTTGATTCAGAGCGACGCTCATGATGCAGGCCTGCGTCCAACCCAGTGGGAGGCGTTACGCTATTTGGCCCGGGCCAACCGATTTTCCCGCAGCCCTTCTGCTGTCACGGCCTACTTGGGCATGACCAAGGGCACGGTGTCCCAAACCTTGATGGCGCTGGAGCGCAAGGGCCTAATCGGGAAAAAGGAATTGGCCGTGGACCGGCGGGTTGTCACTCTGCAAATTACTGCCAAGGGCAAGCGAACCTTGGAGAAGGATCCCCTTGCGCGGGTGGAGGCCGCGGTGGGCAAACTTAAGGCCAGTGAGACCGAGCGTTTGGAGGAGGGGCTGCAGGCCGTCCTCACCCGCCTCTTGCGGGATCGTGACGGTCGCGCCTTTGGGGCTTGCAAGACTTGCCGGCACTTCGGCCTGGCACCAAAACCCGCCACAAGCGGGCTTGCTTCAAACGCACCCTTTTGGTGCGGCTTGCTTGAGGAACCTCTAAGCCAGGACGACAGCGAGCAGATCTGCGTGGAACAGGAAGATGCGGCTTAGAAAGGCGTTTCAGATTCCATGATGGGCTGAAGCAACCGACCTGAAAAGATCAAACAGGCTTTCTCATGACAATGTATGTAGGCCGCTTGAAGCCGTCGTGGTGCCCCTCGCGCACTTTTTCAAAACCCAAGCGCCGGAAAGTCTCGTGGTTTTCAGTCAATTCGATCCTGGTTTCCAGTTCCAGGTCGTTTAGGCCCCGTTCTTGGGCTCGTTTCTCGGCCAGTTCCACCAGCCGCCGGGCGTGACCATGGCCGCGGTGTTCCGGCGCGACCGCGATCTTACCGATATAGAGGCGATTGCCTTTTTCACTAAGGAAAATACAGGCAAAGGGCGGCTGACCAATCGCCCAGACTTCGCCCGAACTGCATTGGGCCCTGATCTTGTCAAGGGTCAGACGGTGCATGGACGACGGCGGGTCGATCCGCCCTTCCATAAAGGCGAAGCTTTGCTTGATCAGGGTCAATAGGGCGGGGATGTGCGGACTATCCTGGGCCAATTGGACGGGGATGGCGTCTGGCATATTTGGCCTCTCCTTTGGTTTTTCCATACCCGCAAGCGCTTGCCGCTGACGGCCCCTGCAGGGGCGCACGCCTGGTGGCTCTTAAACGAACAGACGACCCGGACAAGTTCTTCCGCTTAAATCAGAATATTCGCCCCTGAGGGTCGGGGAATGGGAGAGGGCAAATTGAGGTCTTATGAACCCATTCTGACCAAACCAACACGCGGCTTGCCTAGTTTATGTGGTAACAATAGAAAGTTGGGAAAAATCTATTGAGCCGATCGAGCGCGCGCTCATCAACCTGTCAACTGGACGATGGATGTGGAGAAATTTTTCTTGGCGCGCTGAAGTGACCTTGAGGTCGATCGTCGATGGACCCATCGGACACTATTACCATAGGATTCGGCTCGCTGCGCCTGGGTTGGGAGACGAGATGCGATATCATCATTTGTATGCCGATGACGCCGGGGAAAGTCACTGGAGAGAAGTTGAAATTACCTTGGAAGAGCGCAGCTTCGCCCCGCCTGCGAAAGCGATTGAAATCTCCGAATCGGAAAGCGCCGAAGGGATGATTTTTCTCAGGCTCGCCGCCGGGTGGGACGAGCCCATTCATCCCACGCCAAAGCGGCAAACGCTAATTTGCACGGCCGGCGCGGTCAATGTGACCGCCAGCGACGGGGAGGTCCGAGAGATCGGACAGGGCGATGTCTGGCGCATGGAAGATCTGCATGGCAAGGGCCACCACACCCGTGTCATCGGCGACCAAGACTTTGAGGCGGTGGTGGTACAGTTATCTTGAGGCGCGCCTAAAACCCCTC
>JBCCHN010000151.1:0-12531 GCA_039028695.1 Pseudomonadota bacterium
AAGTAATTCTATATTAATAAAATATTTTGCATTAATTTCAATATGGTCATTTTTATTTAAGTAATAAAAATCTACATGAATACTTTTGAGTAAAATTAACTATAATTATTAAGTTATACTTTTATGAAGACAAAGCTTCTTTTTTGTGTTAAGGTTCCGTTAATGATTTCCACTTGTCTGAGGGCAATTTGTTAACGCTTCTTTCTCGATGGCAATAAGCTAGAACAAAAGATTGGAATCAAAAGGGACGTGAGGATTGGAGGCGGCTTGCCGGGCCTTATTTTGCCGGTGGTTCGCTCGGAAGGGACATAGAAAGACGCCCTTAAAAGAGGACCCGGGAAAAGTATCCGTAACAAGGGTCGGAAATGAGACGGGAAAAAAGATCGGTAGAAAAAGATCATGAAGGATCGGGATGGGGTGAGATGACCGTTGGAATCGTTAGGGCTTCTATTTTTGGCATTGCCATGACGGCACTTCTTTTGGCTGCCAGTTGGTTTGCCTCCGGACCGGTTCAGGCGGCGCAGGAAGATTTGGGCCTGAGCGAGATCGAACGGGCTGAGTGCGAGTTGCAAACCCTGCTGGGATTTGAAACCCGTTTGGTGGAAGGGCGCTGCGGCGGTGACTTTTATTTCCCCTCCTCTGCTGCCTTTCGCTGTAATCTCTATCAGGATGCGGGATATCCCTCGGAGTTGATGGAAAAGGTCTGTGCCCTGTTCCATGGCGGCAGCTTCAGCGAACTTCTGCAAGGCGCCACCTCTATCGAATAGAGGCTGGAAACTGTTAGAAGCCCGACCTCTTTTTCATAGTTATATTTGTCTGATTAATTGGTGGTCTTGACCGATTCCGCTGGGCTATTGGTGCAAGCTGCTTTAAAGCAGATTGCAGGAAAACTGAACCAATTGGTGGGACTTGGAAAGGCAAGGAATAGGCGCGGCCCGCCCTAAAATTTTTTTGCGGCAATCCGGCGCCCCAGATCAGGCAATTTGGATCAAAACGCGCGCCTGCCCACAGGGCAAAGAAATCCCGGTCAATTGGTTCGGACTCACTGCGATGTGCATTAGATTGCGGGAGGATTGCGCAAAATGACCGTTGACCCGAAGCCTTTACATCAATTGGATGAGCTTCCCACACCTTCTTTGTTGCTCAGGCGAGATGTGTTGGATCGCAATTGCCAGGCGATGAAAAAACGGGCCGATGAGCTTGGCGTGGCCCTGCGACCTCATATGAAAACCGCTAAGTCTGGAATCGTGGCGCGGCTGGCCGCTACGGATCAGGTGGGCGGCATCACCGTCTCCACGCTTGCTGAGGCTGTCTATTTCTTTGATGAAGGTTTTCGGGACATGACATACGCGGTGGGTATCACACCGCAAAAGCTGCCGGCGGTGGCGGCATTGATGGCCCGTGGCGCTCAGCTTTCCCTCCTGACAGATAATCTAGGTGTCATCGATCTTTTATCGGCCAAGGCTGAGGAAATAGGTGGTGATGTCACCTTTACACTTTTGATCGAGATAGACAGTGGCGGTCGACGCGGTGGGGTGTCGCTTGAGGGTGCCGACCTCCTGGCGTTGGGGCAAGCCATCACGATGGCGCCCGGCCTAAAACTTGGAGGTGTTTTGGTGCATGCGGGCCATTCCTACGGCTGCGAGACAATCGAACAGATTCAAAAAGTGGCGGAGGAGGAGCGGGCGGCTGCTGTGATGGCGGCAGCCTGTCTGCGGAACGAGGGCCTTACCTGTGATGTCGTGTCCGTGGGCTCCACACCGACGGCAGTCCATGCGAAATCTCTAGAAGGTGTCACGGAAATGCGGCCAGGGGTCTATGTGTTGGGTGATTTGGCGCAAGTGGACCTTGGATCTTTGTGCCATGACGACTTGGCCGTGGCGGTCTGGGCCACGGTGGTTGGCCATAACCGTCAGGCCGACCGTATCCTCATCGATGCCGGCGGCCTTGCTCTCTCCAAGGATCAGAGTGCCGCCCGACGCACGGAGAACCTTGGATACGGCCTTTTGTGTGCACCCGACGGCGATCGGGGCTTTACCCTTCGCGAGGATCGTCTCTATGTGGCCGACGTGCACCAGGAACATGGGCTGGTGGCCGCGCCGCCGGGGCTGGAGCTGCCCTATGCCGATTTGCCGGTGGGCGCCCGGGTCGCCGTCTTGCCCAATCATGTTTGCATGACCGCCGCCGCTCACGGGGGCTATCATGTTATCGATGCCCAGGGCCGGGTGGAGGACTATTGGCCGCGCTGCACCGGTTGGTAAGGGCGACTAGGTGTGAACGGCCTCGGTTTGGACCAGCCCGTCGTGCACAAAACAAGCCTTGTTAAAGTAGCTTAGGTTCAAGGGGTTCGGCAGGCGCACGTCTTCCAGAGTGGGGCAGCGTTTTGCTGTGCGCTCAAAGGCCCGGTCGATTTGCGAAATGAAGATCATGGTGATGCCGCGCTCCCGGGCAAAGACCTTCAGATCGCGCACCTGGCTTTCCAGGTCCGGGTTGGCTCGCCGTTGATCTAAAATTTGTAGGTAGTCAATGACCACGATTGTTCCCGGCCGGGCGTCGACGAGTTTGTCGGCGATGTAGTCCGAATGGATCAGGTCCGAGTTGTCAAAACCATAAAGGCTGCTTTGCAAGGTCCGCTGACCCGCTACCGATTGGAAGGCCTCGAGGACATCCTCTTCATTGTAGTCGAGTGTGAAAAAGCGACCGGGTTTGCCCCGTTTAACACCTTCAACAATCATCTCCAGGCTGAGCAGTGTCTTGCCCTGTCCCGGACGCCCGCCCAGCAGCAGCAGGTCGCCCGGCACTAACCAATCGATCAAGCGTTGCGACGGGCCTCGGTCCCTTTCCCATTTGGCAAGTAAGCTCCACTTCCCAAAACCTTGCGCCTTGGCAATGCGATCCAGCGCTTGATGGTGTGGAATGCCTTCGGATCGAGCGAGGACCTTGGCTTGGCGTTTCAATCGATAGAGCGGGATAGATAACTTCATCGGGGAACCTCCTATTGCGAGCGCGGCTCACAATCCCCCCTTATGCGAATGGCTCGAATGGCGGTTCAAGGAATTACACCCCCGCAGGTCACGTACTTTCCCATCAGGAGGGAGGAGGCATGGGGCAAGGCCGAATCTAAGTATGATCCATTGAACGATAAAATCAAAGGGGATTGGGCCCCGATTTTAGGTCCGCAGAGTTGATGGTTTGCCGGTCGCGACGCTTTCGTCGGTGGAAAAATCAAAACTGTCGGTCATCTCGTAGATGCCGCGCAGGGTGGTCTCTTCGATGACCGCGCCAATACGCTCGTGGCGGATGGCCTCCTGTGTGGCGATGCGAGCCAGCTCCACGTCCAAGTCTGCCCCGTCGGCCAATTCAAATTCCGCATAAGTCAAAATCTCGCGCGGATCCGCGACGTTTCGGGCGATGAGGGGACCTCGACCTTTCCAGCCAAAGCCTTTGTCCGGGTACCAAACCTCGAGAAAATCTTGATAGCTTTTGCCCGGTTTCAGCCGGCGCACGAGGACGGCAAGGTAGATCATAGCTTCGTATTTTGCCTTACGGAGAAGGGTCAAGGGGATCGGAATTGAGTCTCAAACTCCCGGCCTCCTGGCAAAAAAGCTTTCGGCCTTATCCCCTGCCACCTAGCTTTTGCCTAGGGCATAAAAATGGGGATTTTCGAAGCCGGGCTTGCCATAGCGCAAGGGTGTGCCGTCCTGAGCCATGACTGCACCGCCCGCTGCCCGCAACACCGCGTGACCGGCGGCGGTGTCCCATTCCATGGTGCGGCCGAAGCGGGGATAAAGGTCGGCGTCGGCCTTGGCCACTAAGCAGAATTTAAGAGACGAGCCGGCACTGATCATCTCGTCGACCTTGTAATCGGCGAGGAAGGTGTCCAGCTCTTCGCCACTACCATGACGGCGGCTGGCCACCACCACGGCGCCGCTCTCGGGAATCTCTCGGGTTTGGATGGGTGCTGGCTGAGCATCCTTTTCGCTGAAACGCGCCGTTGCCGCCTGGCCGGGCAGGCAGGCACCGACCCAGGTGCGGCCCTTGGCTGGGGCATAGACCACCCCGGCAATAGGCTGGCCGTCTTCGACCAAGGCGATGTTGACCGTGAATTCCCCATTGCGGCTGATGAATTCCTTGGTGCCGTCCAAGGGGTCGACCAGCCAAAAGCGGCCGGCACTCACGTCCGGAATATGACCGGCGGCGGCGGCTTCTTCGGCGACCACCGGGATCTCCGGGCTTAGCTCCGCTAGGGCGGCGAGAATAACCTTCTCGGCGGCTTGGTCGGCGGCGGTGACCGGCGATGAATCGTCTTTGATCTGCACCTCTACTCCGTCGCCCTGGGCATAGATTTCGAGGATAACTTCACCGGCCTGATGAGCAATTTTGGTCAGGCTGTCCAACAAGCTGTCGCTGTTCGCCAAGAGATCGGGGCTTTGCTGCTCTGCCAGGTTATTCATTGTGTGAAGACTCCAGAAAAAGGAAAGCACGGCTAGGGCCGCTCCAGCCGTCAGGCTGGAAAGTATAGGACTCGGCCCCTAACGGGCGCTTAATAGGGGTGGCCCATGAAATTGGGGATCTCTCGTTTATTAGGGATCTCTTGGGGGCCTGGCAAGCCTGGCACTCAAAACCACGTTTGGCAGGCAGTTTATTGTTCCTAATCGAAAGCCTCTTCCCAAGACCCCTGGGTGGCGGCTTTGGAATACTCCGTGGCCCGGTTTTCAAAAAAGTTAACGTGCTCCACGCCATTCAACATGGTGTCCATCCAGGCCAGGGGGTTGTCCTTGGTCCGGTAGATGGGCTGCAGCCCCAGTTGGGAGAGGCGTCGGTCGGCAATGTAACGGATATAGGCCTTCACGTCCGCCGCCTCCAGGCCCTCGACGCCGCCCTGTTCGAAGGCCAAGTCAATGAAGGCGTCTTCGTGGGTGACGATCGTCTCGCAGGCCTTATAGAGGTCGTGCTCGAAGTACGGAGTCCAGATCCCGGGATTTTCCTCCATCATGGTCTTGAAAAGACGAATCGCCGACTGAGTGTGCAGGGTTTCGTCGCGCACCGACCAGGTGACGATCTGGCCCATTCCCTTCATTTTGTTGAAGCGCGGGAAATTCAGCAGAATGGCAAAGGATGCGAAAAGCTGCAGGCCCTCGGTAAAGGCGCCAAAGACGGCCAAGGTCTTGGCGATCTCTTCGGTGGTGTCGCAACCGAACTCGTGCATGTAGTCGTATTTGTCCTTCATAGCCTTGTAGTGCAGGAAGGCGGAATACTCCGTTTCGGGCATGCCGATGGTGTCCAGTAGGTGGGAATAGGCGGCGATGTGCACCGTTTCCATGTTTGAAAAGGCCGCTAGCATCATTTGCACCTCGGTGGGCTTAAAGACCCGCGAGTAGTGGCGCATATAGCAGTTGTTCACCTCAACATCCGACTGAGTGAAAAAGCGGAAGATCTGGGTGAGCAGGTTTTTCTCCGCCTCGGTCAGCTTTTGCTGCCAATCTTTCACGTCGTCGGCCAGGGGAACCTCTTCGGGCAGCCAATGAATGCGCTGCTGCATCAGCCAAGCGTCATAGGCCCAAGGGTAACGGAAGGGTTTGTAAACCGGGCTGGCATCCAACAAAGACATAAATCTACTTCTCCCACCAAGCTGGGGTGATTCTCTCACCAAGCAGGCTCGGACAGCTTTGCCCGGGCCGTACAACTTTTTTCGTGATGGCCACCGTCCTGGAAGGCCGCGGCGCGCAATCGAAACCCGCCCCATTTTTTTTCGCGGGCCATTTATCCGTTGGCCCTCTAATTGAAAAATCCCTTCTCAAAGGCCCTTTCTCATAGGCCTCCACTGAAAGGCTTCTACTGACAGGCAAGACACTCCTCATAGTCCACCCGGACCGGGGTGTCCTTGGCCGAGACCTTGCCCAGGTGAGGCACCGCCGCCGACGGCTGGGCCGATACCCGGGACTCCGCCCGTTGAATGGATTTGGAGCGGCAGTAGTAGAGGGATTTCACACCCTTCTTCCAGGCCTGATAGTGGATCTGATGCAGGTCCCGCTTGTGCACATCCGCTGGCAGGAAGATGTTCAAGGACTGAGCCTGGCAGATCGAGGCCGAGCGGTCCGCCGCATGCTCGATCAGCCATCGCGGGTCGATCTCAAAGGCGGTTTTGAAAACATCCTTTTCGTCCTGGCTCAGGCAATCCAGATGTTGGACAGAGCCCTCGTGCAGGGTGATGGAGCTCCAGGTCTCCTCTGAATTCTCACCCTTCTCCTCCAAAAGCGCTTCTAAGTACTTGTTTCGAACGCCAAATGATCCGGACAGGGTTTTGTGCGTATAGCTATTGGCCACATTGGGTTCGATGCCTGGCGAGGCGCCGCCGCAGATGATCGAGATCGAGGCGGTTGGCGCGATGGCCAACTTGTTGGAAAAGCGCTCAGAAATGCCGAATTCCGCAGCATCCGGGCAGGCACCTCTCTCTTCGGCAAGTTTCTTAGACGAAGCATCAGCTTCACGCCGTATGTGCTTGAAAATTCTATTATTCCACACTTTGGCCAAGGCGCTCTCCATCGGGAGGCCGTTGGCTTGCAAGAAGGAGTGAAAGCCCATCACGCCCAGTCCCACCGACCGCTCCCGATGGGCGGCATAGCTGGCCCGAGACATGGATTCCGGCGCGCTCTTGATAAAGTCACTGAGCACGTTATCCAGGAAGCGCATGACATCTTCGATGAACTGGGGCTGGTCCTGCCATTCCAAATAGGTTTCCAGGTTCAGCGACGACAGGCAGCAGACCGCAGTGCGCTCCTGACCCAGGTGATCCTGGCCGGTGGGCAGGGTGATCTCGGAGCAGAGGTTGGAAGTCTTCACCTGTAAGCCGGCCAGTTTGTGATGCTCGGGAATTTGCCGGTTCACCGTGTCGCCATAGACAATGTAGGGCTCACCGGTTTCGATGCGCGCGGTCAGGATGCGAATCCAAAGATCCCGGGCTTTTACCTTGCGGATCGGCGCATTGTCCTTGGGGCTCAGAAGGGCCCAGTCGCCGTCTTCTTCCACCGCCCGCATGAAGGCGTCGGAAATCATCACGCCGTGGTGCAGGTTGAGCGCCTTGCGATTGGGGTCGCCGCCGGTCGGGCGTCGCATCTCGAGGAACTCCTCGATCTCCGGGTGAGAGATCGGCATATAGCAAGCGGCCGAGCCGCGCCGCAGGGACCCTTGCGAAATGGCGAGGGTGAGGGAATCCATCACCCGCACAAAGGGGATTACGCCAGAGGTCTTGCCGTTATGGCCGACCCGCTCGCCGATGGAGCGCAGATTGCCCCAATAGCTGCCAATGCCGCCGCCCCGTGCCGCCAGCCAGACATTTTCGTTCCACAGGCCTACTATGCCTTCCAAGCTGTCATTGGCCTCGTTTAAAAAGCACGAGATGGGCAGGCCCCGGGTCGTGCCGCCATTGGACAGAACCGGCGTGGCAGGCATGAACCAAAGCCGCGAGATATAGTCATAAATCCGTTGTCCATGGGCCGTATCGTCCGCAAAGTGGGCGGCGACTCGGGCGAAGAGGTCCTGAAAGGACTCTCCATTCATCAAATAGCGGTCTTTCAGAGTGGCCTTGCCAAAGGCGGTCAGGCGGTCGTCCTGGCTTCGGTCCAGGCGGATCCTGATGCCCCGCTCGTTTTGAAAGACATCGCGAACCTGAGCCGCACCGAACATGCCGGCGGCTTCCTTAAGCTCGGCCATTTGGTCGGCAACCGATAGGGTCTTGCCGTCGCAGTCGGGCACAGCTTCCTTTATTGCCTCATCATTGGAGGCGATCGGCTTGCCGCTGCGAGGATCTTTCACGATCACCGGGCGTTTGGCGGTTTTTGCAGGAGAGGGGCTGCTGGCCGAGGATGTGATCCGGATTCTGTCTTGCGGGACTGCATTTTGCGACGTGGCAGGCGCAGAATCAGGTGCGGATTCAGGGTTTTCCACAGCTTCCAAAGCTTCATCGTAATCGGATTTTTTGCTTACGCCAGCGTCAATTAGCCCGGTTCCGTCCATGATCCCCCTCCAATCCATCCACAGCTGTGGATTGGACAAAATGTGTACAATATATTGGGTGTTCCCCCACGCGAGACACCAAATCTAGCGTTCGACATTCAGCTTGTCACCAGGAACATAACAAGAACATGGAAACATAAAAGACTTGCAAAAGCGAGTCCCCATATGAGGTTAGCGACAAATTTTTAGGAAAGTGAATTAGCTCAAACTCTTAGCTAAGGGCATTGCCAGAGAGCTTGGAAATAATGGGATCAGTAGCCCGAAAGACTCTAAAATTTTTCCCTATTAGTGGGAAATTCTTCGGTTCCGGCCGCAAGTCTCTGACTCTAGGGACGCTTCAGGGAACGCTAAAAAACCGGAGGTATAGAGCCGGCATAGATTTCGATTTTTGGATAGACGCACGTCTCCAAATGGAGCCCGAATTGGCCCCGATTCGGGCTCGACTCGAAAGCCGGTTTAGGCCTCCCGGATCGCATGGCCATCCGGTCGATGTTCCCCCGCCCGTTAATGGAGGGGGTTAATCAGATCTTATAAAATCTCCCAGCTGCCGTCCGGCTGGCGGCAGGCGGTGCCATAGCCGCTTTGGATCTCGCCGCCGACGGTGATGGTCTGCTGAAACTCCCGACAATAGCGGCCCTTGGAACTGGTGCCTTCGCGTACCGGCGTGACCGATCCATAGTTGCCCGAGTTGGGATTGTTCCAGGAAATGGTTTCGCCGATCGGCGCGGAGCGGGCCTTGTAGCTCGCCTTTTGGGCTTTAAGCTTATCCACATCGTCCAAGGAACGGCCAACCTCGCTGCCGATAAAGGCGCCCGCAAGCACGCCAATGGCCGTGGCCGCCAATTGGCCGGTACCGCCGCCCACCTGGGACCCCAAAAGGCCGCCCACCGCCGCCCCACCCAGGCCGCCCACGGTTTGCTTGGGTCCGTAGCCGCTGTTGGCACAACCGCCCAAGGCCAGCGCGACCGCCGCAACGGCAATCAGGCTCTTGAGGGGGCGCCCGGTTCGGGCGGCGGCCCGGGATTGGTTGGCCAATGCGACGGGGCCGGCAGTATGGGCGGTCTGGGTATAGGCAGTCTCGGCAGAAAACATGATCAAACCCTCCGAATAACGCTCAAAGCAAGTTGGTCTCCAAGCGGGCCCGAAAGCGACAAACCTCGCGCTTTCGAGCCCAAAAGTTGGCCGGTGTCACTGGCACCCAAATTCGGACGGGTACCGCCGGCAAGAGGTTCGCCTTCCTGTGCATCCTCGGAACCATGAATATAAATTAATGTATAACTGCATTCAATAATGAATTCAAAAATGAATTGGAGTAAAAAAACCACTGCTCCTTAGGACATTGAAATTAAGTGATAATTCTCAAAACACTTCCTTGTGAGTCACCGTGATGAGACTGGTAATCACAGGATCCGCTTGGTCCCTTTTTGTGCAGAAGTAGATGTAATTTATACATTTTTGTGGTAGAAAACCTCACGTGACCCGCCAAGCTCTCTAAGAACGAGCGGCGGAACGCAGGGGCAAAACCACAGCTATTTGGCTGCAAAGATAGATCGGGGCCATGGGGGAAGACTTAAAATACAACGGCGCCCAACGGCGCGAATACCTAACCATGATCGATCGGATCGGGGCCAATTGGATTGCGGTCTTTGAGGGCGACAAGGAATTTTATTCGTCCGCCTATTGGGACCTTCTGACCCAGCTCTGGCGGCGGGACGGCCCGGTCCGCAAGACCGAGGCCTTGGGCTATATGCAGGCGATCAAGTCCGCCCATACGGCTGGTAAGTATGTCCAGGACGCGCTGGATCACAACCTGATCGAAGAGGCGGATAATCCTGAAGATGCCCGCTCCAAGCTGGTGGCCCTCACGCCGCGCATGCGCGAACGCCTAGACAGGTTTTTTGACACCGCGGTCGGTGAGCTTCGGATCGCCAACCGTCAAATCGACATAAAGGGTCCTTCGCCCGAAGACCCTTAGTTCCTTGAGAGGGCTCTAGCCTTCGATCGGTATCCTCCCTTACAATGTCATTGGATGCACAAAAGGCGTGACAGCCTTGGCAGCGCTTTTCCGGCACAGGAGGATCTTAAGATGACCGATCAGGAAACCGCCCTTATCGTCGGGGCTGGCAGTGGCCTCAGTGCCTCGCTGGCCCGCCTCTGCCATGCCGAAGGCATGAGAGTGGCCGTGGCCGCCCGAAACATCGCCAAGCTGGCACCGCTCATCGATGAAACCGGTGCCCGCGCCTATGCCTGCGACGCCACCGAACCGGCCGAAGTGGCGTCCCTTTTCGAAGCCGTTTGCGGTGACCTCGGGTCGCCCGATCTCGTGGTTTACAATGCCAGCGCCCGCCAGCGCGGCCCCATCGCCGAGCTGGATCCCGCCGCCGTCGCGAACGCCATAAAGGTGAGCTGTTTCGGCGGCTTCTTGGTGGGCCAAGCCGCCGCTAAGGTGATGTTGCCTCGCGGCGGCGGCAGCATCCTCTTCACGGGCGCCTCGGCCAGTGTGAAGGGCTATGCCAATTCAGCTTCCTTCGCCATGGGCAAGTTCGGCCTGCGCGGCCTGGCCCAATCCATGGCCCGCGAGCTGGCGCCCCAGTCCATCCACGTGGCCCATTTTGTCATCGATGGCGGGATCGGCGAGAGCAGCCCAGACAATCCGGACAGTCGCTTGCACCCGGAAGAAATCGCCCGAACCTACCTTGCGGTGCACCGTCAACAGCGCTCCGCTTGGACCTGGGAAGTGGAACTCCGCCCCTGGGTGGAAAATTTCTAACGCCACGACGTCATCGCAAAGTTTTTAGGGCGGAAGAGATCATGCCCGCTCGCTCAAGGCCAGGCGCAGGCCGATGCCGATCAGGGCCATGCCGCTGATCCGATAAAGCCAGGTTAGCGCTTGGGGATGAGCGCGAAACCATGCGGACAGGCCGCCAGCGAAATAACCCACCGGCACCTTGATCAAAAAGGTCAAGGCCGCGAACACCACGCCCAAGGCAAACAGGATCAGGGTGGGATGGGCCGCCCCTGCCGGCACGAATTGGGGCAAAAAAGCGAAATAGAATAGGGCAATCTTGGGGTTGGATAGGTTGGACAGGGCCCCCGTCGAAAAGGTCTTGAAGAGAGAACTTTGTTTGGCCGCCTGAGCTTGCATCTGTCGATGCCCGGTCCAAAGCAGGCGCACGCCCAGATAAAGCAAGTAGGCCGCTCCCACGATCTTTAGGATGGTAAAAGCCATTTCAGACGCCGCCAACAGGGCACCCAGTCCAAGCGCCGCCAAAAGAGTATGGCACAAGAGCCCAAGCGAAACCCCAGCGCCTGCAGCAATGCCTGCGGCCGCCCCCTGGCTCATGCCCCGTGACATCACCAAGATCATGTCCTGCCCCGGCGCCAAGATGACCACGAGGGACGCGCCAACAAAGATCAGCCAAGAAACATCAAACATTGTGCTATTACCTTTTTGGGGACACCTGAAATGATCACAGGGATTCTTCCCCCTAACTTCAGACCCCTTTATTCAAACTGGCCGCCACAAAAAGATCGGCGCCCGCTGGGCTGCAGGCAATCGGGGTGTCGTGCAAGATGGCCAGGCGGGTGAGGGCGCGGAAGTCCACGTCTTGAGCCTGCTGGTCTTCCGGATCGATAAAAAAGATCACCGCATCCAATTCGCCGGTGGCCACTAAGGCCCCCAATTGCTGGTCGCCGCCATGAGAGCCCCGTTGCAGACGCTGCACTGACAGCTCTGGATAGGTTTCCAACAAAAGGGCACCCGTCCCACCGGTGCAAATGAGTTTTTGACCCTGTAGTGCCTTCACGTGCCGACCGACCCAGGCCAGCAGCTGGGTCTTACGCGCATTGTGCGCCACCAGGGCGATGCGTCTTGGTGAGGTGGAGAGGCTCATGGCCCGGCCGGTCATGGCCAGGATGGACTGGACTTGAGCGATCAGGCCCTGGCCTTCGGCGGGAAAATCCTCGGCAAACGCAGCGGTGCCCACGGTAAACCCGGCCGCGCCGGCTTGGGCCGCCGCGACGACCCTTTCTTCCCGATCGATGCTGCCGGCCACCACCACCGGCTTGTTCGCCGCCTGACAGACCCGTCGCATCAGCTCGGGCACGTCCCCATCAAAGCGGTAGGCCAGCAGGTCCAAACCATGCACAAACTCCAGGTCCGAAAGTCGTTGGGCACTCTCTACCACCGCCTCGATCGGTCCCTTTAGAATACTGGGATGATCAACGATCTCCCCCGGGAAGGGGAAATAGCGAATGGGATGGTCGCGAATGATTTGCGACACCTGCGTGGCCCGGGTGCCGCCCAGCAAACAATCCACATCCAGTTCAACGGCGGCGCGGGCCGATGCAAGTTCGCTCTGCGCGTCCAGGCTCACCACTTCCAGATAGGAGCGACCTCCCGCGGCGCGGATGGTCTCGGCTAGGGCTTGCAATTCGTCGGTCGGCAGACCCACATCCTTAAAACCGATGTGGCGTGCGCCGCCGGCCAAGACCTCTTCCAGCCGATCTCGCGCG
>JBCCHN010000152.1:0-12493 GCA_039028695.1 Pseudomonadota bacterium
ACCCACGCAGCAGGCCAGGGCATTGGACCAGGAGTTGCGCGAGACCCGCATGGTGGTCTCGATTTCGTCAAAGCCGAAGGCCACCGCCGTGGCCGCATCGGCCGCCAGCTGCAGGGGATCGTCCTTGGCGTTGGTCACATGCGCCTGGTTGCCGGGGGTCTTGCGGGCGCGCATCTTGGCATAGGCAAAGGCCAGCTCCATGGCAGTGAGTTCCGCCACCACCTGGGCCAACTTGGCCGGTGTCATGCCCCGGGCCAGGCGGGTCAAC
This sequence comes from Pseudomonadota bacterium, assembly GCA_039028695.1. Taxonomy (GTDB): domain Bacteria; phylum Pseudomonadota; class Alphaproteobacteria; order Kiloniellales; family Kiloniellaceae; genus JANQKX01. The sequence continues at coordinate 269 of JBCCHN010000152.1, forward strand.
TGCGCCCGGGGCACGGAGATATCCACCAACATGCGGGCCACCTCGGCGGAGGGCAGGGCCATGGCCTCGGGCGCTACCTCCAAATCCAGGTGATGACGTGCGATATAGTGATCGATCAGGTCGAACTCGGCCACAGGCTTGCCGTCCATGGCGACCACGCGTCCGCCGGTCCCATCTGATGCAATGTCCGAGGCAATGTCCAAGGAAGGCGCCGGGTCATGAGCCCCGTCCATGGCCACAAAGCCGTTGTCATCGTCCCGAACGGCGAACCTGTCCAGCCGCAGGGGTCGCTCGTCCCACTGGGCGAAGCGCCGCCACCGGTTGGGCGATCCAGACCTATGACTCGGATCCTGCGCCATGACCCCGCTTGTTTCAGCTTCTTGTCAGGGCAAAGGATAGTGGAACTTGCAATGCATGGCCATGGTGATGCTTGCGGCAACGCGGGCAGCTGCTTTAAATCCTTTAGAGATATTCCGAGGAGGAGGGATCGTGCCGCAAAACGCCGACGTGAAATTCCGCATAAGCGGCCTGACCAAGTCCTTCGGGGACCTGGTTGTCCTGCGGGATTTGAATTTGGACATCCTTACCGGTCACAGCACCGTCTTGATTGGCGGCGCGGCCACGGGGAAATCGGTGTTGCTTAAATGCCTTGCAGGCCTGCTGCCTCTTGATGGGGGCACCATCGAATTGGATGGCCAGGACCTGTCCCGCCTGGGCGCCCACGAGCGCATTGAGTTGACCAACAAGATCGGCGTTTTGCTTCAAGAAAACGGTCTTTTCGATTCCATGCCCGTTTGGGAGAACATTTCCTTCAAGCTCTTGAACGTACGGCGCATGGACAGAAAACAGGCCTACGACATTGCCGTGGAGAAGCTGGGCCTGGTGGGACTGGGGGCCCACGTGGCCGACCTCTTCCCCTCGGACCTTTCGGGCGGCATGCAAAAGCGGGTGGGCCTGGCGCGCGCCATTGCTGATGACCCGGAAATCCTACTATTGGACAGCCCCACCGCCGGACTGGATCCGGTCATGACCAATGAAATCAACCGCTTGGTGCAAGCGGCCGTGGACACCCTGGGCGCCACGGTGCTGGCCATCACCAGCGACATGACGGCGGCCCGTGATTTCTATGACCGCCTGGCCATGCTGCACGACGGCCACATCATCTGGCAGGGTCCCACAGCGGACATCGATGCCACCGACAATCCTTATCTCGACCAGCTCATCAATGGCCGGGCCGAAGGCCCCATCCAAATGACCGTGCGCCAGCCGGCGGCGTAACCCTCTCCTCGTCTAAGACGTCAGATCAAGTTCTTGAGAAGGAGGCAGGGTCGCGATCGCAACGGTTGGGCTCGTGCCGTTACGCTGCGCGTCCCGATCCTGTAGGCGCGCAATGAGAAACTGGCGCGCTGCGAAGAGAAACAGGAGCGGAATGCCAATCTCCACAAAGCGTTCGCCGGTCACGAGACAGGCCCAGAGGACGGTCAGCAGACTGCACCCCAGCAGCAGCAGGGAATAGCGTCGTACCAGTTTTATGCTTGCACTGGGCACACTGAGGAAGCCGGTTTTGCAGACCGCTGTCAGCACGCAACCGGTCAGGAAAATCGCCACCAGCACCAAGGACTGGGCTTGGGCGACAAGCCATTCGGCCACATTTTGTGCGCCTATGGAAAAACAGATCTCCACGATTGGTGTAATGCTTAAAATGTACAGGTTGATGCCCAGTAAAAGGGGTGCGGCCGCAACTTTCTCATCCGATAGGCCGAGCAGATGACCGCCGCAAATCCGGCGCCACCCAAGCCGGCTACCCGGATGTCTCCCCATGTAGAATATAGTAAAAAGATAGCGATAGCAGGTAAATTCTCTACCAACACATTAAGTATGGTTTTCTGACGAGGGGCGGTCAAGAGACATCCTCCGAATGATGGCCGGGTATCACTTCCAGAGCTTAGTCCAACCAGCCGCGTAGGCGTTTAAAAAGAGCCGAATCGGCGTCTCCCAAATGATCGATAATGTCAAAATGATCGGCCTTGGGGGCGTTAAAGCGCTCGATTGTTGTGAGCTTGGGTCCCCAGCGCTCGACCAGCTGATCGCTTTGCCAGTGGAAGAGGTCGGTTTCCGCTTCGCCAACGATGACCAGGCATTTGGGATCGCCTTTTGGGTCCTGGAAGAGGGGGCTGACGCGATTGGCCTCCGCCTCGCTCAGGTGCAGGGCCGCACCGATGGTGGTGTAACGCAGGGGCTCGACCTGGAACACGCCGCTGATGGGAATCGCGGTTTTGATCAGATCGTCCGGGAGGCCGGGGGCGAGGGACGGCCAGGCTGTGGCTATGCCGGCCCCGGTCAGGTGTCCACCGGCGGAATGGCCGCAGAGATTAATGCGGTCTCGGCAAACTCCGACCTCATCGGCATATTTCCAAAGCCATATCATGGCCCGTTGGGTGGTCTCGACGATGTGGCTGAGGGTCACATCCGGGCAGAGGGGATAGCCTACCAGTGCCATGTCGACGCCGCTTTTGGTGAATGCATCGGCCAGGAAGCTGTAGATGGATCTATCGCCGGACTGCCAATAGCCCCCATGTAAGAACACCAGCAGGGGCGCCCCGGGCGAACCGCAGGAAAAAAGGTCCAGGCGATCCCTCTCGCCGGGGCCATAGGCGTGGCTCCGCATTTTCGCTCGGTCCCGATAAGCCTGGCTTTGCCGGGCCCAGCCTTCGATGATATCGGTGAAGTTGGGTCGCAGGCGCCGCACGTTGTAGCCTGCTTCTTGAATGGGATCGATGGGGACTGGATCCACATCAATTGGGTTACCGGGGGGGCTTGTGGTCATTTCTTTGGGATCACTTTTTGCTGGTTTGAAACAAGCTCGTCCATGAGGTTCGTGAGCCACGCCCAATTTTCCGACTTGGATTTGTTGGTGATCAAATAGGCCATCCGAGTGAAGACCGGCGCCTCGACGATTTCAAACAGCCGCCCCCGGGCCACATGATCCCGGATCATTGTCTCGGGCAGATAGGCCGAGCCGCCGTGGTCCAGCAGATGATCCAAAGCCCAGACAGCGCAGCCGAAGGAAATCTTGGCGATCCCTGCGTCCGTGTAGGCGGCGGCGTGCTCGCGGGCGAACTCTTCTCCGCCCTCAACATAAATATAATCCGGATCGAAACGCATTGGCCGGTCCGGTCGGTCCGCGATCAAGAGCAGGCGCTCTTCAAAAAGAGGGTGGGCCGCCAGCTTGTCCGTTGCCACGCGCCGGTAAGACAGGGCCGCGTCAATGACGCCGTTCTGCAGCCACTGCTCGAGTTGTGAGCCTTGGCCGGGCCAGGCGGATACGGCGGCGGCGGCCACTTGGCGCCGAATCTCTGCCAAGATCTCACGCCCCAGGGTGGGCCAGAGGTCCGCATGACAACCCAGGTTACAGACCCGTTCCACCCCCGCCGGTAGGGCCGTGTCTTGGCGGGCCTGGCGCCAGAGGTCCAACATCACCTCGGCGTAGCGCTTGAACTTAAGGCCGGCCGCGGTGAGCTGAATACCCGATTTATTACGCCGCAAAAGGTTCTCGCCAAGCTCCTCCTCCAGTCCCTTTAGGCGGGCGGTCACGGTCGACTGAGACACATGCAGGCGTTCGGACGCGCGCACCAGGCTGCCGGTTTCCACAATGGCCAGAAAGGTTTGCAAAGGCGTGACGATCACCGGATTGACTCACAAAATAATGCAGTAATACTGCATTTATAGTGCAATAAATTTCGCTTAACAAATATAAAAACTTAGGTACCTTAGCCCCGGAACGCTTGTGTGACGGCATATTGATCTCAGGTAAGGGGCAAATGAAAAGCTATCGGATGCTTATCGACGGTGACTGGGTCGCGGCCGGGGACGGGGCTACCTTCGAAAGCCTCAATCCTGCCAGCGGCGCGGCGTGGTGCGATGTTCCCGAAGCCACCGCCGAGGATGTCGACCGGGCCGTGCGCGCCGCTCACCGGGCCTATTCACAAGGGGATTGGGCCGGTATGAACCCGACCCAGCGGGGCCGTTGCCTGCGCCGCCTGGCGGACCTGCTCGAAGACCACTCCGAAGCGCTGGGACGCATCGAATCCCTGGATACGGGCAAGCTTTTTCAGGAAACCCGCTGGCAGGCCAAATATATCGCTGAGTTTTTCCACTTCTTCGCCGGCTGCGCCGACAAGATCCATGGCGAGACCCTGCCTATCGATAAGCCGGATCTTTTTGTCTTCACCAAGCGGGAGCCCATCGGCGTGGTGGCGGCTGTGGTGCCCTGGAATTCCCAACTCTTTTTATCGGCGGTGAAAATCGGCCCGGCCTTGGCGGCGGGCAATTCTATCGTCATCAAGGCGTCAGAGTATGCTTCGGCGGCTTTGCTTGAGTTCGGCGCACTTGTGGAACAGGCCGGCATACCGCCCGGTGTGGTCAACATCGTCACCGGGCATGGCGATCCTTGCGGCCGGGTGCTGACGTCACACCCCCTGGTGTCCCGCATTTCATTTACCGGCGGTCCCATTGCCGCCCGGCATGTGGTGCAAAATTCCACTAACAATTTTGCCGAAGTGTCCCTGGAATTGGGCGGCAAGTCTCCCTTCATCGTCTTTGACGATGCGGATCAGAACTCGGCGGTGAACGGGGCCGTGTCGGCGATCTTTGGCGCGGCGGGGCAGAGCTGTGTTGCCGGCTCGCGACTTTACTTGCAAGAGGGGATCGCTGATGCCTTCTTGGAGAAGATGATATCCCAGGCGCGAAGCATCCGGATCGGCGATCCCTTGGCGGAGGACATCGATATGGGGCCTCTGTGTACCCCCGGTCAACGAGACAATATCGAGCGCCAAGTCGCGCTGGCGCAAGAGGAGGGGGGAGAGGTGCTCTGTGGCGGCAAGCGCCCGGACGGTTTGGCGGGCCTCTATTACGAGCCGACCATCATCGCCTGCCCGCGCCAGGATATGACAATCGTGGATTCGGAACTCTTTGGCCCGGTGCTGGCGGTCCAACGCTTTCAGGACGAGGCGGAGGCCATTCGCCTGGCCAACGACACCCAGCACGGTCTGGCAGCGGGCATATTCACAAAAAGCGGGGCGCGGGCCATGCGCGTGTCGGATCAGATCCGGGCGGGGATCGTGTGGGTGAACACCTACCGGGCGGTCTCGCCCATAGCGGAATTTGGTGGGGTCAAGGGCTCGGGCTACGGTCGCGAGAGCGGCTTTCAGGCCATCTATGACTACACCCGGCCCAAGACGGTATGGTTCAACACCTCGGATGAGCCTTTGCCTGGTCAATTTGTGGCGCGATGATAATGTAATCCCCCTGAGGGGTATTAATGCGGAATGAGAAAGGGACGGAAATGAAATTTCAATTGGCGATTAATCTGGAGCGAATGGATGCCAGCCAGGACATGGACGAGGTCCAGCAGCATACGCTGGAGATGGTCCAGATGGCCGACCGGGGTGGCTTTAGCATCGTTTGGGCGGCGGAACACCACGCCCTGGAGATGACCATTGCGCCCAATCCTTTTCAGATCCTCACCTGGTGGGCCGGCCATACTGAGCGCGTTCGCCTGGGCACGGCTGTGGCCGTGGCGCCCTATTGGCATCCCATTAATCTGGCGGGCGAGGCAGCCTTTACGGACTTGATCAGCGGTGGGCGCCTGGAGTTCGGCATCGGCTCGGGAGCCTATCAGCGCGAGTTCGACCGCATGCATCCGGGCCTCAAGCAATCCGAGGGCTACCGCTACATGCATGAAATGTTACCGGCGGTGAAGGCTCTTTGGGCTGGGGATTATGAACATAAGGGCGAGTTTTGGTCTTTCCCCACCGCAACCTCAGTGCCCAAGCCGGTGCAAAAGCCCCACCCGCCCATCTGGGTGGCGGCGCGGGCGCCCATTACCTTCGACTATGCGGTCAAGAACGGGTGCCATGTGATGTCCTGGCCCCTGACCCGGCCCTTCTCGGAGGCTGAGCTTTATAAGTCCCGTTTGGACGAGGCCATGGAGGCCAATCCCGATTCGCCGCGGCCCATCTTCGCCATGATGCGCCACACCGCGCTCTATGATCGCGAAGATGAGTGGGAGGTGCCGGTGCGGGCCGCTCAGCGCCAGTTAAGCCAGTTCGAAAACCTCTTTAAGAACCTGGGCGATGTGGAAGACGGTTTCCCCAAATCCATCCCCTTTGCGGAGCTGGCCAACCGGGACGAATACAATCCGCAAATGCTGAGCGATAACCTGATGTTCGGCACGCCCGATCAGGCAATCGCCAAACTGAAGCGCTATGAGGAACTGGGGGTGGACGAGTTCATCTACTATGCCTCTCTCGGATTGGGTCTGAAGGAACAGAAGCGCTCCTTGGAGCTGTTCTGTTCGGAAGTCATTCCGGCCTTTTCGTAAGCTAGGAAAAAAGGCGCAAGGTCATGGCTCAGTTGTCCGGCGGCCAGGCGGCGGTCGAGGCGCTTAAGGCAGAAAAGGTCGAGTGCCTTTTTGGCCTCATCGGCTCGGCCACCATGGAGATTTTCGATGCCCTTTACGATGCGCCCGAGATCCGCTTCATCGGCGTGCATGACGAACGCACGGGCACACACATGGCCGACGGCTATGCCCGTGCCACGGGCCGGGCCGGGGTGATCCTGGCTGGGCAGAACGGGCCCGGTGCCACCAATTTGGTGACAGGATTAGCGCAGGCCGCGGCAGCCTTCTCGCCCGTGGTCTCTATCGCCGGTTCCCTCTCGTCTGGTCATATCTATCGGGACGCCTTTCAGGAGGTGGACCAGCAGGCTCTCTTCAAGCCGGTGACCAAGAAGACCTGGACTGCGACCCAGGCCGAGCGGGTGCCCGAGATGTTCCGCGAGGCCTTTCGCACCGCGCTTACCCCGCGCCGGGGGCCGGTGCAACTGAACCTGCCCCGGGACGTGCTCTCGGCCTCAGTGGAAATGACCGACTTTCAAAAGCCCGAGGGTTATCGTCTGCATCGGTTGCCGGCCGCGGATGGGGCCTCCATCGCCGAGGCGGCAAGCCTGTTGGGCGAGGCGCAGCGGCCGGTGATCGTGGCTGGCGGTGGGATCAAGAACACGGGCGGACACCAGGCTGCCTTGGCTCTCGCGGAATCTTTGAATGCGCCCATCGCCACAGCGCCAGGGCATGGAGATGCCATTCCTTTCGGTCATCCCTTGAACGCGGGCCAGATGGGGCCGCGAGGCAACCCGGTGGCCTCGCGCCTGGTGAAAGAGGCGGATGTCATCCTGGCCCTGGGCACGCGACTGGGTTTTAACTCGACCTTTTATTCTTATGACAACATCAACCAGGATGCGGCCATCATCCAGGTTGAGCTGGAGCCCACAGCCATTGGCCGCTATTTCCCTGTGACGCTGGGCCTCTGGGCCGATGCGCCCACCGTGGCCACGCAGTTGTGCAAAGCCCTGGGCGATTTGCAACAGCGAGCCGCCGCGCGCGATTGGACCGAGCGTTATCAGCAAGAACGCGCCGCCTATCTGGCAACCCGGGATCAAGAAGCGGACCAAAGCCACCCCATTCAGCCCTCAGGTCTTTTTAAGGAACTGCGCCGGGTGTTGCCCAAGGACGCGGCGGTCACGATGGACGCGGGGACACTTTGTCTGCAGGCCACCGATGCCTTGAACTATGGTGAGCCGCCCTGCCTTTTCACGCCCTTGGACTTCGGGCTGGTGGGCTTTTCCTTTGCCTGCGGGCTGGGAGTGAAACTGGGCCGGCCCGAGCGCCCGGTGGTCAGTCTCATGGGCGATGGGGGCTTCGGCATGACCCTGTCCGAACTAAGCACTTCCGTGGATTGCGGCATCAACACGGTGACGGTGGTGATGAACAATAAGTGTTGGGGCGCGGAAAAGGCCTATCAGCGGGACTTCTTCGGCGAGCGCTATATCGGCGCAGATGTAAGCAGCCCGCCCTTCGACAAGTTGGCCGAACTTTATGGGGCTGCCGGCTACCGGGTGGAACGCTTGGACGAGGTTGGCGAGGCAGTTGAGGCGGCCTTGGCCTGCGGCAAGCCGGCGGTGGTGGATGTGATGGTGGACCCTGCGGCCCTCTATAGCTTCCGCCGTGATTCATTCAAGCACCGGGGCGGGTGAGGCTAGCGTCCTTCCAAAACCACGTACGGGGGGCGGCCCTGGCGCGCCCATTGGATAATGTTGTCGACGGCTTTGCGGCGGCCTTCTTCCTCAGACTGTTCGGAATAAAAGGCAGCGTGGGGGCTGAGTAGGACGTCGGGTCGGTTCAGGATGGGATGATCGGCTGGCGGCGGTTCGGTGGGCAGCACGTCCAGCCCGGCGCCCGCTAAGATGCCTTGGTCGAGGGCCCACAGCAGGGCGTCCAGATCCACCAGGCCACCTCGGGCCACATTCACCAGGTAACTGCCCGGTTTCATCTTTTCTAAGAGCCCCTGGTTCACCAGGCCATGTGTCTTAGGGGTGAGGGGCAGGTGGAGGGAGATGACGTCGCTGCGGCGGAAGAGATCCTCCAAGGCGCACTGGCTAATCGAGCCCGGCCACTCTTGGGCGGTTAAAAAAGGGTCGAAGGCCAAAAGGCCGCCGAAGCTTGCTGTCGCTCGTTCACCCAAGAGGCGGCCGATTTGTCCCAGGCCGACGATGCCCAAGGTCAAGCCACTGGGCCGCCGCAAGGGGCCGGCAGCGTGAAAGTCCCAGTGACCATCCCGCACCATCCGGTCAAAGGTGCCGAGTCCACGCAGCAAACTAAGGGCCATGGCCAGGGCGTGGACCGCGACCTCCTCCGCATTAGCGTCGGGAACGTTGGCAACCCACAGACCCCGAGCACGGGCTGCCGCCACATCGATGTGATCGGTGCCAACGCCGGCGGCGGAAATCATTTTGAGCTGGGGCAGTGCTCCCAAGACCTGCTCGGTCACGGGGGCGTAACTGGCGATCATGGCCTGGATATCGCGCGCACCCGCCCTGTCCAAGGCCTCGATCACATCATCGGCGTTTTCGCATTGCCCGACGATGAGATCCAGCCCCGCCGTGCGGAACAGCGCCTCCTCGAGGGCTGTGTTTTCTTGCTGATAATCGGTGATAAAGACCTTCATAGAGGTATTGTACATGGCATTTTTAGGGCTGTCAGTGTAAGCAAAGAGCAGGGTCTGTCAGTCTTTCATGGGTAAAAGTGTTTTAGATGGAGAAAGTCATGACCAGCTTCATCCTGAAAAATGGCCGGATCGTGGATCCCAGCCAGGACGTGGACAAGATTGCGGATCTGGCGATCCGGGACGGGCGGATTGCCGAGATCGGTGACGATCTTAGTGACGGGCCGCATGACGAAATCCTCGATCTATCCGGCTATGTGGTGGCGCCGGGCCTGATCGATTTGCATGCCCATGTATATGGCCAAGGCACCGCGGCGGAGGCCGATGCCCTTTGCGGCGTCGGGGCCGGCGTCACCTCCCTTATCGATGCGGGCAGCGCGGGACTGCCCGAGTTCGATGACTTGAAGGAGAGCATTATCAGCCAATGCGGCACGGCGGTTTACAGCTTTTTGTATAACCACTGGTGGCCCAGCGGTTTTGAGAGCGAGGAAGAATTGAGCCAAGACCTGCACATCGAGGTGGATGGTTTGGTGGATTTGGCCGAGCGTTTTCCCGAGATCGTGAGGGGCATCAAGGTCGCGGTGATGCCGCCTATCACTCGCAAATATGGCCTGGCACCGGTGGAAAAAGGCCGGGAGGCGGCCCAGGCGGCGGGCCTACCCATGATGCTGCACGTGGGTGATATTGGTGCACCTCATCTGGACGCCACGCCCCGGGAAATGACCGAACGAGCGCTGGATCTTTTGGCCGAAGGGGATGTCCTGACCCACCTCTTTTGTCCCTTGACCGGCGGCCTGATGGACGAAAAAGGCATGGCCCTGCCGGCGCTCAAAGCGGCCAAAGACCGAGGCGTGATCATGGATACCGCCGTTGGCGATTACCAATTCAGCTGGGAGGCGGCCGAGCGCCTCTTGGATCAGGGTTTCACCCCCGACGTGATCTCCAGCGATGCGGAGGTACGGCCGCGAACCGGCCCCAAGGAAGGGGTGATGGTCAAAGACGGCCGGGTCACCGGCGAGCGGGTGGCCTCCGAAATGACCTTGGTGGAATACATGGCCTTTTATTTCGAGCTAGGCTTCGATCTGCCGGAGATCTTGCGCCTCTGCACCGCCGCGCCGGCCCGCGCGGCCGGGATCGATGATCGGGCCGGGGACCTGAAGCTGGGCAAGCCCGCCGATATCTCGGTACTGGCGGTGGAAGAGGGGGCCTTTCGCCTGACCGACGTCACGGGCATCAGCCGCACGGGGAGCAAAGCGTTTAGCCCCTACCTAACCATCAAGAACGGACAGTCTTACGAGCCGGACTCCGGCCCCCACCCCTGGGGTTTCAGCCCGCCGCGGTTGGATTAAGGGCGCCTCGGTTCTTGATACTGCCCCGTTGCTTGGTTACCCCCAATGACTGGCACCCCCTATGATTGGCACCCCCAATGACTGGCACTAGGAGCGCGTTCCCCATGAAATGGCCAATTCAAATATCAGCGTCATCCGAGTCAAAGGGGCCAAATGTGAGAGTATGCGACCGTGAGCGATGAAAACCCCTTCAAGCAAGACCGGGAGGCTTTTTCCGCGCTCGGGCGCCGAGCCATCGACCGTGTCACGGAATTCTTGAATACACGCCCATCAAAAGCCGTGGATCGGGCCGTGCCGCCCCTGGATCAGCGGGTGTTTCTGGCCAACATGGCGCTGCCTGAGGACGGCATGCCGGCCGAGCAGGTCCTGTCCTTCTTAGAGGAGCGTGTCATGCCCTGGCCCATGCCCATGGGGCATCCACGTTCCTACGGTTGGATCAATTCGCCGCCGGCGCCCATCTCGTTGCTTGCGGATCTGATGGCCGGAACGCTGAACAACGGCCTGGACGGCTTTGACCATCCAAGCATCTTTCTCATGCATGCCGTTGGGCGATGGCTGATGGCGCTTTCGGGATTTTCCGGAAACAGCGATAGCCTCGCCCTGCTGTTCAGCGGCGGTTCGGCGGCGAATCTGAACGCCATGGCGGTCGCCCGTTATAAGTCGGCCAAGGAAGACGGGTGGAATATCCGGGAGGAGGGCCTGCAAAGTGCCCGCCCGCCCTTTATCGCTTATGCCAGCGATCAAGCGCACAGCTCGATCCAGCGCTGCGTGGAACTGTTGGGCATCGGCAGCGCGAACCTGCGCGCAATCCCAACCGACGACAGGTACCGCATGTCTCCCACAGCGCTTGCCGAGGCGATCGATCAGGACCGGCGCGCCGGCCTTCGGCCCTTTTGTGTGGTCGCCGCGGCGGGCAGTACCAATATTGGCGCGATCGATCCCCTAGTGGACATCGCCCAGGTGTGCCGGGACCGCGATATTTGGTTGCATGTTGATGGCGCCTATGGGGGTATCGGTGGCCTGGATCCCCGCTATACCCACGCCCTTGCCGGGCTTGCCCTTTGTGACTCCCTGACGCTTGATCCGCATAAGTGGCTGCAGGTTCCTCTCGATTGCGGTGCGCTGTTGGTGCGCGATAAACAGATGAATCGTGAAGCCTTTTCCCTGGTCCCGGATTATCTTTCGCCGGCCAGCGAGGAGGCCGATAGCGTGCCCTGGCCCTCCGATCACATGTTTCAACTCACCTATGCAGATCGCGCGCTCAAGACCTGGGCGGCCATTGCCCGTCTGGGACGCAAGGGCGTCAGCGACATCGTGTGCCGCTGTAACCGTGCCGCCGAAACCTTGGGGCGGGAGATCGATGCCGCACCTGATTTGGAGTTGCTGGCACCGGTTTCTTTGTCGGTTGTGAATTTTCGATATCGGCCAACAGCAGGCAACCTGAGCGCTGATGCGCTGGACGCCTTAAATAAACGTGTGTCAGCGGAAGTCTCGGCAAGCGGAGAGGCCCATCTGCCGACAACGCGCGTCAGCGGACAGCTTGCCCTGCGCGCCTGCTTCCTGCACTACGAGAATAGCGATGAAGATGCTCGGCATTTGGCCACCCTGGTGCGGCGCCTCGGCAGCACGCTGAGGGATGATTAAGGGGCTCCTAAATCGCATCTATTTAACCGAGGCTGTGGCACGAAAGCAGGGTGCTAGGCCATCGGGCGATTAGTTTGCAACGCATCCTGCTTGCTTGAAGTAGTTTGAGCATTCCGTTGGAGTAAAGAGGTCACAGACCCGACCAACTGCCCTCCATAGGTCATGATATGTTC
>JBCCHN010000153.1:0-12299 GCA_039028695.1 Pseudomonadota bacterium
GCCAGGATAAGGCCCACACCGCCGCCCTGGGAAAAGCCCGCCATGACCGCACAGGCGGACCAATAATTGCGCAAGCCGGGAACAGGGCCCACCAGGGGGTTGCCGTCGCTCGCAAAGGTGAAGGGGCCGTTGATCACCCGTTTGATGCCGGCCCGCTCCAACACCGGAAAGCGCTTGAAAGCGAATTCCAAGGTATCGCCGATACGGTCCAGATTATCGGGCAATAGTTCGTGGCCGAAGTCCGGCGGCGTGCCGGCCACGCCCCAGGCGTCGCAAGATTGCTCGTAAAAGCCGATGACCAGACCTCGGCCTTCCTGCCGCAGATAACTTTCCCCTTCCGGATCCATGACGTGAGGCAACTCGCTTTCCCGCTCATAGACTTCGGGCGCCTCCTCGGTCACCAGGTATTGGTGTTCCATGGGATGCAAAGGCAAATAAAGACCTGCCAAGGCCCCTACCTCGCGCGCCCAAAGGCCAGCCGCATTAACGACATGCTCGGCGATGACCCTGCCCTTTTCCGTGACCACTTCCCAGGTCCCATCCGGCCGGGGATTGGTTTCGAGCACCGGGTTGCGCAAGACGATTTCAGCACCGGCCATGCGGGCGGCCTTGGCATAGGCATGGGTGGTGCCCGAAGGGTCCAAGTGGCCGTCCAAGGGATCGTAGAGGGCACCGAGGACCCCGTCGGTATTGGTGATCGGCGACAGTTTTTTGATTTCTTCCGGGCCGACAATTTCCGTTTCAAGCCCCATATAGCGGTGCTTGGCCCGCTCGGCTTTGAGGAAGTCCATCCGCTCGGGCGTGCCGGCCAGGGTCACCCCGCCTACATGGTGCAGGCCGCAGGACTGGCCCGAGATCTCCTCCAGCTCCCGATAAAGTTGGATGGTATAGCCCTGCAGGGCCGCCATGTTGGTGTCGGCATTCAGGGTGTGAAAGCCACCGGCCGCATGCCAAGTTGAGCCCGAGGTCAACTCGGAGCGCTCGATCAACATCACGTCGGACCAGCCGAACTTGGTTAGGTGATAGAGCACACTGCAGCCAACCACGCCGCCGCCGATCACCACCACCCGCACATGAGATTTCATGGGCTCGCCTCCAATCCTTCCTGAACGCAGCTTCCCGCTTAATCGGATAATCCCCTTAGCCTATTAATCCAGGGAGGTAAATCGGGTTTCGCGAATCAGGAACAGAGCGGAAATCAGGGTGACCGAGCCGCAAGCCGCCACCCAGTAGGCGGGCGAGAGGGGGTCGCCCGTGGTATTGATCAACCAGGCAGCGATCAGGGGTGTGGTCCCGCCGAAATAACCGATGGAAGCATTGTAGGCAAAGGCCAGTCCCGTGCAGCGCACGGCATGGGGAATGAGCTCGACCATGGCCGGAACCACCCCCCCCGAGGCGATACCGAGCGCAATAACAAAACCTAGTTCACCCAAAAATATGGTGGCTGGATCAGTAGAATGAATGAGATGGAAAAAGGGGATCGAGCCAAAAGCCAGCAAAAATCCGCCGACAATCAAGAGAGGCCGGCGTCCGATGCGATCAGAGAGCCAAGCCCCCAAGGGCATGACCAGCAAGAGCAAAGCCATGGCGCCCGTGTTGAGATTAAAGGCCACGTTCTCGGGCAGCTTGTCGATGTCGCGGATGTAGGTCACCGCATAGACAAAGGCGGCATAAAAGCCCACGCCATAGCCCACATTCAAGAGGGCCACCTTGATCACGGGCCAACGGTGCTTGCCAAAGGAATCTCGAATCGGATTGAGGGTCTTGCTCCCTTTTTCCGTCACATGCAGGGATTTACGGATCACATAACCTGTGGCGGCCACCAAGATGCCCGCCAGGAAGGGCAGCCGCCAGCCCCAGGCGGCAATTTCCGCATCGCTGAGCACCGTGGTCAGGAGGTCACCCATGCCCGAGCCGATGAGGATGCCCAAAACCGCCCCCCAAGGCCCCCAAATGGCACTCATGGCCCGGCTGTTCTTTGGCGCATGCTCCACCAGAAACACAATGGAGCCGGTGTATTCGCCGCCCACGGACAAACCCTGCACGATGCGGAACAGGACGATTAGGATGGGCGCGGCAATCCCGATGGTCTCGTAGGTGGGCAAAAAGGCCATGAGCACCGTAGGCAAGGCCATACATAACATAGAGAGAAGCAGCGCCCGCTTTCGCCCCACCAAGTCGCCAATCCGCCCAAAAATCAAGCCGCCCAGGGGACGCACCAAAAAGCCCGCGGCAAAAGCCCCGAACGCGGCGATGAGCGAGACCGCCGGATCGCTGGCTGGAAAAAACAGCTGGCCGATGACGGTGGCAAAATAGCCGTAGACCGCAAAGTCGTACCATTCCATTACGTTGCCGATCAGGCCCGCCATAATGAGCTTGCGGCGCGGTGGCGGGGTTGTTTGCTGTTCAGTGACGGTCATATTCGGCTCACAAAAATTGGTTTCGGCATAAATGATGAATTTTAGTCGATGGTCTTTAGAGACTTGATGATGGGCAAAAGGGTTTTAAAAGCGGCCTGATCTGCCCGTTCCAGCCATTCAAAAAGGACCATTTCGCAGGAGACGACCTGACACCCGGCCTGACGCAGCCGTTCAATGGCTAGGCGGTAATTTCCAACGTGGCGGGTGCCGCTGGCGTCCGCGACGAGGGCAACGTCATAGCCATGCTGCAGAAGACCCAAGGCCGTTTGCAGCACGCAGACATGGGCCTCGGCGCCACAGATAATGGCCTGACGGCGTCCCATCTCGGAAAGGCGCATGAGGACCTCGGGTTCTTTAGCGGCACAGAAATGAGTTTTTTGGAGGATGAGATCGGGTGATAGGTGAGAGGAGATTTGCGCGACCGTACCACCGATCCGCTCGGCACAATGCTCGGTGGCCCAAGTTGGGAGATGCAAGAGGTCAGCAGCCATGGCCAAAGACCCAATGTTGTGAACCAGATTCTCGGACTGGCGCAGGGCGGGCACCAACTTTTCCTGCATATCGACGATCAAAAGGAAGGATTGCGTCGAATCAATCAGCATGGGCGGTTTTTCCGTTCAAAGACAAGTTACAACGCCGCTGTAAGAGCCGAGCCCTGGTCGATGGTGCTGTTTTCCAAGCTTCCACCCCCCAGGGGTTCCATAAAAACCATCCGCCCAGGCCACCATCTTGGTGCCGACGGAAGGGGGGTGTGGATCCCCGGGTACGCGCAATCACCGCCAACACGCGAGCGCCCGCAGCGTCGAAAACTCTTTCCAACTGGTCTGGCCGCTCAGGCATTGCCGGATTTCCAAATCACCCCTGTGCTTTGTTTTGGGGCTGAGCCTTAACGCCCTCACGATGAAGGACGTAAAGGCCGCTCATCATGATCATGCCTGCGCCGACCCATACCGGTAGGCTGGGCACGTCACCCCAAATCAGAAAGCCGAAAATTGCCGCCCAAATCAACCCCGTATATTCAAAAGGAGCCACCACCGTCGGCGTGGCCACGCTGTATGCCTTGGTCAGCGAAAGCTGGGCAATGGCGCCAAAAAAGGCCGTAATGGCAACTAAAGCCACGGCAAAAAGATCCATGGGCTGCCAAAACCAAAACTGCGCTGGCGCTGTCAGAACCACAAAGCCCGCCAAAGTATGCAGCAACATGGTACTGGCCTGCTCGGTCTTACCGAGCGTTCGGGTGATGATGGCCACTAAAGACCAGCCCAAGGCGGCGGTCAGCATAAAACCGAAGGGCCAATCAAAACCCTCGGCCGGATTGGTCATGAAAATTACCCCCGCAAAACCGACAGCGATCGCCGTGGCCCGTCGAATGCCAACCTTTTCGCCCAAAAGGGGAACGGACAAGACGGTCAACATGAGGGGGAAAGTAAAAAACAGTGCCGTTGCGGTGGCGAGGGGCAGGTACTTCAAACCGGTAAAAAAGGCGCACCAGGACAAGACATTCAAGACCGTGCGCAACAACATCAGCCAAGGGCGCCGAATCCGTCGAAAGGGCGTTTGCCCGCCCATCTTCGTACCGCCCACCAGAAAGACTATGGCAAAAAGACTACGCAGGAATAATATCTGCAAGATGGTAAAGTCGGTGGACAACCATTTGATGGTCGAGTCCTGCACGACGAAGCAAAAGGCACCAAGCAAGGCCAGGGCAATACCAAGAAAAGGCGCATCGCCCCCGGCATGTCCCGGACTGAACCTGGCGAGAAAAGACCGCATCCCGGTGGCGCAACTAGTCGGCTTTTGAGGCGGCGCGGGCTTGCCCCTTGGCAACGGCTTCGGCACGGATTTGCGATAGGCGCTGGCGCGGGGTGATGCCCTCTGCATCGATCATCAGTTCAATAATCGCGCCACTTTTTGACGCCACCGCGCGTTCGAAGGCAGCGGGAAAATCCTGGGTCCGCGCCACCCGCTCCCCATGATAGCCATAAGCCTGGGCAAGCTTTTGGAAATCTGGGCTGAGCAAATCTGTGCCCATCACCCGGCCCGGATAGTGACGCTCTTGATGCATGCGAATGGTCCCGAAGATGCCGTTGTTCAAAACGATGACAACGGGCTGGGCTCCCTCTTGCGCCGCTGTCATAAGCTCCTGACCGTTCATTTGAAAATCCCCATCGCCGGCAAAGCAAACGACCGTTCGGTCGGGCTCAACTATTTTAGCGGCCACCGAAGCAGGGACACCATAGCCCATGGGGCCGCTTTGCGCCGCCAGCAGGCGCGCCTGTTCTCCGAAGAGGTAGAACTTGTTAGGCCAGATTGTGAAGTTGCCTGCCCCGTTGGTGATGATCACGTCATCTGGCAAATGATCGCGCAGCCAGGCCATTACGTCGCCCATATCCACCGCACCGGGCTGGGGCGGCGGCGTCAACTGAGCCAAAAAGTCCGCCCTGGCTTGAGCGCGCCAGTTCCGCCAAGCCGGGGTGGGGACTTTATCGCGAGCCAACGCCGCGGCAAAAAAAGTATCGGGGCCTGCATGAATAGCCAAATTCGGCTGATAAACCTTGCCCAATTCCCCATCGGACGCATGCACATGGACCAAGGTTTGTTGCGGGTAGGGCACCGAGAGCAGGCTGTAGCCCTGGGTGAGGATCTCCCCCAGGTCCAGGCCAACGGCAAAAATTGCGTCGGCGGCTTCAACAAGATCCCTCGTAACCGGAAAGAGCCCGACACCCAGATCACCGACATAGCAGTCACTGTGATTATCAAAGAGATCTTGCCAACGGAAACCAGCCAACACGGGCAGGTCGTTTTGTTCCGCGAAGGCCTTAAGGTCACGGCGGCCGGCCTGGGACCAACCACCACCGCCGACCAGCAGCAAGGGTCGCTCCGCCCGACTTAAGTGATCGAAAAAAGATCCCATTGTCGCATCGCTAGGAGCCGGCGCCTGGTAGGGTCCGGGCATTCTGACCTCCACCGCTTCGGCCGGCAACGTCTGGCTCAGCATATCCTCTGGCAAAGCGATGACAACCGGACCGGGCCGGCCGCTCACCGCGGTTTGAAAGGCGCGGCCGACAAGCTCGGGGATACGGGCCGGATCGTCGATTTCCACCACCCACTTGGCCATATCGCCAAAAAACTTGGCATAGTCGACTTCTTGGAAAGCCTCCCGGTGGCGGGCCGCCCGCTCAACCTGGCCGATCAGCAGGATCATTGGGGTGGAATTTTGCCGGGCCGTGTGAACGGCAATGGAAGCGTTGGTGGCCCCGGGTCCACGGGTCACCACGCAAAGGCCCGGCCGCCCGGTCAGCTTGCCGTATGCCTCGGCCATGAAACCGGCGCCCCCTTCCTGGCGACACATGACGGTCCGCAAACGATCCGAAACGCCGTACAACGCATCCAATAGGGGCAAATAGGACTCGCCCGGAACGCCAAACATAGTATCGACACCATGGGCCAGAAGGCAGTCCACCAAAATTTCGCCACCGCTTTTTCGGGCCATGCCCCGCTCCCCCCAAATTTCTCTATACCTTTGTCGATAGCTGGAATCAGGGCGAGGGTGAAGGAAATAATGATTGTAAGGGGCGTTAAAGCACCTTGCCGGGATTCATAATGTTACCCGGGTCAAGTGCGGCCTTGACCGCGCGCATGGCGGCCAACTTTCCGGGCGACAGGTGTCGGGCGAGAGCCGACCGCTTTTCCAGACCGATGCCGTGCTCAGCTGAAAGGGCGCCGCCGATCGCGCGCAGTCCGTCATAAACCGCTAGGGACACGGCTTGCACTTTTTCTTCCGGAAGGGGCTGACCGTTTGTGACGGTAATATGCATGTTACCATCGCCGAGATGACCGAAATAGCTGACAATCAGCGCGGAATCGATTTTAGCAATACGTTTCTCCAAACGGGTGAGATAGCCGTCCAACTGGGCATGGGGGATCGAAACGTCATACCAGAGGCCGTTGGGATAGGCTCGCTCCAAGGCCCAGTCTTCCCGAAGACGCCAAAAATCCGCACGCTCCCCCTCACTTTTAGCGATCAAGGCGTCCAGCACGTCTTCCGCTTCAACGGCCGCCATCAGATGCGTTTCAAAAATTGCCTCGTGGTCGCCCGAGCCGCCGGCGGCCTGTCCCTCGATCAGCAAATAGGCCGTGGCATCAGGGGTCGCCACCAGGCTGTCCAGTCCGATTTCCCGGGCCGTGATAGTGGCATAGGTGTGAAACATAACCTCAGCCGTCAGGAGGTGGAAATCGGCCGCTTTGCGCAAGCGGTTGAAGAGGCTGAGTGCCGCCGCCCCGTCACGACAAGCACAAAGGGCCGAGCAAGTGGGCTCGACCAAGGGCACAAGCTGCAGAGCGGCCCGAGTCACGATGCCTAAGGTGCCTTCCCCACCGATCAAGAGCTGCTTGACGTCGTACCCATCGGTGACCTTGGAGACCCGGGTCAGATCCTCAAAGATCGAGCCGTCCGGCAAAACCGCTTCCAAACCCAAAACCCTTTGGCGCATGACTCCATTGCGGAAGGCCTCATTGCCGCCGGCATTTGTGGAGATCATGCCACCGATGGTCGCCGTACCCCGTGCCCCCAGATCAATGCCCGCACTGAGACCATGGTCCGCCGCGGCCTCGTTAAGGCGCTGCAAAGTGACGCCGGCGCCGACAGTGACAACGCCTGCCACCGGATCCAAGTCCTCAACCGCATTGAAACGGTCCAGCATGACGATCAGCTGACCCGGGCGAGAGATCGCAGCGCCGCTGAGTCCCGTACGGCCGCCGTGGGGCACGATAGATACCTTGCGCTTGCCGCAGAGCTGGACGATGTCACGGACCTGCTTAACAGTCTCGGGGAGAACCGCCCATCCGGCGGCCAGGTTGTCGGGATGGACGCCTGCATCCTGGCCCGCCAAGTCGGCGGGTTGACGCAGCCCTTTAGGACCTAAAAGGGCCAAAAGGTCGGCAACAAAATGAGGATCCATAAGATTATCCTTGCAAGAGCCAATCCCTTACCACGCGCGTCGCCTCGTTCGAAAGGGCAGACCGGCGGCAGATCAGGTAATAGGCGTCCGGTGGGGCTACAGGAATAGGAAAAGGCTTGCACATACGCCCGGCAGAGAGTTCATCCTCGATGAAATCCAGAATGCCCAGGGCCACACCGCGCCCGGACAGGGCCGCTTGATGCAGCACATTGGCATCCTCGAAGTGAGTGCCCGGCGGATCGGCGGAGAGGGATACGCCGGCCCTTTCGAACCACTGCCGCCAACCGCTGCCATCGCCGTGATGCAACAAAGGAAAGGTCAATAGATCGGCAGGCTTACTCAGCGCGGGGTGGTCCCGCAAAAGAGCCGGCGATAAAACCGGGGCCACTTGAATGGCAAACAGCAAATCACTGGCCAAGCCCGGCCAAGCCCCTCGCCCCCAGGCAACCGCCAAATCAAATCGCGTCATCTGTTGCCAGACAGGCACGGGAGAATGCAGCAGGGATAAATCGATCTGGGGATGGGCACCCCAAAAGTCAGCCAGGCGAGGCACTAGCCAACGAGAGGCAAAGAGTGGCCCGGCCCCAAGGGTCACCGTGGGTCGGTTTGTCTCGGCCGACAGGCGCGCGAAGGCCCCGGCAATGGTCTCTAAGGCCGGGGTCAGGGTTTCGGCAAAGACCTCCCCCTCGCGGGTGAGTTCCACCTGGCGAGCCCGGCGCAGAAACAACGGTCGCCCCGCCAAACTTTCAATCTGCTTGATCTGGTGGCTGATCGCCGTCGGGGTCAGGCCCAGCTCACGAGCCGCCTCCTTAAAACTCAAGTGGCGCGCCGCGGCCTCGAAAGCGCGGATGGCAGCAAAGGGAGGAAGGGGGGTACGCATTGTTAGAAAATAGATGAACAAAATTCATTTATCTAGTCAATAAAACTGATTTGTAATCCTTTTTATCCGCGGATAGTCTTTTTCTTGATGAAATAAATTTCATTCTAGAGTCTCTTATGACTAAGCAGGCAGCAGCACCTGTACGACGCGGACGTCGAGCAAGGCTGGCGGAGGAAACCGAACCCGAAGATACTGGGCCCAACGCCGTTTGGCCCGGCCTTGAGGGTGGGCGCTATCGTCCCCTTTCCGCCAAAGAAGAAGGGGCGGTTCACGAAGCCGTCCTGGACCTTTTGGAAAGCTTGGGCCTGAGCCAGGCGATCCCCTCCATGATCGAAAAGGTCACCGCAAGAGGCGGCCGATTGACCGAGGACGGACGCCTGCTGTTTCCCCGTGATCTGGTTCTGGACTCTATTGAAAGCGCGTCTCGCTCGATCCGGCTACATGGCCAAAAGTCAGGCTTGGGGATCGAGCTGAGCGGAACCAAGGTGCACATGAGCTCCGGCGGCGCCTCTCCCGAAATTGTCGACCTGGACAGTGGTCAATACCGGCCTGCCATGGCGAAAGATCTCTACGACGCGGCCCGTATCGTGGATAGCCTCGACCACGTCCATCACTTCAGCCGCTCCCTCGTGGTGCGGGACGCCCCAGATCCTTTGTCAATGGACGTGAACACGGCCTATGCCTGTCTAGCCGGGACGGCAAAGCCAGTGAGCATCAGTGCCTCGGATCCCAGCCACGTCCCCACCATCGCGCGGATCTGCTACGAGATTGCCGGCGGCGAGGACGCCTTTCGTGCGCGGCCCTTCCTGACCATCATGGTGTGTCACGTGGTCCCGCCCATGCGCTTTGCCGAGGAGGCGTGCGAAACCATCGAGGCGGCGGTGCGCGCCGGATTTCCAGTGCAGATCATCTCCGCCGGTCAAGCCGGCGCCACCAGTCCGGCCACCATCGCCGGGTCGCTGGTGCAGGCCGTCGCCGAGACGCTGGCCGGCTTTGTCTTTGCCCGCCTGGTGGATCCGACAGCCAAGGCGATTTTCGCGCCCAAGCCCCTGGTGGCCGACCTGCGTACCGGTGCCATGTGCGGCGGCGGGGGTGAGCAGGCAATTTTGATGGCGGCGGCAGCCCAAATGGGGCGCTATTACGACCTGCCCACCAGTTCCATCGCCGGCATTACGGACGCCAAAATTCCCGACGCCCAGCACGGCTATGAAAAGAACCTTGCCGTCAGTTTGGCAGCGCACGCGGGCTCGAACCTGATCACCCAGGCCTGCGGCATGCAGGCAAGCCTGCTGGGGGCCTCGTTGGAGTCTTACGTCATCGACAATGACATGTTGGGCGGGATCTTGCGCTCCCTGCGTGGGGTGGAAGCCACGGCGGAGACCATCGGCACCGAGGTGATCGCGGAGGTCTGCCGAGGAGAGGGTCACTATCTGGGGCACGCCCAGACCCTGGCCCGCATGAAGTCGGACTATGTTTATCCGGTCGTGGGGGATCGCCGCACGCCGGAAGATTGGGAAGCCGATGGTGCCCAAGACATGCGCGCCCGTGCCAAAGCCAAAACCCGAGAGATTTTGGGCGAGCATTTTCCGGACCACCTGAGCGAGGCTCTGGACCGGAAGCTGCGGCAAGACTTTGACTTGTTGATCCCGCGCGCTGACATGGGGCGGCGCTAGGCGATGGCACAGGCCTTTCCCCATCTCTTTTCAGAACAAACCATCGGTCAGATCGTTGTTCCCAACCGCCTCGTTTTTACCGGCCACCATACCTATCTGTCCGACGGGGCGCCCGATGAGCGTTTAATCGCCTATCACCAGGCGCGGGCCGACGGCGGGGCGGGCCTCATTGTCACCGAAATCGTCGCGGTCCACGAAAGCGCCGGTTTTTCCCCCATGTTGCTCGACGCCTTCGACAGGGAGTCGATCCCCGCATATCGGCGTTTGGCCAAAGTCTGCCACGAACATGGCAGCAAAATTTTCGCTCAGCTATTTCACCCCGGCCGAGAAATCCTGTCGGCCGCCAACGGCATGCTGCCGGTGGCCTGGGCACCCTCGGCCGTGCCCAACGAACGCTTTCACATCCTGCCAAAAGCCATGCCCGCGGATTTAATTCGGGAGATCATCGCCGGTTTTGGAATGACTGCCGCATTATTGGCGGAGGCCGGTTTTGACGGCTTTGAAATCGTCGCCAGCCACGGCTATCTGCCTGCTCAATTTCTGAACCCACGGGTAAACCTGCGCGATGACGCCTATGGCGGAAACTTCGACAGGCGATTGCGGTTCCTGTTGGATTGCATCGATGCGATCCGCGCGGCCGCGGGCGACCGGGCCGTGGGTCTGCGCCTTTCGGGATCGGAGATGGATAGTGACGGCCTGACGGGTCAAGAGACCATCGCCATCTGCCAAGCGGTCGACCATTGGGTCGACTACCTGAGCGTGGTGGCCGGGACGTCTGCCTCGTTGGGAGGCTCCGTTCATATCGTGCCCCCCATGGGTTTGGAGTCGGCTTACCTGGCGCCCTTGGGGGCTGCGATCAAGGATCACTGCGAGAAGCCGGTGATCGTCACCGGGCGGATCAATCAGCCCCAGGTGGCCGAAGGAATGATCGCGGCCGACCAAGCGGACCTTTGCGGCATGACCCGTGCCATGATCTGCGACCCGCAGATGCCCGCCAAGGCACGCCGAGGTCACCTTGAAAACATCCGGGCTTGTATCGGCTGCAACCAAGCCTGCATCGGCCGAGCTCACAAGGGCTTGGGTATTTCCTGCATTCAGCATCCCGAAAGCGGACGCGAGCTAGACTATGGCGCCCTGTCCAACACCAGCGACGCCAAAAAGGTCATGGTCGTTGGCGGTGGCCCCGCCGGCATGAAAGCGGCCGCCATTGCCGCGGCACGGGGCCACACGGTGTCGCTTTACGAGCGGGAGGGGCAGTTGGGCGGCCAGGCGCGCCTGGCCCAGTGTTTACCTGGCCGGGAGGAATTCGGTGGCATCATCACCAATCTGGAACGGGAGATGGAACAAACCGGCGTGGCGATATATACGTCAACGAGAGCAGACCGTCCCTTGATCGAAAGCGAAAGACCCGATGTGGTTCTGCTCGCCACCGGTGCCACCCCAAGGGTGCCAGCACTCGAGGGCTTAGAGGAAGCCCATGTGGTGACAGCTTGGGAGGTTCTGCGCGACAGGGTCAACATTGGCGCCTCGGTGGTGATCGCTGACTGGCGAGCAGATTGGATTGGATTAGGCCTTGCCGAACGGCTCACCAAGTCCGGATGTGCGGTGACACTTTGCGTGAACGCCGCCATGGCTGGCGAGAGCTTGCAGCTCTATACTCGCAATCATTATGTGGGTCGGCTGCACAAACTAGGCGTTACCATCAAGACCCATGCCCGCCTTTTCGGAACGGATGGAGAGACCGTCTATTTTCAGGACACCTTATGCGAAGAGCCTATCGTACTTGAGGGAATTAACAGCCTGGTACTGTCCCTGGGTCATGAAAGCGACGCGGCCTTGGAAGGTGACCTGGAGGGGATTGATGCCGATGTGTTGGCTATCGGCGACTGCGTGGTGCCGCGCACGGCGGAAGAAGCGGTCTTTGAGGGATTGAAAGCGGGATGGCACCTGTGACGGATGCACAAAGAATAACCGGTGGAGAAGCGGTCTATCGGGTCTTGAGAGACCAAGGGGTGGGCTGCGTCTTCGGCCTATTGGGCGGCTCCATGTTGGAGCTCTATGACGCCCTCTATCAGGGCGGCGAAATCGACTACCTGGGTGCGCGGGACGAGCGGGCGGCCGGGCACATGGCGGACGCCTATGCGCGCATCACCGGGGGGCCGGGCATCGTGTTGGGCGCTCAAGCAGGCCCAGGGGTGGTCAATCTGGCGACCGCTGTTGCGGAAGCCCATTTGGCTTATTCGCCCTTGGTGGTGATCGCCGGGGCCATCAGCCGGCGCGATCTGGGCAAGGACACCTTTCAAGAGGTGGATCAGGTCGCCCTCTTTGCCCCAATTTGCAAGCGCTCCATCCTGGTCACCGAAGC
>JBCCHN010000154.1:0-12164 GCA_039028695.1 Pseudomonadota bacterium
AGGGCCGGGTGAATCTTTTCGCCCACATCGTGGTTGCCGGGCACCAGGTAGTAGGGCATGGAAAAGACTTGCGAGGCCTTGTGAAAGGCCTGCGCCGAATCGCTGAAATCCGTCGAGACCGGGACCGGGTCGGTGATATCGCCCAGATGAACCACGAAGGCCGGCCTCATGGCATTGATGCGGCCCACCATATCGTCATAGAGGGCCGCCAGCTTGTCGCCGGAAACCTCGCGGCCTTCGGCGGACACGGCCTCATCCTTAGTCAGGTGGGTATCCGCCAAAATGGCGAAGCTGAAAAGGGGGCTGTCACGCTCGCCCATAACTGGCCACCTGTGTTGAGAAAACGGTCCGCATAAGGTGATCGACTGTAGGCCGGATATCTCCCTGCCTCAAGCATATCACCAATACGACCCAATCACTCCTCAAGCACTTTGGGCCAGTTGCCATCGGCGGCGGCAATGTTGCCGGGAATGTCCTCTTCCCACAGGTCGCGAACCGACAGGCTGTAATTCAGATAGAGCTTCCCGTCCACGATCTTCCAAGCCTCGGGCACGGTGCTCGCGGTATAGCCCTGGGACACGGCGTAGGCGCAATAGCCGCCATATTGGGGAGCGTACTTGGCCGGATCGGCGGCAAAAGCGTCCCGGTTCTCGGCGGAAGAAAAGTGCCACTCGGCGCCGTTATAGTCCGCCGTGAAGGCGTCAGAGCCCTCCACGGGTTTGCCTTCGGTAAAGTAAGCGACCACGTCATAGCCGCTTGCCCCCACGTCGCTGAGCCAAGGGGTATAGACAGGGTCCTTGGCCGCTTGGGCGGGCACGGCAAGAAACATGAATAGCGCCGCCAGGATGCTGAAAAGAGGAGCGCGGGAGAACGTAGGTGCGGTCATAGGGCTTTCCTTCCGAGAACGCTTGTTTCGTCGTCAAAAATGTAGTGCCTTCTTAATGGATTTTGATCAAAAAATTCGTGATCGTCTGTTGAAATGAATAACGCTTGTTTGTCGCTCGGCTCCCCAAAGAGAGAGGGCTTCTCTGCGATGATCGATATTGCGCGAAGAATGCCGTACCTGATCCCTGAGAATACTCGACATAATTGCTTTAGCGTCAAATCGTTCCCCTGTAGAGTCTTGATGTCATGAAAATAAGCACTTCTTTTTCTTTCGCGCTTTTGGCGCTTTTTAGCACCGCCCTTCTGGGGGCTTGCGACGAGGGCCCGTCCGGTGTCGCCCTGGGCACCTTGGAGCGGGACCGGGTCGCCCTCACCGCCACCGCCGACGAGGTGATCGTCGCCTTGCCGGTGTCCAGAGGAACCTATGTGGACAAGGGCACGGTTCTGGTCCGGCTGGATGACCGGGGCCAAAAGGCAGAGGTGGAGCGCTGGACCGCCGAGGTGGCCCTGGCACAGGCCAACCTGGATGAAAAAAGGGCCGGCCCGCGCGAGGAAGACATTGCTCAGGCCCGGGCTCAGGTCGCCGCCTCCCAAGCCAAGGTGGTGGAGGCGGAAACCGCCTTCACCCGCTTTGAAAAACTGGTGAGCAGCGGAACCACAAGTCAGGCAAAGTACGATTTGGTTTTATCGGCGCGCGACGTAGCACGAGCAGAACTGCAGAGGAACCAGGAAAACCTGAAAGAGCTTTTATCCGGAACCCGGTTGGAGGACCTTCAAAAGGCCGAGGCTGAATTGGGCATCGCCCAAGCCAACCTGAAATATGCCGAAAAGATCCTGGACGACCTGACCGTGAAGGCCTCGCGGGATGGCTGGATCGACAGCCTGCCCTGGAACCTGGGCGAACGGGTCACCAGCGGCAGCCCCGTGGCCATCATGCTTGCCGGGGCGGCGCCCTATGCGCGGGTCTATGTGCCCGAGCCCTACCGCACCAAAATCAAGCAGGGCGACAAACTCATGATCCATGTGGACAGCCTGGCCAACCCCATCGAGGGGGAAGTGCGCTGGATCTCCTCGGACCCCTCCTTCACCCCCTACTACGGCCTCAATGAAGAAGACCGGGCACGGCTCATGTATTTGGCTGAAGTTCAACTGCCAGACAGCGCCTCGGAACTTCCCAACGGCGTACCCGTTGAAATTGCCCTTCCATGACCGCTTCTGCAGCCGACGCCACCGCCGTCACGGCGCCCATCGTCGTAAACGCGAAAGGGATCAGCAAAAGGTTCGGCGACTTTAAGGCCGTCGACAATCTGGACCTGTCGATTTCCGCCGGCACGATTTATGGGTTTTTGGGTCCCAATGGCTGTGGCAAAACCACCACCATGCGGCTGCTCACCGGGCTGCTCACACCGTCGGAAGGATCGATCGAGATATTGGGCCTCTCCCTGCCTAAGGACGCCGAGGCCCTGCGTTTTCTCGTTGGCTATATGACCCAATCCTTTTCCCTCTATAAGGATCTGACGGTCGAAGAGAACCTGAAATTCGTCTGCGACATCTATGGCCTGTCCCGTCAGCAACGCCACGCGCGCATGGCGGACCTGATCGAGCGCTATTCGCTCGGCGACATCAAGGGCCGCTTCGCCGGCAAGCTGAGCGGTGGCCAACGTCAGCGACTGGCCCTCGCCGCCGCCGTGGTTCAAGACCCTAAGCTTCTGTTTCTCGACGAGCCCACCTCGGCGGTCGACCCCGAGACGCGCCGGGAATTTTGGGAGCAGCTCTTTGACCTGAGCGACGGCGGCACCAGCATCGTCGTCTCCACCCATTTCATGGACGAGGCCGAGCGCTGCCATCGCATCGCCATTTTGGAGGCTGGCGTGAAACGGGCCGACGACTCCCCCAAGGTCTTGATGGAAAACGTGGGCGCCTCGGTATTGGAAATAGCCGGCACCGACCTAAGGCAGATGCGCGAGGCGCTCATCCGCCTGCCCGAGGTGGTGTCGGCGGCTCAAATCGGCGCGCGCTTGCGGGTGCTCGTGGCGCAGGACATCGCCAAGCCGCAAAGCTGGTTCGCCAGACTGCCCATTGCAAAGGCCGCCTCTCACGTCGAGACGGTCCGTGCAAACCTGGAAGACGTCTTCGTCACCAAGACAAATCAACCGAAATTATGATCCCTCTGCCATGATCCCACTGCGCCGCATCTTTGCCATCATAAAAAAAGAATTGACCCAGTTGCGGCGCGACCGGGTGACCTTCGGCATGATCATCATGATACCGCTTATTCAGCTTGTTCTCTTCGGCTATTCCATCAACACCAAGATTCGCGATATCCCCGTTGGCGTGGTGGACCATAGCGGGTCCGCGGTGGGTCGGGTCTTGGTCAGCGTCGTGGAGGCGACCGGCGTGGTGAAATTCAGCGCCCTTTTCAGCTCCATCGCCGAGGCTGAAGCGGCGGTGCGCGACGGCAGCGTGCGAGCAGTGCTGATCTTGCCGCAAGACCTGACCCAACGTTTGGCCAGAAGCCCCAGTGTCAATATGGGCCTGCCCCCCTCCACCATGGAGGAAACCAGCCGACCCGTGGCGCAATGGATCGTGGACGGTACCGACACCATGGTCTCCGGTGCGATCCAAGGCTTGCGCAACATGCCCTTGACCGAGCTGCTTCACGAGCCGCCCAACCGCAACACCGCGACCTTCGAAGTGGCGCTTTTTTATAACCCAGAGCAACGATCGGCGGTCAACACCGTGCCCGGCCTGGTGGGCATTATTCTGACCATGACCATGATCCTCTTTACCTCGGCGGCCATCGTTCGCGAGCACGAGCGGGGCAACATGGAAATGTTGATCACTACGCCCGTGCGGCCCTTGGAGCTGATGATCGGCAAGATTACGCCTTATGTCTTCATCGGCCTCATCCAGGCCGGCATCATTCTGGTGCTGGGATACCTCCTCTTCGACGTGCATTTTTGGGGGAACCTGCTCAATCTCTTTTTCGGCACCTTGCTGTTCATCGGCGCCTGCTTGTCGGTGGGGCTGGTTCTGTCCACTCTCGCCACAACCCAGCTGCAAGCCATGCAGATGATGGTCTTTATCTTGATTCCCTCCATCCTTTTGTCCGGTTTCATGTTTCCCTACGAGGGGATGCCAATGGAGGCGCAGTACATCGCCGAGGGGCTGCCGGCGACCCATTTCATGAGGATCGTGCGCGGTGTAACGCTAAGGGACGCCACCCTGGCGGAAATGCCCTATGATGTCTTGTGGCTGGCCGGCTTTTTTGTGGTCGGCTTGGCGGTGGCCGCCCTTCGCTTTAAAAAGCGTCTTGATTGAGAGACACTTCAAGGCTTCGTTTAAAAGGCCATTCCCTCCACACACTTTTAAAGGCTGAAAAAAAAATGATACGCGTAACCCTGTTGTACCAAAAATCCAAAGGCACCCGTTTTGACTTCGACTACTACGTCAATCATCATGTGACCATGTCGCGGCGCCTCTTGGCTGACTGCGGGTTGCGCTCCATCGAGGTGGAAAAGGTCGCCTCACTCATGGACGGAAGCCCATCGGACCTACACTGCATTACCCATGTAGACTTTGAAGACGAGGCTTGCCTGACCAAGGCCCTGACCCTGCATGGCGAAGAGATGATGGCCGACTTTGTCAACTACACGGACATCGAGCCCGAGATTCACATCTGCGAAGTTCTCACCACCGGCATTTGATGCGTCGCGCCCAAGAACGTTCCCGTCCCCGGAATAATCAAGGCGACCGAACGGACTTCAGCTCTGTCCGGAAAAAACCGACCAGCCGGTGCGCGCCGCCAAAAGCTCGAGCGCCTTTGTCGCCAACATGGAATTTCCCACGGCATTGAGGCCCGGCGACCAGCAACCGATCGAGGCGATCCCCGGAACGATCGCCAAGATACCACCGCCGACCCCGCTCTTACCCGGGATGCCGACGCTATAAGCGAATTCGCCCGAGCCGTCATAGTGACCGCAGGTCAGCATTAGAGAATTGACCCGGCGGGCCGTCTCGCTCGAAGTCACCACGGGCCCCTTCGGCCCATTGTGCCCATCCCACGCCAGGTAACGGCCCGCCCGCGCCAACTGGCGGCAAGACATGGCAATGGCACAAGCGTTGGAATAGAGCTGCAGGGCCTCTACGGGTTCGTTCTTCAAGTTGCCGTAGGCCTTCATAAAACTAGCCAGAGCCATATTGCGCGCCCCGTGGGCGATCTCAGACTTGGCGACGGCCCCGTCCACAGCAATGGAGGAGTCCTCCCCGATCTGGCGCAATAAAGTGACGACCTCATCAAGAGCGGCGGCTGGCGTGCCCCCTGCCAACAGAACATCGGCAATAACAATGGCGCCGGCGTTGATAAAGGGATTTCGCGGCAGCCCCGCCTCATGCTCCAGCTGAACGATCGAGTTAAAAGGATCGCCCGACGGCTCTCGGCCTACGCGATCCCACAGCGCATCGCCGACCTTTTGCAAGGCCAAGGTCAAGGTAAAAACCTTGGAGACGCTTTGGATGGAAAAGCCCACGTCGCAGTCACCGGCGACAAATTCCTCGCCCGTCCCAGTGACCACCGCGATGCCGAACTGCATGGGGTCCACGTGCGCCAGTTGCGGGATATAGCGCGCCACTGCACCCCGATCGACCTCTCTCGAACAGCTTGCCGCGATGGCGTCAACGATCTCTTGCAGGTCGGTCATAGGGCCTTCCGCCGGGTTACAATCTCCAAGTATCACCGCAAAAGCCGACAAAAGGAAGGGGTGCTGACAGCGGGCGAATTCGCGCCAACAGCCGGTGTCCTCGGCAGCTCGGCTTGACCCGCCAACGCTAGCCTGCCTATGGTCGCCTGGATGAGCCTTCCCGAAACCCAGTTCGCCGACAGTGACGGCCTCAGCATCGCCTACCAAGTCATGGGTGACGGGGACCAGGATTTGATCATCGCGCCCGGACTGATTTCACATGTGGAACTGCTCCACGATTTTCCTGGTTATACCCGGTATTTGCGGCGCCTCTCCGCCTTCACCAGGGTCATCAGCTTCGACAAGCGGGGACAGGGCTTGTCGGACCCTTTGGAGGGCACACCCACGCTGCAAGAAAGAATGGACGATCTGATCGCGGTTCTGGATGCCGCGGGCAGCCGGCGGGCGAGCATTCTGGGTTATTCAGAAGGCGGCCCCCTGGCCTTTCTGACCGCGGCGACCCATCCGGATCGGATCAGCCGCATCATAGCCGTAGGCGCCTACGGCAAAGCCTGTGCCTCGCCGGCCTACCCACACATGCATCGCGAGTCGGTGCGGCGCGAAAACCTCCTCACGTGGCTGGAAGATTGGGGGCGAGGCGGTGGCGTGGCCTTGTCGGCCTTGGCGCCTCACCTGGCGACCGATGCCGCCATGTGCAAAATGTTTGCGCGCATCGAGCGTTTTGCAGGAACGCCCAATGCCATGCGCCGTTATTTTGACGTCAATTTTGCCATCGATGTCCTGGACATCCTGCCGGCCGTTCAAACAGAGACACTGGTTCTTCACCGCCAGGACGATCAGCAAGTGCCATTCGCCGCCGGCCGTCACTTGGCCGAAATGCTGCCGAAGGCACAGTTTGTCCCCGCCGGTGCCGGCGGTCACGTTTTTTGGGTCGGCGAGACCGAAACCTCTTTGGACGCGATCCGAGACTTCCTGGCGGGAGATCAGGACCGCATCGTCAATAAAGACCGGGTCCTGGCCACCGTCCTCATGACCGACATCGTGGGGTCCACGGAATTAGCCCAACGGCATGGTGATGATGTTTGGCGCGACATGCTGGACCGGCACGATCAGGCCATCTCGGAAAGCATCGCCCTGCATCGGGGCCGCCTTATCAAGTCGACCGGGGATGGAGTGCTGGCCACCTTCGACGGGCCGGATCGAGCCTTGGAAAGCGCCCTGCAATTGGTCGAGCGCATGGACGAGATCGGCTTATCGATCCGGGTGGGGGTGCATACCGGCGAAATTGAGCTACGTGGCGATGACATTGGCGGCATCAATGTGCACCTCGCCGCTCGTATCCAATCCCTCGCCGACGCCAGGGAGATTTTGGTCTCCCGGACGGTTGCAGATCTATTGGTGGGAAAGACCGATATCCATTTTGATTCTCGCGGTCTGCAACGCCTAAAGGGCATTGAAAACGAATGGGAAGTTTTTCAGGTGAAGCGCTAGCAGCTTTAAACCGGGATCAGCGGCGTGCCGAGGAACCAGCCGATGGCATCGGCCACTAGAATCGCCCCGAGGGCCAGCATCAGAGCGATCACGATCCGACGCCCCCATCGCTCGAAGAACCCTCTGACCCGATCCAAGGGCTCTTGCCCCCGCTCTCCCAGCGCCAGGCGCAAGGCCACGATGGCGGCCAAGGGAACGACAAAAGCGATATTATAAAGCACCAGTGCGGTGATCTCCTGGTTTCTGGTCACGTCACTTCTCAAGACCAAGTCGATGGCCGCCAGATAGGGCACCGCGCCCGGCATGCCCACGATCGTCAGGCCGGCCCCGGACAGAAACGCCTGGATCGCCGTCATCCCATCGGTCTCAGGGGCAGTGGGCGTCTCGCTAGACTCCCTCTTGCGACCCCGCATCTTGCGGAAGCCGAAAAACAGTAACACCAGCCCGACGACCAGCTGGAAGATCAGCTCCTCCCGATTGGGGTTTTTCCAAACCTCCAGGGCATAGTCGTTGACCGCGTCAAAGACCGATTGCAGACCGAATAAGATCAACAGGCCGCAAATCAAGTAGGTGACGAAAATCCCGGTCAGAAAGGCCCCGCTCCTCCCCAAGGGCGCGGGACCGCTGAGCAGGATCACCAAGAGAACGATGCACAAGGGAATGATCGACGTGCTGTCGAGCAAAGCAATGGGCGTGATGATCAAGACCAGGTCAAACATGGCGGGGACCTAGAGACTCGCCCGGTATTGCCGGTGGAAGGACTGATAGCCCCGTGCCGTGACGCCAAGATGATCGCGCAGATGCTCATGCAGCCGCGGCAGACAATGAAAGGGGGCGGCCGGCAAGGCATGATGTTCGATATGAAACGACATGTTCCACGTCAAAAATCGCAGCAGCCGATGGGTGAAGGTGGTGCGCGTATTCACCAACATGTTGCTGGTTTCGGGGCAGAGGGCGTGTTCAGCCAGCAAAAAGGCGCGCAGGAAAGGCTGGCCGACGATCACAGGAACGATCCAGGCCCACAGAAGGATCTGCCCGACCCCACTG
Organism: Pseudomonadota bacterium; assembly: GCA_039028695.1. GTDB lineage: Bacteria > Pseudomonadota > Alphaproteobacteria > Kiloniellales > Kiloniellaceae > JANQKX01. The sequence goes on from JBCCHN010000154.1 coordinate 8,124, forward strand.
CCAGAGACAACGAAAAGGGCAAGAACGCCATAAAGCACCAGGAACAGCCGCGCCTCGCCGCAAATCTCGCGCCGTTTGCCCCGGGGTACGAAAGCCTCCGCCTGCCCGTTCTTCCCGTCATACCCCAAGGCGTTTCGCCACAGGGCCTGGGCCAGGCCCTTCCACACCGGCCAGCCGGTAAGAAACAGCCAATAGTCCCGCCGAGTTTTGGGTTTGGGAAAGGCCAGCTCCGGGTCCCGTTCCGGGTCTTGGGTATGGCGGTGGTGGGCAAAGTGGAAATAGCGGAACCAGCCGGGTGGGATCAGGAGCAAAAAGCCGCAGACCGCTGCGACAACCCGGTTAAGCCCATCGCTGGCAAAGGCCGTCTTGTGAATGGTCTCGTGTAGAGGCGCAAAAAGGAAGACCAGCAGCATCCCTTGGATCAAGAGCAAAAACGGCCATCCCGGCACCTGCGCCCCGATCAGCCACCCGATGAGCACAGCCGCGCCGCCATGCACCGCCAAGCGCTCCAGACCGGCCCGGTCCGAGCGCGCCAGCAACCGCTTCTTCTCGGCGCCGTCCAGGCGGGCAAGCACCTCCCGATGGGTGATAATATGGGCGCTCTGCGGATCGGCACGCACGGCCTTGGTGTCCTTTTCTATTGAGTTCCACCGGCCAAGGGCACGGGTCACCCCTATCTGGGAAGGCAGGCTTGAGAATCCAGCCTACTCCATTTTTCAATCAAGACATATTACCCGTAAAGCGCGATGATGACGATTCCCAACGCCAGAACGCTGGCAGCGATAAAACGGCGCAGCATGGCCCCTTCACGCAAGAACAAACCTCCAAGCGCGACTGAAATGGGTATCGAGGCTTGGCGCAAGGACGTCACGATTGCCACTTCGCCACCCAGTTGATAAGCCACGAGAATCAGATAATAGGACGAATAAGCAATCATGCCGGGCAAAATAATCCGGGTGAGGGACGAAATTCGGATTGTCGGTGTTATAATCGTTGGCGCCACAGCGGGCGCCACGGCACGCTGTCGCAGCCATTGAACGAAAAAGACGGGCAGAACCAACATTTCGACAAAAAATACCAGGACCGGCGGTGAAATGGATTGCATGAGGCGCGCATCCGCCAGGGAATAAATACCCGTGCCGGACATTGCCAGGCAGGCGAACATAAGGGTACGGGGATCTTCTAAGAATCGCGTGCCGCGCCGGTATAAAAGCAGAAAGCTCCCCGCCACGGCCATTCCAATGCCCAGCAGAACGATCGGCGAATAGGTCTTGCCCAGCAGCAGTACACTGACGATCACGACGAACACCGGTGACGCCCGAATAATCGGATAGTAGGCCGAAAGATCGCCCCGCTTTAGGGTGACCGTCAAACCGATTCCATAGCAAATCTGACCGCAAATCGACAAAGCAACGAACGGCCAAACAGGCAAAACCGCCGAGAAGTCGGCGCCGACGACAAGACCATGCACCAGCGCGCTGAGGCCCATCACGAAAACCAAACAGATATATCCAAGCTGAGGATCCGGGTTCTTTTTGACCAGCAGATTCCAAAGCGGATGCAGCGCAGCCGAAGCCAAGACCAATAAAACGATTTGGATTTCCAAGAAGATTTACTCCAGCGGCTCACAGAATGACAGAGATTCGCGTCGGTAAATTCCGCGATGCCGCACTGGTTCGTTGCATCGCCGCTTTTCCAGACGAGCCGTCTTGTTTCTGCGGCCTTTAGTTCCTCCGACGCTTACGCTGCTCCGCCGCCTATCCTTGAAAATCCTTATTTCAAAAGGCGAAGACTTCTTAGAGCCCCTTTTTAGAACCTTTTCTGAAACCTTGGAAAGCCTAAAGCGCGACCGCGCGGGATGGCTGGCTGTGGCGGCTAGGAGCCTTCCCCGTGCCGCGCCGCCATGGTGTTGATAATCAGGGCCGCCACGATCACCACACCGCCGGCAACACCAAGGCCCGGCATCGCCTCGCCGGCAAAAAGCCACACCCAAATGGGCGCCAGGACAATTTCCAAAATCATCACCAGCGCCACATCGGCGGCGGTGGCATAGCGGGTCGCGATGGTCAGCAAGATGTATTGGGCGCCGATTTGAACGGTTCCCAACAACAACCCAATCGCGACAACATGGCCAGCGGCTTTCAAGCTGCCTATCATAATAAGACACACTAAAAGGGACACGGCCAGCGCCACCACGCCGGACAAGCAAGTGGCCGGGCTCATGTCCTTGGCCTTACCGGCCCTGAGCCCCACAATGGCAATGGCATAACCTAGGCAGGCCAGGAAGGCATAGGTCAGACCCTGCGGCGATAGGCGCAGGCCGCTCGGCGAGGCAAGATCCCCCCAAATGACCAGGACGACTCCTGCAAGGGCGGCGGCCATAGACAGCCAGGCCATCCGTGACGAGCGTTCGCCCAAGAAGACCCGGCTGATCACCGCTGCGAAGAGGGGAGACAGACTCAAGACCGCCACCACCGTGGCCACCGAGGTTTGGGACAAGGCCAGCAAAAAAGCAATGAAGGCGCCGCCGAGGCTAAGGGCCACGATGATACCCGGCCGCCCAATGTTCAGGAAGGCGGCGACCATGCCGCCAATCGTCCGGCCGCCGACGCTTCGACCCTGCTGCCACCAGACAAACAGAAAAACCGCCACGGTAAAGCCCAGCGCACGATAGACCAGAAGCACCCAGGGATCCGCCTCGCCCGCGAATCGCAACAAAAGCCCGGCGCTGCTAGCAAAGACCGCCGCCAAAGCCGCCAGCCCGATGCCGAACAAGCGGCCTCGGCCCGTACCTCCGTCATCCTTTCCCGCCAAGCCATTGGGCCTCGAGGCATTTTTCCCCATCGAACTCACCCCTTCTTGAAAAACAGTCTGATGGGTCACCGCGCCACCGCCAACTCGGGGCCTATTCCGATCCTGGCCCAGAGCCAATTTGGCCAAACGACAGGCCGCCCACAGCATCCCCCGTCCCGAAAGCCACCGCTCGCCAGGCTCGACAAAGATAAGATATTTTTCTATAATAATAGAATTCTATTATAATGGATTTTTATCGTCAAGATGCCAAGCGTCCCCTCTCGCCTAAAAAAAACCCGCCGTTCGGAGAAAAAGAGTGTCGCCCCAGATATCACCTCCCCAGATATCGCCAACAAAGACACCGCCGACCAAGACGTCTCGTCGGCGGATCGGGCTCAAATCCAATTGGGTCAGCGGGTCAGGGCCCTGCGCAAGGCGGCCGGCTTGACCCTGGAAACGGCAAGTCAGGAAACCGGCCTTTCCCGCGCCTCCCTGTCCAAGATCGAACGGGGTGAAATGTCCCCCACCTACGACAGCCTCTACAAACTGGCCCAGGGGCTGAAGCTGGACCTGGCAGCTCTGGTGTCAGGACAAGCACCGGTCGCCGGCGGCATTGCGGTGACCCGGGCCGGAGCGGGCGCACGCCAGGAGACGGCGCAGTTCCGCCATCATCTGCTGGCACCCGATTTCGCCGACCGGCACCTCTATGTCTTCGAAACTGAGGTCAAGGGCACGGAATTGCCCAAGCCTCGGTCCTGGGATCGGCACAACAGCGAGGATTTCCTCTATGTTCGCAGTGGTGTCATTGCCGTCCACATGAAGGGGCACGACCCGATTACCTTGCGCAAAGGGGACTCCCTGCAGATGGACGGCCGCATCCCGCACGCGTTGGTGACGCTACACAGGTCCGGGGTAAAGGAAAGCAAGGCGGGCACTCGCCGAAAAGGCTCGGATGATAATGCCCCAAAAGCCGCAACGCCGGCCAAGATTCTTTGGATCTCGGTACCCTACGATCGCTAGCCTTCGCCAGCGGGTCTAGAGCACCACCGGGTCCAGGCCGCCCGCGGGGGCCGGTACGTCGGCGAAAAAGAAACCGATGAGCAGGATGGCGAAGGCCACCGGCAGGACCCACATGAAGATCTTGCTTTTGCTGATGTTGGTCTGGCGTGATCGGGTTTCATCCACCACCGCGTGGGCCAGGGATACATCGGGCGGCGGCCCGGCGAAGAGCCCCATGCCGCTGATGCA
>JBCCHN010000155.1:0-12157 GCA_039028695.1 Pseudomonadota bacterium
CGAATGTCCGAAGAATTTGAGCGGGTCACGCCGCTGATGGACCTGTGAGGAACGAAATATGAAACACGTAATTGTTGGGACCGGCCCTGCCGGGGTTATTGCATCAGAGACCCTTCGTCGGACCGACCCATCTGCCGAGATCACCCTGATCGGTGGCGAAAATGAGGCACCTTATTCTCGAATGGCCTTACCCTACCTCTTGGCGGAGGACGTCGCGGAGGAGGGGACGCACTTGCGTCACGGCGAGGATCACTATGACAAGCTCTCTATCAGCCTGCGCCAGGACCGGGTCACCGGCGTGGATACAGCCAAAAAATCCGTATACTTAGCCAGTGATGAGGAACTTCCCTACGATCGGCTGCTAATCGCCACCGGCTCTCACACTACACGGCCGCCCATCCCGGGCATGGATCTGCCGGGAATCGTCAATTGCTGGACCCTTGAAGATGGCCGCTCCATTGCCGACAAAGCCGCCCCGGGGTCGCGGGTCGTTTTGATGGGCGCGGGCTTCATTGGTTGTATCGTTCTTGAGGCGCTGGCCGCGCGCAAGGTGGACCTCACCGTGGTCGAAATGGAAGACCGCATGCTGCCGCGCATGATGGATGAAATCGGCGGTGAAATGATCAAGCGCTGGTGCGAGAACCAAGGCGTGCGTGTTCTAACCTCCACCCGGGTTAATTCCATTGTTGAGAACGGCGATGCGATGACCCTTTCTCTGGGGGATGGCTCTAGCGTAGAGGCGGATCTGGTGGTCTGCGCCACAGGTGTGCGCCCCAACATCGATTTCCTCGATGGTAGCGGCGTGGCCACCGACATTGGCGTTTTGGTGGATCACAATCTTCAGACTTCGGTAGAGGGTATCTATGCCGCGGGCGACGTGGCCCAGGGACCGGATTTTTCCACCGGAAACCAGGAAATTCACGCCATTCAGCCGACGGCCAGCGAGCATGGGCGCATTGCCGCTTTGAACATGGCGGGCCAAACGACCAAATTTCGGGGCAGCTTGTCCATGAACGTGCTCAATACTCTGGAACTCATCTCCAGCTCCTTCGGTTTATGGATGGGCGTTCCCGGCGGTGAGCGGGCAGAGGCCGTCGACCACGAGGGTTTCAAGTATCTGCGTCTGGAATTTGATGGGGATGTGATTGTCGGGGCCTTGGCCCTAGGGCTCACCCAGCATGTGGGGGTGGTGCGCGGCCTCATTCAGACCCAGGTCAAGTTGGGCGAATGGAAGGATCGACTGCTCAAGGATCCCCATCTGGTCATGGATGCTTATTTGGAGTGCACGCAGGGCATTGCCTCACCGGCCTCGCGGCCCTTCTAGTGCAGATCACGGTCAAGACCGGGGGGCGCTTGGGACGGTTTTTGCCGCCGGGCAGCGAGCGCAACTTGGGCAAAGTTGACGTGCCGTCGGGTGCTACCCCGGCCGATGTGATTCGACAACTCGGAATGCCCGAGGATGGCAGCTATTTGGTTATCCTAAACGGCACCTCGGTGCCCAAGTCGGAACGGGCCAGCCGAAATCTGGAGGCTGATGATAATCTGGCCATTATGCCACCGCTGAAGGGCGGCTGAGGTCGCGAATTAGGCCTTTGAAGTGCTCTTACGCTCAAATTCGATGGAGCGGGCGGCCAATTTTTTGTGGTCGACCCCGTAGTTGCGCCGGATTTTCACGTTTCTAAGGATCACCTCCAAGCAGAGAACATCATGGTGATGGCCAGGGTCCGGATCGGCATATTGGGCCTTGAACTTCTGTACCATGTCCATTTCGTGGGTCATGAGCTCATCGGCGCGCTTTTCCAACGCCTCGATAAGGTCGGTAATCTTGGCTCGGCGGCCTAACGAAAACATGGGAATTGCCCATCCTTGTCCCTGTTGGTGGCTTAGGGTAACGACTCTTGGGTAAAGGCGTAAAGTTATTTTGCCGGCAGATCATCTTTGAACGAGGAACGAATGGCCGAAGGAATTCAGCTGGGGCGGGATCATCTGGAACCCGACAACGTCGCCGAGGTTGCCAGAGAGGCTCGGCCGGTGGTCTTGTCTGAAGAGACCCGAGACCTGGTGAGCCGCGCCCGTGCGGTGTTGGAACGCTATGAACGTGAAGATCGGCCGGTCTATGGCCTGACCCGCGGCTTGGGCAATCAGGTGGAAAACAAGGTCTCCCAAGAAGACCGGGACGGCTACAGTCGGCTCATGATGGTGGCCAGGGCCTGCGGAACCGGGCCGGAGCTGCCCAGACCCGCTGTTCGGGCCGCCCTTTTTGCTCGTGCCGCCGGTATGGCTCAAGGGGGCTCCGGCGTTCGGCCCCAGGTGATAGATCAAATCATTAAGGTTTTGCAGGCTGATATCTGCCCCGTGGTGCCGTCAATAGGTTCGGTGGGGGCTTCGGATCTGCCTTTGATGGCCAATTTGGGTCTGGGCCTGATCGGTGAGGGACTGGTGATCTGGCGCGGCCAGCGCATGCCGGCCAGCGAAGCTTTGCGGGAAGCGGGCATCGCTCCCCTTTCCCTGGCTGCCAAAGAGGGTGTGGCCATTTGCGCCGCCAACGCCATTTCTACCGGGATGGGGGCCTTGGTTCACACGGATTGCCATCGTTTGTTGGAGGCCTTGGAGGCGGTCGTGATTCTCAGCTTTGAGGCCTTCCGCGCCAATCCATCACCTCTGGACGGGCGCATCGCCGCGGCCCGACCGGCCCCCGGCCAGGTCCTGGCCGCCGAGCGCTTGCGGGCCAAATGGATGGGCAGCGACCTTTTCCAAGATGGCGCGCCCCGGCGGCTACAAGACCCCATCAGCCTGCGCTGTGTCAGCCATGTGCATGGCAGCCTGTTCACCGCCTTGGAGGCTGTGCGCGCGCATCTGCTCGGCGAACTGAACGGGGCAGGGGATAATCCTTTGGTGATGGTTGAGGGCGAGGAGATCCTCTCAACGGGCAATTTCCACACCCCCGGCATGGCCCTTTCCTTCGATTCCTTGGCTTTGGCGGTTCACCAGGTGGCCAGTTTGAGCAGTAACAGGTTGCGGCGCATCAGCGAGGCCAAGTTGACCGATTTGCCGGAGCGGTTGACGACCCGTCAGGGATTGCGTATCGGCCTGGCCATGCTGTCATTGAACGCCCAATGCTTGGTTAAGGAAATCGCCCGATTGGGCCAGCCGGCAAGCCTTGCGACCGATTCCCTCTATGACGTGGAAGACGATTGCCCCATGACCTTGGCCGCAGTCCGCAAGGCCGAAGAGGCTCTTGGGCATCTGGCCGCGGTGATCGCTTGCGAACTGATGGTCGCCGCGCAAGCCCTGGATTTGCGGGCGCCCGACCGTGTCTGCGCGGTCGCCGGGGCGATTCACGATGCGGTGCGAGAAGAAGTGGACTATTTGGACGACGACCGATCCTTGACCGAGGACTTGACGCGGGCAACGGATTTGGTCCGCTCGGGCCGTCTGAACCGCGTGCTAGGAGCGGCGTTGGGTCAGGGTCCGGTTTCCTTTCGGTCCCATCAAGCCGGTTAGCGCGCCTTGCGCCGCAAAAGTTGGCCGGGTCCGGCGCCGCTGTGGCATTTGTCCTGCCATACGATCTGTCCATTGACCAGCACGGCTTCAATACCGTCTGCGGCCTGGCAGGGCTCCGCAAAGGTCGCTTTGTCGATGATCTTATCCGGATCAAAAAGAATCAGGTCCGCATAGGCACCCGGGCGGATCTCGCCCCGGCCTTCCAGCCCAAAAACACTGGCCGGTTTCCCGGTCATGCGATGGACCGCCTGCTCAAGCTCCAATAGTCCGAGATCGCGACAATAATGGCCCAAGACTCTGGGGAAAGTCCCCCACAAGCGGGGATGGGGCTGCTTATCATGAGGCAGACCGTCCGAACCGATCATGGTACCGTCAAAGGTCATGATCCTCTGCAGGTCACCCTCGTCCATTTGGAAATAGATGGCACCGGCGGGGGCAAGCCGCTCCGCGGCCGTGAAAATCGAACAGCCCCACTCCGCGGCGATTTGGGAGAGATGACGTCCGGCACACTCCGGATAGGGGTCGGACCAGGTGATCAGGACTTCCTCGGTCCGGTCCAAGTATTTGGCTAAAAGAACCGTTGAGCTGGCGATATAGGGGTAGCAGTCCAACTCGATGGTTAGATCTTGGCGCGCCAGGGCGATGGCCTGCAGTGTCTCCTTGCTGCGGCCCCAATTGCGGTGGCCGGCACACTTTTTGTGGGAAATGACGATGGGCACCTGGGCAGTGCGGCCGACCCGAAAGGTCTCCTCCAGGGCGGCCATGATCTCATCGCCCTCATCGCGCATATGGGTGGTGTAGATGCCTCCGCGCTGTGCCAAAGGTGCGCAGAGCCGGGCCACTTCCTGCTCCTCAGCCTCCTTAGCCGGCGGATAATCTAGGCCTGAACTGAGCCCGATGGCGCCGCCCGCAAGTGCTGCATCCAAGTCGGCTGCCATCTTATTGATTTCCTTCTCACTGGCCGGTCTGTCAAGCTGATCCATGGCACCAGCGCGCAGCGAAGAATGCCCGATAAGGGCTGCCACGTTGACGGCTGGCGCCGCCTCATGAAAGGCTCGGGCATAGTCGGAAAAGCTGGAAAATCGGTAGTCCGATTGATCTCCGATCAGATTAAGAGGCGGGGGCGGATTGCTGGTCATCGCAATGGGTGAAAGGCTGATCCCGCAGTTCCCCACGACCACGCTTGTCACCCCCTGACTGACTTTCGGCGTCATGTGGGGCGTCGCCAGCACGGCTCTGTCGTCATGGGTGTGGACGTCGATAAAGCCCGGTGCAAGAACCAACCCAGCCCCGTCCAAAGCCCTGGAGGATTGCTTTGTGCCCAGGTTGCCCACCTCGGCGATACGGTCGCCGGTAACCCCTACGTCCGCTTGGAAGGCGGCCCGCCCGCTGCCGTCAATGACCTTGGCGCCGCCGATGACCAGATCGAAATTCATTCATTCTGATAACCGGTGGCGCCGCCCGAAACCACTGTAAAAAGCACCGGCCGATAATTTTCTTTGTCCCGAGTCCCCGCCTTCGCAAGTATACATCTCGCCGGGACTTGCGAGTGCTCTGGTAGAGTGCTAGTAGAGTACTAGAAGAAATCGGGAAACTCTTGTAATTATTAAAATAATTTAGAGAGTTGTGGGGCAACGGCGACCCTTCCTTGCGGGGGCTGTCTTCGTCGTTGAGGAGGCAGATAATACCATGTCCTTGGGCCTGCGCGAAAATCGCAAGCGCCGTCAGCGTCAATTTTGGTGGCGGATTGCCAAATTTTGTTTTGGAATCGCTATATTTTTGGCTCTTGCTGGATATGCCTATCTGGCGGGCAAAGACTTGGCCCAACACGAGGTGCAGCGCCAGGGCGAAAAAATTGCCGAGATGGAAGAGGCATTGGTAGCCTTTCAGGATCGCAATAAGGACCTGTCCGGAAAATTGCAAAAACTGGTTGAGGTGGCCGAAGAATGGAAGGCCCGCTATGAACGGGATATCCCGACGGGCGAGTTGGACCGCTTGCTGCAAATGACACGGGCGAAGCTTGAAGGCGGACTGGATCCTGATCGCCTTGCCTTTTTCATAGAGTCAGCGCGGCCACCGCACAATTGCGATGAGGAGCCCGTGACCAAGCGCTTTATCGTACGCACCTCATTGCAAGGACAAGGCAATGACACGGTCAGCTTTGCTCAGAATGCGGTCACGGTGACGGCGCAGGGCGAGGCCAGTGTGGACGCCAATGGCAATGCTGAAGCTTGGTTTGACAAGGCCAAACCCCTGACGGTGACCTTTACTCAGCTCGGCGGGGAGCAAACGGTCGTGGAGGGCGAACTACCCCTCTATAGCAGGCTGATTGTTGGAGCCAATGAATATCGATTTGGCGTCACCGAGGGTCCCCGGGGATTTGTGTTGGTGGTGGCCGAAAGGTGCGACTATCCCTAAGCCCCGGTGCTGCTCATTTACCTCCTATCGGCAAGATTTTTTCACATTGCTTCTGAAAGTTAGTTGCTAATAGGCGCAACCAAAAATAAAACACCTTGTCGAAACGCGGCTTTAGGATCGTTTCCTCTTGAAGGGGCGATTGCCCGCTGATCGAGGGAGAAAGGCTATGAGCACGGATTATGCTGGTGATCTGTCGCCTTTGGCGGCGTGGGACTGCTTGGCTAAAGATACAAAGGCCGAGCTGATCGATGTGCGCAGCGAGGCAGAATGGCGCCATGTGGGATTGCCGAACCTGAGTGATCTCTCCAAGGAGGTCCACCTGATCTCGTGGCAATTTTTCCCGGATATGCGGCAAAATCTCGATTTTGTCGAGGAAATGGAAGCAAAATCCTTTGACAAAAATCAGTGTCTCCTTTTCTTGTGCCGCTCGGGCGTGCGATCCAAATACGCCGCTCAAGTGATGACTTCGCTGGGCTACACCAAGTGTTTCAATGTGGCCGAGGGCTTTGAAGGAGATCGGGATCAAAACGGTCACCGGGGCACAGTGGGCGGCTGGAAGAAGGCGGACTTGCCTTGGTCGCAGGCATAATTTTTTAAAGATACTAGGTTCGTCTAATGGAATTAAGACCCATGAAAAATGACCAAAAGGCCATGTCTTACCGACCTCAGACCCAACTGGTCAGGGGCGGTCAGATGCGCAGTCCTTTTGAGGAAACGGCGGAAGCGCTTTATCTCACCTCCGGCTATGTCTATGGCTGTGCGGAGGATGCCGAAGCCGCCTTTAAGGGCGACTTGGATCGCTTTGTTTATTCCCGTTATGCCAATCCGACCATTTCGATGTTCGAAGAGCGTATGCGCCTGATGGAAGGGTCCGAGGCCTGCCGCGCCACGGGCAGCGGCATGGGGGCCGTCTTCACCTCCCTTCTGAGCCTGACAAAGGCCGGGGACCGGGTGGTTGCATCCCGGGCTTTGTTCGGATCGTGCCTCTTTATCATCACCGATCTTTTGCCGCGCTACGGGATCGAGACGGTCCTGGTCGACGGGACCGACCTGAACCAATGGGAGGCTGCTTTAGCCCCCGGCGCGGCCTGCGTTTTCATCGAAACACCGGCCAACCCCACCCTGGAGATCATCGACATCCGAGCGGTCTGCGACTTGGCCCACAAGGTGGATGCCAAGGTGGTCATCGACAACGTCTTTGCGACCCCGCTGCTGCAAAAGCCCTTGGACCTAGGCGCCGATGTGGTGGTCTATTCCGCCACCAAGCATATTGACGGGCAGGGCCGCGTTTTGGGTGGTGTTATCCTGGGAACGGAAAAATACGTTCTGGACGAATTGCAGCCCTTCACCAGGCACACCGGCCCGGCCATGAGTCCCTTTAACGCCTGGGTCCTGTTGAAGGGCCTGGAGACATTGGACTTGCGGGTCGAGCGGCACTGCCGAAATGCGACGGCGATTGCCGAGTTTTTGGAAAAGCAGCCAGGTGTAGCTCGGGTCCTCTATCCCGGCCTTGAGAGTCATCCTCAAGCGGCGCTGGCCCGCCGGCAAATGGCCGGCCCCAGTTCCCTGGTAACCTTTGTCTTGGAAGGGGGTAAGCAGCGCGCCTTTAAGTTTCTCAATAGCTTGCGGCTGATCGACATCTCCAACAATCTGGGTGACTCCAAAAGCCTGATCACCCATCCGGCCACCACAACCCATCAGCGCCTTAAACCTGAAGAAAGGGCAAGCATGGGGATCGGCGACGGCATGGTCCGCCTATCCGTGGGCTTGGAGGATGCGGAAGACCTGAAAGAGGATCTGTTCCAGGCCATGCTGGCCTAAGCCCAGGTTTAAACAGATTTGGCAGCCTGGCAGAGGACCGTCAGTTTTTCGATTGCCAAAGCCCGGGGCAGGAACCCGAGGCCGCAATCGGGGGCGGCGATGAGGCGTTCTGCTGGCAGGTGATCCAAAGCGGCCGAAAGGCGCGCTCGCACCTCATCGACCGTCTCGACCCGGCTATTTGCGATGGTAATCGCGCCAAAGGCGATGATGGTGTTCTGGAAGTGATCCAAAAGGGCCAGGTCGTTATGGCGATGGGCGTCTTCTAAAGAGACAACGTCCGTACGGCTTTCGTCCACAGCCCTGGCGATGTCGAAATAGCTTTGCGGATCTGCTTTGAGATAATCGGTTTGGTCTAGGTAGTTCGGGTAGCCGCAGCACATGTGCATGGTTTTGGTGACATGATCAGGGACACCCTGCCAGCACCGCTCCAGATTTTCGACACCGTAGTCCAGAGCATTTTGCGGGTAACGGGCAAAGACTGGTTCATCCACTTGAACCTGCTGGCAGCCCGCGTCCACCAGGGCCAGAATTTCCTGGTTCAACGCATCCGCCAAGTCTCGGCCAAGGCGGGCCTTATCGTCATAAAAAAGGTCCGCTGTGGTGTCGGTGATGGTCATGGGGCCGGGAAGGGTGACCTTTACCGGTTTGTCCGTCGCTTTTTGGGCCGCCTTCCAATCATGGGGCAAAAAGGGATCTTTAGCCTTAACGGGCCCAACGATAGAGGGCAGGTCCACTTCCAGCGCACCCTGTCTCAGGGAACGATGGGTCAAGGTGTCAAAGTCAAAACCCTTGAGGTGCCGGCAATGATAGTGAATATAATTCTCCCGGCGCACCTCGCCGTCCGTAGGGACGTCAACGCCGGCGTCGACCTGATCGGTGATCACGTCTTGGGCCGCCCGAACAAAAATCTCCTCGGCGGTTTCCCCCATGCCCTGAAGATTTTCCTCGTAGCTAACGGTTGCCTCGCTGCATTCCATGAGGCCAGGCTTGAACCAATCAATAATCGGCACGTAGTCGGGCTTTGGGTAAGCGCCGATGGTGGTGGTCAAGAGGGGCATGGGATTTGGTCCTCGCGCTGGTCACAGTGATTGCAGGTCTCGGCTTGATTGCATGTCTCAACGGGCGACTCCACGCAATTGGGCCGAGGTCATGCTAGCACTACCCCATGATAGAACAGGGAAAAAGCGGTTATTGTGATGCCAGTTGAGACGCTTTTTGGGAGAGGCTATCAATCAAATGATCGATGCCATGATTTTTTAAAACCGCGGAGTATTCGGACCTCTTGGTGGCCAGTTCGCTGATCCGACCGTCCAGCAGCACATCCACCACATGCCATTGACCGTCGGCTTCTCGAGTCAGGTAGTTAATCTCCACGGGTTCTCCGTCGCTTTTGATCAGGCGGTTTTGAACCATCACAGTTCCCGACCGACCAGGCGCCTGACCGGTAACTTGAAAATTTTCTCCACTGTAGCCGGAAAATCGGTTGGCGAAGGTGGCGACGCTCAAATCGGCAAAGGCGTCGGAATAGGCCTGCTGTTGTTCTGGCGTCAAGTCGTTCCAGGCCCGCCCGATGGAGGTTTTGGCCATGAACGGAAAGTCGAAAATTCGCCTCAATTCTGGGTCCAAACGATCATATCGGCCCTCGAATCCAAGCTCATCTGCGTTTTGCATAACCTCCAGCAAGAGGGCATTGAGACCTTCAATCTCAGAACTGGGTGCAGTTTCATCATTCGCCCATGTCGGCACGGCAATGACTAAGGCGATGAGCGCGAGAACGCCGAGGCCCCTTTTTAGACAGCGATTACCATTTTTTGGAGAGCTTTTGTTGGGGGCGATCTTCAAAACCCGGTTTCCTTTGCCATATTTTCTATGATTTTTGGATTCAAACTTATATTTTTTACAGAAACCTTTTACAGCGATAGGTTTCGTAGCTTGGCCAGGCTCGTTACACGTTGTTGAGGACGTAAGTTCGTGCTTTGGGAGCAACCATCGTAGATGTGGGATTTATCGGGAATTTTGCAATGAGAGCCATGATCCTGGCCGCCGGACGCGGCCTTCGGCTGGAACAGTCCGATCCTTTGCCGAAGATCCTGTTATCCTTTGGCGGGAGGACACTTTTGGCGCGCCATCTGGAGATTCTGGATCACCACGGGGTCACTCAAGTCGACATCGTGGTTGGGCATCGGGCCCAGGATGTGCGGGACGAAGTGGCTCGGCTTGGAGCCGGCCCTATGGTAACCTTTCATCGAAACGACCGATACCATATGGGCTCTATTATTTCGCTTTGGACCCTTGGTGCGCCCTTGCTTTCGGGCGAAGAGGTCCTCTTCATGGACGGGGACGTGCTCTATGATCATCGGGTTCTGGCCGCACTATGTGACCGGCCCGAGGGGGATTATTTTTTGATGGATCGTAAAATTGAAGAGGGGGAAGATCCAGTCCGACTTTGCTTTAAGGACGGAGTCTTGGTGGATTTTCATAAACGCCCGGAGAGGCCTCATGACTGGTGGGGTGAATGGATCGGATTTGCCCGCTTTGCAGCGCCGACGGCTCGTGCCGTGTTCCAGGCGGCTGACCACCATATGACGGCAGGTCGGCACGACGAGATTTACGAATCGGCCATGCGTGACGTGCTGCTGCAAGCCGCACCGGGCGCTTTCCAAGAGGTTGATGTAACCGGGCTGCCTTGGGTGGAGATCGACTTTCCGGAAGACTTAAGGCGCGCCCAGCAAGAGGTTTGGCCGCGCCTTTCGTCTCTTGCGGCCTTACGCCGGCGGCAGGGTTAACGCGCCGATGACCCACCTGGTCACGGGAGCCACCGGGTTTGTCGGCGCGGCTGTTGTACGATCTCTGTTAAAGCGAGGAGAAAAAGTCCGGGTCCTGGCCCGCCCCAATAGCGATCGCCGAAATCTGGCCGGCTTGAACGTTGAGGTGGCCGAGGGCGACCTTTTGGATCCGAACAGCCTGGCGTCGGCTGTCAGCGGGGTGGAAGGCCTTTTCCATGTGGCGGCCGATTACCGCATTTGGGTGCCTGATCCTGAACATATCTATGCGGTTAACGTGGCGGGGAGTCGCAGCCTCATGAAGGCGGCCCTTGAGGCGGGGATTTCTCGAATTGTCTATACTAGTTCCGTGGCCACCTTGGGCCTGACCGGGAGTGACCTGCCGGCGGATGAGGACACCCCGGTAGCCGAAAGTCACATGATCGGCCACTATAAACGCTCGAAGTATTTGGCTGAGGAGGCCGTCAAGGAGATGGTTAAGCAAGAGGCGCTGCCGGCGGTGATCGTCAATCCCTCTACACCCATCGGACCCCGAGACGTCAAGCCGACCCCCACGGGCCGCATGATCGTGGAAGCAGCCTCGGACAAGATGCCGGCCTATGTGGAGTCCGGCCTTAACCTTGTGCATGTGGATGATGTGGCCGAGGGGCACCTTTTGGCCTACAACAAAGGGACGGTCGGGGAGCGTTACATTTTGGGCGGTGAAAATCTGGCCCTTTCGCAAATTTTTGGGGAGGTGGCGCGGATTCGTGGTCATAAACCTCCAAAAATCAGCTTGCCTCAGGGGTTGCTAATGCCCCTGGCCCACATAGTGGAGGCCTGGGCACGCCTAACAAAACCCGCCAAAGATCCCTTTTTGACCGTGGATGGTCTTAAAATGTCGCGCAAGTTAATGTATTTTTCCCACGCCAAGGCGGCATCACAGTTGGGTTATCAGCCCCGCCCGGCCCTGGATGCGCTAAAAGACGCCATTGAATGGTTCGATGAACAAGGTTATGTGAAGGGGTAAGGGGCTTAATTCAGCCTGAGCGCGTGTGTTTGAAGCTTTTCTGGAGTACAATCTAGGCTCCATGACCGACTTACCTTGGTTTTGAGGAGAATCCCGTGGCGGTTCCGGTAATCCAACAGGTTCGCGTGGCGGCCTACATCATGAAGCAGCGGTTTCGCGGCAATGCGCGCTATCCGCTGGTCTTGATGTTGGAGCCGTTGTTTCGCTGTAACTTGGCCTGTCCGGGCTGCGGCAAGATCGACTATCCGACGCCGATACTGAACCGGCGTCTGTCTTTGGAAGACTGCATCCAATCGGTCGAGGAATGCGGGGCGCCGATCGTCTCAATCCCGGGGGGAGAGCCCCTCATTCACAAGGAAATGCCGCAGATCGTTGCCGAGTTGGTCAAGCGAAAGCGCTTTGTCTACCTTTGCACCAATGCCATGTTGCTGGAAAAAAAGATCGACGAGTACAAGCCCACGCCCTATCTCACCTTTTCCGTTCATCTTGACGGCTTGGAGGAAGAGCATGACCGGGCGGTCAATCAAAAGGGCGTCTTCAAAAAGGCGGTTAATGCCATAAAGTTGGCGCGTGACAAGGGTTTCCGTGTCAATATTAATTGCACGCTTTTTGATAATGCCCA
>JBCCHN010000156.1:0-12139 GCA_039028695.1 Pseudomonadota bacterium
CATCCCTTCCCGATAATGATTTGCCTGTTGGTGAGACGACAGGCGGCGGCAGCGCCGGCGGCACGGACAATACATCGGATGGCGATGGAGCTTCCGGCAACGCGGGAACCGATCAAAACAGTGGCGGCGATTCAGGCTCGGATGATACCGGGGCGAACGATGCCGGTTCGGACGATACCTTTGACGATGACACCACGGTTGACAATGAGGACGTCAACAATCCCGAGGATTTTGAGGAAGAAACGCCAATTGGCCCGGTTTTCGATCCGGATACCAATGCGCTCAAAGCAAGCGTGGGCAGCCCGGCAGTGTATGATATCACTGAAGCACCTTACAATGCGGCCTGCAACGGATCGGCCGACGATAGTGCTGCTTTTGAGAAGGCCGTCGATGACGGCGGCCGTTTTTACCTGCCGCCCGGCTCTCGTTGTGTGCTGAAAAGCACGTCGCTTCATCCTTGGAAGAAGAACGTGACCTTTTTTGGTGCCGAAGATGCAAGAGAAAACACCCATATTGATATTTCTTCCGGTGGCAACTTCGAACTGCAAAACGGGGCCAGTGTTGGGCTTTATAATCTGTCGTTCAAAAATGGCGGTGACTTCATTGTGGCCAATGGCAGCCTCGCCGGTGCAGTGCCGGAGTTCGTCTGTCAGAATAACGTATGGGAAAATGTGAAGACCTGGTGCTTGCGGTGGTCCGACAACAGTGAGAACGCCAATGGCAAGATCACTCGCTTGCGTGTTAGCGGCAATCAGGCGAGTTTGGGTGCCGATGGCGAAGGCCTCTATGCCTTTGGTGGCATGTATGAGGATGTCCAGATCATCAATAACTTTCAAAGAGGCGGTAAACGCGGCGTCCAATTGGGCTTTTCTGCAGACTCCGATACGGCCGGCGAGGTGAATGAGCGTCGTTCCTTCCTCATTTCCGGTAACGTGATCAGCGACATCGACGGCAACAATACCTCTGGTGGGGTGGTCGTTTCCTGCATCTATGCCAGCGGCCGTAACATCACCATTTCCGAGAACGTTTGCTCGAACATCTATGACCAGAACGAAGCGAATACCGGCTGCATCTATACAAAGGCTCAGCACGTGGCCATTCGCAGTAACTCTTTAAGCGACTGCGGCGCTCGGGATGGAGCGATTGTGGTGGCCGGTTATGACGAGGATGTGGCCATTGAATCTTGCACTCAGGGGCACTGCGCTCGCCAGAGTGTGATTGCCAACAATTCCGTGCGCAACACCGACTTTGGCTTGAAAAACTACAGCTGCGTGTGGGTCCAATCGCAAAACGCCATTGTTTCCGGTAATCAGTTAGACGGCTGCACGGATGCGGCTGTTGAGGTGGCCCAAGGCGGGACGCACCATAACGTGATCATTACCGGCAATCAGGTTCACAACCATGCGGGCGATGCGGCCTTTTTGGTCCACGGCAACAAGCAGAATATCGTGATTGCCGAGAATACGGTCTATCGTTTCAATTCTGCCGAGACCAACATGATGCTCGGTGTGGATCTCTATGTGGAAGATGGTGAACAGGCACGTGCCATTAAGATCGCCGACAACCGCTTTTATTTTCCAAAGGTGAACGGTACCACAACCGTCGGCGTCAATGTGGAAACGGTCGGTTCCGGTTCCATAGAGGATCTTGAGGTGACAGGGAATTTCTTCGAGAAGATGGATTCCTGCATCGTCGTGGATAGCGGCAGTGACATCAAGGCCATGACCGTGGGCATGAATCAAATGCACCGCTGCACCAAAGAGTACAGCCTCTTAGGTGGAGGCCGGGTCGTTGACGGCTTTGCCTATGATAATCGCGGTTGGAGCGGCAGCTTCTAATTCCCAAAAAGCAAGAGAGTGAGCGGAGATCGGCACATTGCCGACCCGCTCGCGCCCAAAATGGGTCGGGATAAACCCCTAATATGCCAACAAGGAGACTAAAAAATGAATGAAGCAATAGCGCGACGGAACCTTTTGCGAAGCGGCTCTTTAGGGCTGGCGTCTGGTGGATTGGCGCTCGCGTTGGGCGCTCGGGCCGCGCAGGGCAAGGAAAAGGACGATGATCGTTTGGCGGCGAGGCTTCGGTACATCCGCCGTTTTTCTGTCGATATTTGCTGCAATGCGAATTCGATTGTCTTCGAAGGCCCCCAAGGGCCCAATCCCAATCCGCCCAACGATCCAGGTCCAGGCGATCAAGACGAAGACCAGGAGCTTACCTCGCTTGCCGCGACTGACTTACCCGAAGTCGAAGGTGAGGGGGGTGAGGACGATCCCGGCCCCCATCCATATTATGGCGCCTCTTTTGTGGTCCAGGGCATCATCTATCCAAAGGGAACCTTGGAGCGGCTCGGTCTGGGCAGTGGCCTCTTGCAAGATGGGTCGCCGGAGTTTCCAGACTTGGTTCGCGGCCGTTGGATCTGTCGGGGCTGGTTTATCGGTGATTATACCAATCCTCCCTTTGGCGGGCTTTTCACGCCCACGGGCCCCTTTGTGGCGACCACGCAAATCTACGACTTCAATAACGCGAGACCGGGTTCGCGTATGCTGATTAGTGAGGGCATGGAGCTGATTGATCTGAACGAAACCATCCAGCGGGCGGTTACTGGCGGAACCGGCTTTCGGTTCAACCAGGGCCAGGTTGCTCAGAGGGCGATTGGCGCGAATGCTACCGGACTGTTCAACTTCACTTTCCGCTTCCGGCTGCGGCCCTAATATCGGACTGTAGTTTCATTGCGAAAAAGGCCCCGTAACTTTTCGGGGCCTTTTTTTGAGCTTGCGCGTTATCGTACTTTAAAATCATTTGATCCCTTGATTAATTTAGCCTTACCGGAAAAAGTAGCTTACGTAATCATTTGCCCGGATTCGTTGGCTAAACATGGAATTTGCTCAGGAAAAGGTGGACGTGGTTATTGTCGGCGGTGGCCTGGTCGGGACCGCTAGCGCCTATTATATGGCGAGAGCTGGACTTAAGGTCTGCCTGCTAGAAAAGGGTGACATCGCCGGAGAGCAGTCTGGTCGCGCCTGGGGATTTGTGCGTCAACAATGCCGTGACCCAAAAGAGCTGCCTTTGATGATTGAGTCCAATCGTATTTGGCAGGGCTTGGAAGAGGAACTGGGCGCAGACCTGGATTGGCGACAGGCGGGCAATATGGGCTTGGCCGAGGATGCAGCGGCCATGGCCGGCTACGAGGGTTGGGTGGCGGTCGCCCGCGATCATGACTTGGACACGCGCCTTTTGACGGCTCAGGAAGTTGCCGATCTTTATCCGGGCATGAAACACCGCTGGGCCGGCGGCCTTTTCACCGCCAGCGACGGTAAGGCCGATCCGTCCAAAACGACCTGGGCCTTTGCCCAAGCGGCGCGATCCTTGGGTGCCGATCTGCGCTGCGACGCGGCGGTTCTGGCCATTGAATGCGGTGGTGGCAAGGTCTTGGGGGTGAAGACAGAGCGAGGCTCCATTTCTTGCCCGCGCGTTTTATGTGCGGCCGGGGCATGGACATCTCAACTCTTGGCCCCGTTGGGCAGGGGCTTTCCGCAACAGCGCATTCGGGCCTCGGTTGGACGCACCTCGCCCATTACCATGCCGTTGCCCATTGCCACCTGGGCGGAAAGCTTGGCCTTCCGGCAACGGCCTGACGGCTCGGTGAATTTAGCAGCTGGAGACGTGGCCGATGTGGATGTGACCTTGACCAGCCTGTCTGACGTGAAAGCCTTTTGGCCGTCCTTCAAAGACAATCATCAATATTTTAATCTCCGCTTTGGGGCGAGCCTCGGGCGCGATCTTATGGCTCGGCTTGGCTTGGGAGCCGGGGCCCGCTCCGACCCTTTGCGGCGTCAGGTGATTGGCCAACCTGCGGTCAATCGGACCAATACCGCCCGGGCCTTGCGCGAGTTTAAGCGCCTCTTTCCCGGTCACGAGACCACGGAGCTCATTGAGGAATGGGCCTGCTATATCGATGTGACACCGGACATGCTGCCGGTGCTAGGGTCGGTTCAAGGGCTGGATGGCCTTCTGGTAGCCAGCGGCCTCAGCGGTCACGGCTTTGCCATGGGACCCATTGTAGGGCGTTTGATGGCCGAGATCATGGACCGGGGAGAGGCCTCGCTGGACCTTGAGCCTTTGCGCCACAGTCGTTTTGCGGAGGGCGATTTCGGCCCCGCCTATGTTATTGTATAGCGTCAAGGGGCGTTAATCTCGCCCGGTTAACGCCTGCGGCATCCTTAGAGTTACGCGACCAGCAAGATGGATGTCAGTCCGACAACATGGCCTCGACTTCTGCGGCATTGGCAGCGCCCTTTAGGCTTGCAAAATCACCTTGCTCCAGCATTGCCCGGGTTCCGTCGATAAGTGTTTGATGGGTAACTCGGGCCAAGCCGCCCCCGATGGAAATACGGGCGGCGCCGAGCGCACCGATTTCTCGCGCGGTTAACTCCCGCAGGGCACCGGCGGCCAGGGCATTCACGGGCGGTCCCAGAGCCGCCATGGCACGGATCGTTTCCCCGTCCACCAGGGGAGCGTAGAGGACCTCCGCCCCGGCTTCGGCAAAGGCCGCGCAGCGGCGCAGCGCCTCTGCTTGATCGTAGCTTTTGCGCAGCCATCCGTCCGCCCGGGCGGTTAGGACGATATCCGAGGCGCGCGCGGCTTCTACCGCAGCCTCAATGCGCTCGACGGCAAGTGCGAAGGGATAGGCGTCATTGGAGGGCAGGGCAATGTCTTCAATGGAAAGCCCGGCGAGACCGGCCTCGGCCGCCAACCACACCGTTTCGGCGACGGTCGCCGGGTCATCGCCAAAACCGTTCTCGAGGTCGCCATTCAGCGGCACGTCGATGGCTGCCGACAAGAGGCAGGCGTGAGCCAATGCCGTTTGCCGGTCGATCAGACCACCGTCGCCGAGGCCAATAGTGAAGCCAAATCCCGACGATGTGGTTGCCAGAGCTTTAGCGCCGAGATGGGCCATAACCTTGGCTGAACCCAGGTCCCATGGATTGGGCATAACCACAGGGTTGCCGGGCTGGTGGAGTTTCCTAAAGCGGGCCGTCTTTTCGATGCGGTTCATCCGACGTCTCCATTTGGGCGGTATTCTTTTTAGCGAGCCTTTCAAAGGCCATTTGGGACCAGGTTCGAGGAACGAGCACCTGTCTTCACGTCACCTCGACAGTCAGTTTGCCGATCTGTTCGATGCTGCCCTCCAAGTGGTCGCCCTGCTGTACAGGGCCAACGCCGGCGGGGGTTCCGGAAAAAATCAGATCGCCGGCGCGCAGGGTGAAAAGCCCGGAGAGGTAATTGATAATTTCGGGGACCTTCCAAATCATTTGGGATAGGTCGCCGTCTTGCCGGGTGCGGCCATTGACGGTGAGATGGATCCTGCCTTTGTCCGGGTGGCCGATACTTGAGGCGGGTAGAATGTCCGAACAGGGAGCCGAGTGATCGAAAGCCTTGCCCACGTCCCAAGGCCGGCCCGCTTTTTTCGCCGCGCCTTGCAGGTCTCTGCGGGTCATATCCAGACCGACAGCGTAGCCAAAGACACTGCCAAGTGCCCCCTCCAAGGGTATGTTTTTGCCGCCGTCGCCTAATGCCACGACCAACTCCAACTCGTGGTGAACGTCTTGCGAGCGGTCCGGGTAGGGAAAGGCGCCGCCTGCTGTGACCAAGCAATCGGGACTCTTTTGGAAAAAGAATGGCTCTTCGCGCTTCGGATCATGCCCCATTTCAATCGCGTGATCGGCATAGTTACGTCCCACACAATAGATGCGGTTGACGGGAAAACGCTCCGTTCGACCTGTCACGGCCAAGCTCGGGCGCGGGCCGGGGTCGAAGACGAACCCGTGATGTGCGCCGCTGTTTGGCGCTGTGGTATCTTGGGGCTGGTTGGAGTGACTCATAGGACGCGCCTCGTTTCTTGGTTAGGCGATTTTTTGCGGCATCATGCTTCGGCCTGCAACCACTTTTCGAGCGTTTTTGGGTTCTGACATGAGCATTTGTTTACCGATGACAAAGAGAAGGGTTTACTTGTATCGGACGAGCTTGGCTGGTCCACCCACAAGTTTTGTCGGCCCGGTGAGCTTGCCGATACACTCAAGCGGGTGAAACTTTTGAATTCGGCTTTCCCATGATGACGGGGCTCGATCACATTATTTTATCAAAGCGGACTACCCAGCTTCTTGCGATAGCTCATTTCGGATCGCGATGATGGCGCGCAGGGCATCAATGGTAAAGCTCGGGACCAGGTAATCGGGCCAACTAGAGAGTTTTACGGCAACCAACTGGCTGGACGGATCAATGTAAATGAGTTGGCCAAAGACGCCGCGCGCCATGTAGTCGCCGTGATCCACGTTATGCACCCACCACTGGTTTGAATAGGCCCCCTTGGGGCTGACGCCTGTATAAGGTTCGCCGAAGAGATTGGCATCGCCGGTTCCGCTGGCCGCGACCCAATCCGCGGGGACCACCTGTTGATCCTCCACCTGGCCGCCGTTCGCCATCATCAGGCCGAAGCGGGCGTAGTCCCTAAGGGTTGCGTTGAAGCCCCCGTCGGCGAGGGGCGTGCCGGCCGTGTCCACGGTGAAGGAAGCGTCCTTTTCGGCACCGATCTTTTGCCAGATCTCCCGGCTCACCAGCTCGGCTAGGCCCGTGTCCGTAACCCGCTGTAAAACCCAGCCGATGACATCGGTTTCAATGGAGCGATACTGGAAAATCTCTCCATGCTCGCGGGCCTTTTGCAAGGTGAGGATCACATCATAAATTGTCTCGCGGGTGACGTCGGCAGGAGTCGGCCGCCAGCCCGAGGCATAATCGATTCGGGTGATGTCCGAGCCTTCCACGCCGTAGTTTTCGTCAAAATGGACGCCGCTGGTCATGTTGAGCACGTGGGAGAGGTTGGCATCGCCATAGCCACAAACGGCGAGTTCGGGAACGTAGTCCGCTAAGGGCTTTTGCGGATCAATGAGGCCGCGCCCGATGATGATGCCGGCTAGACTGCCCACAATGGACTTAGCGACCGATTGGGAGAGATGGGCCGTGGCAGCGCTCATGCCGTTGTCATAGTGCTCCATCACTACGCGGCCGCGATGCAGGACCAAAAAGCCGTCGGTATAGCTCTGCGCCAAGAGCTGGGCGACGGTCCTTTCCTCGCCATCCAGCGCGGTAAAGGCGATGTCGGATAGGTTGTCGATGGCATAGGGCAGCTCGCGGATTGCTCCAACTCCGCGAGAGACTTCCACCGTGGGGATCAAGGCTCTGACATTCTGGAATGACCAGCGGTTAAAGGGGGGCATGTCCCAGTTATCCAGAGTCGGGCGCGACTCGGGCGGAGGCGGGAAGCCCTCCATGATGTTGCTGTCCTTCGCCGTGGCTGGGGAGACGCTGGAAAGGGGGGCTGGCTGATCTGGCATGGGGAAAACCTAAAAATGTTTTGCAAAAGTGTTCAAACTGGTGGTCCCAACAAGGGCCCGGGCTTGGAGGGTACGCATGGGAGTGATAGCATCTTGAACAAAGGGGGGTAACGGCTTTTTTCGCGCCTGCTTGATGGGAGCGACCTTCAAGCGGCTGTGTGAGGGCCGACGATCGCCGTAACACAAATCATCCAGCAGAGGAGGGAACAAGCATGCGCGCTCTATTCATCACCTGTGCCATTGCTCTGGCGGCAAGCCTGCCCATGTCGGCTTACACCACCGCCGTTCAGGCCGAGGTCGTCTATCACCGGGGCAACACCGCCGATCCGGAAACCTTAGACCAGCACAAGACCTCCACCGTTTATGAAGGGCATGTGCTGCGAGACCTCTATGAGGGACTGGTCATCTATGACGCCAAGGCCCAGGTGGTGCCAGGCGTCGCGGAAAGCTGGTCGGTCTCGGATGACGGCACGGTTTATTCCTTCAAACTGCGCCCTGACGCCAAGTGGTCCAACGGAGATCCAGTCACGGCGGGGGATTTTGTCTATTCCTTGCGCCGCATCATGGATCCGGAAACCGGTGCCAAGTACGCCAGCATTCTCTATCCCATCAAGAACGCGCAAAAGATCAACGAAGGCGAGGGTGCGCCGGAGGAGTTGGGCGTTGCCGCTGCGGACGATCAAACGCTGGAGATCACGCTGGAGGCCTCTACGCCTTATTTCCTTGAACTTTTGACCCATCAGACTGGTCTGCCAGTGCATCAAGCCTCGGTGGATCAGCACGGCAGCGACTTTGTCAAGCCAGGCAATATGGTCAGCAATGGAGCTTATATCTTAGCCGAGTTTGTGCCCAACGCTCATATAAAGGCGGTCAAAAACCCGAACTTTCACGATGCCGCCAACGTGCAGATCGATACAGTTTTTTATTATCCCACCGAGGATCGGGGCTCGGCGCTGAGACGCTTCCAGGCCGGCGAGTTGCACTCCAACAACGATGTGCCCACCGAGCAGATCAAGTTCATGCGGGAAAACCTGGGCGATCAGTTCCGGGTAGCGCCCTATCTGGGCACTTACTACTACGCTGTTAAAGCCGACAAGGATCCCTTCCAAGATCCCCGGGTGCGCCGGGCCTTGTCGCTTTTGATCGACCGGGAATTCCTGGCCGAGGAAATCTGGGGCGGTGTCATGGTGCCAGGCTATTCCTTTGTGCCGCCGGGCATCGGCAATTATGGAGAGCCCGCCTTTGCCGACTATAAGGAAGCCTCCATGTTCGACCGGGAGGACGAGGCGATCGCCCTCTTGAAGGAAGCCGGCTTTGACGAGGGCAATCCCCTTGAGGTCGAGATTCGTTATAACACCTCGGAAAACCACAAGAATACGGCTGTCGCCATTGCCGACATGTGGAAACCGGCGGGCATCGATGTAAAGATGCTCAACACGGACACCAAGACCCACTATGCCCACCTGCGCGATAAGGGAGATTACGACGTGGCCCGGGCCGGTTGGATCGGCGACTATTCCGATCCGCAAAATTTCCTCTTCATGGTGGAGAGCGATAACGACGGTTTTAACTACGCCAACTACAACAATCCTGAATACGATGCCTTGATGGATAAGGCCGCGGTCACCAGCGATCTGGAGGAGCGGGCAATGGTTTTGAAGCAAGCCGAGGAGATCTTCATGCGGGATCTACCCTTTGTGCCGCTGCTTTATTATTCCTCGCTCAGCCTAGTGTCCGACAAGCTGGACGGGTGGGAGGACAATATACAAAACGTCCATGCCACCCGTTGGATGTCCATCGCCGAATAAGGTCGTTTGGCCTGCCTTATTTGGCGGCGTCGGAGTCGAGGAGGGGATCGCGGCATGCTGAGCTATGCGTTGCGTCGGCTCTTGTCCGCGATCCCCACTCTTTTTGTCATCATCACCTTGTCATTTTTCCTGATCCGTGTGGCGCCGGGTGGCCCCTTCGATTTGGAGCGGCCCCTGGAAGCCAAGGTGATGGAGAACCTGATGCGTATCTATCAGCTCGATAAGCCCCTTTGGGAACAGTACTTTATCTATATGAAGAACGTGCTGTCTGGGGATCTGGGGCCGAGCTTTTATTTCCGTGATTTCACCGTGGCCGACCTCTTCCGGCAGGGTTTGCCCATCTCTATTCAGTTGGGGGCCAGCGCCTTGCTTCTGGCGCTACTCGTAGGCTCGGCCCTGGGGGTTGTCGCGGCGCTCCGCCAGAATCGGGGCACCGACTATGGGGTCATGGCGGCGGCAACCATCGGCATCACGGTTCCCAACTTTGTCGTGGCGCCGCTCTTGACCTTGGTCTTGGCCATTTGGCTGGGCTGGTTGCCGGCGGGCGGTTGGGGGAACGGGGCCTGGGCCAATAAAATCCTGCCCATCGTGACCTTGGCCTTGCCTCAAGTGGCGGTGGTGGCCCGCCTGACCCGAGCGTCCATGATCGAGACCCTGCGCGCCCACCACATCCGCACCGCTCGGGCTCTGGGCCTGCCGGGCCATGTGGTGGTGGGGGTGCACGCCCTGCGCGGTGCGCTCTTGCCGGTCGTCTCCTACCTGGGGCCCGCGGCAGCGGCCCTTCTCACCGGCTCGGTGATTGTCGAGACCATCTTCGGCATCCCCGGTGTGGGCCGCTATTTTGTCCAATCCGCCCTGAACCGAGATTATACCCTGGTCATGGGAACGGTAATCGTGATTGCTGTTTTTGTCATTCTTTTCAACCTTATCGTGGATCTTTTTTATGCGTTGCTGGATCCACGGGTGCGCTACGACTGAGCCCCGGACATGGCCCAACACAGCTTGACCGAACCCCTTGAACGCGCCAATGGAGCGACTGCTCCAGGACGCTCCCTGTGGGCGGATGCTTGGCTGCGGCTGCGGGCCAATAAGGCGGCGGTGGTCAGCGCCTTTGCTTTGCTGGTCATTGCCCTGGCCAGCGTGGTGGGGCCTTGGCTCAGCACCCATGACTTCGATGCGGTCTATCCCAGCTATGTGAAGGTGCCGGCAAGCCTGGAGGGCTATCCTGATGCGGAGATGATCGAGCCGGCCCTCACCAAGGCCCTGCGCCGGGCTCGTTTGACCATGGAGAGCTGGGAATTAGAAGGAGACAGGGTGTACTTCATGGTGACCTCAAAACGACCCATCGACGACCGAACGACCCGTTATTTAGATCGCGCCGATATCTTTCATGATACCCAAATCGAGTCGCAAAACGACGACGCCACGGCCATGGAGATGTCCGCCGGTTTGCAGCGGCAATATTTTTACTTCGGTACGGATTCGAACGGTAGAGATCTTTTGACCCGCACCTTGATGGCGGGACGGGTTTCCCTGACCATCGGGCTGCTAGCCACCTTCGTCGCTCTTTTGATCGGCGTCACCTATGGCGCGGTCTCGGGCTATTTTGGCGGCCGGGTGGATCTGGTCATGATGCGGATCGTGGACATTCTCTATTCCCTGCCGTTCATTTTTTTCGTCATTTTGCTGGTGGTCTTTTTCGGGCGCAATTTCATCTTGATGTTCATCGCCGTCGGGGCGGTGGAGTGGCTGGACATGGCGCGCATCGTGCGCGGCCAGACCCTCTCCATCAAACGCCAGGAATACGTTCAGGCGGCCGAGGCCATGGGCGTAGACAGCCGGGGCATCTTGAAGCGCCACATCGTGCCCAACACATTGGGTCCGGTCGTTGTCTACATGACCCTTCTGGTGCCCAAGGTAATCTTGCTGGAGAGCTTTTTGTCCTTCCTGGGGTTGGGTGTGCAAGAGCCCATGACGAGCTGGGGCGTGCTGATTTCGGAAGGCGCCCGTAACATTCAAGGCGCCCCTTGGATGTTGATCTTTCCCTCGATCTTTTTGACCACGACCCTCTTTGCCTTGAACTTTATCGGTGACGGTTTGCGGGACGCCTTGGACCCGAAGGATCGCTGAGAGATGAAGGGAAAGAATAAAGATCAAGAAGCGGGAGCCGTTCTCGACATAACCGGTCTGAAGGTCACCTTCGACACGCCGGACGGCGCGGTGCGGGCGGTCAAAGGGATCGATATTCAGGTCGGCGCCAGGGAGACCATCGCCGTGGTGGGCGAATCCGGGTCGGGCAAAAGCCAGGTCATGATGGCGGCCATGGGCCTCTTGGCGCAAAACGGCCGGGCCACTGGTTCAGTCCGCTATCGGGAGCAGGAAATTCTGGGCCTGCCGACCCGGGACTTGAATCGGGTGCGCGGCGAAAGGATCTCCATGATCTTTCAAGAGCCCATGACGTCGCTGGATCCTCTCTATCCCATCGGCCGGCAAATCGCCGAGCCCTTGCGCTATCATCAGCGTTTGTCCCGCCCGGCGGCCCGGAAAAGGGTATTGGCGCTCTTGGACCTGGTGCAGATCCCAGACCCGGACCGGCGAGTGCGAGCCTATGCCCACGAGCTTTCCGGCGGACAGCGCCAGCGGGTCATGATCGCCATGGCCTTGGCGAATGATCCCGACGTGTTGATCGCCGACGAGCCCACCACGGCCCTGGACGTGACCATTCAGGCGGACATCCTGGCGCTTTTGGCGGATCTGCAAAAACGCCTGGGCATGGCCATCGTCTTCATCACCCACGACTTGGGAATCGTACGCCGCATTGCCGATCGAGTCTATGTGATGAAAGGCGGCGTTGTGGTGGAGCAAGGCCCGACGGCGCAGGTTTTTGAGGCGCCAAGAGAGGCTTATACCAAGATGCTGCTGGCCGCGGAGCCCAGCGGG
>JBCCHN010000157.1:0-11911 GCA_039028695.1 Pseudomonadota bacterium
CAAACCATGCTGGACCCAGTCCAGCACTCGCCTTCGGCCTCGCCTCGGTTGTGCATGTGACATTCACAACTTGGCCTTCCGCCTCGCGCGTGCCTCACTTCATGCGCGACTTGCCTCGGGTCCGGCACCCGGTCACCAAGGCTGACCGGTGGCGCCGGATATATTGGGTCGCACGCCGCCTTGGCTTTCATGGAGGCCAAGTATCGGGTTGTTATTCTGGACAACCTATCGACCTCGGAAAGGGAATGGGTTGTTCCCGGTGCGGATTTTGTGGAGGGTAATGTCGCAGACTGCGACTTGGTCGAACGAACCATAAAAGAACACGGTGTTACCGGCGTTGCCCATTTTGCCGCCAGCGTCATCGTGCCTGAATCAATTGCCAATCCGTCCAAATACTACCTAAACAATACGGCTAATTCCGCATTGCTGATGCAGACCTGCGCCAATTTGGGTGTGGACTCCTTTCTCTTTTCGTCCACGGCGGCGGTTTACGGCATCTCGGCTCAAGAGATCGTGGACGAAACAAGCCCGACCTGCCCGGAAAATCCTTACGGTAAGTCCAAGCTGATGACCGAGGAAATGTTGAAGGACATTTCCAAGGCAAGCGCCATGAAGCACGCCTGCCTGCGCTATTTCAACGTGGCCGGTGCCGACCCTCAAGGCCGAACCGGGCAGCGGACCAAGAATGCCACCCATCTTATAAAGGTCGCGGCTGAGACGGGCGTCGGACTGCGGCCCCAGATGACGATATTCGGCGACGACTACCCGACCGCCGATGGAACCTGCATCCGCGACTACATCCATGTGTCGGATCTGGCCGCCGCCCACGTTCTTGCTTATCAAAAACTCTGCGAGGATGGTCAGAACTTCACCATTAACTGCGGTTATGGCAAGGGCTATTCCGTTAAGGATATTATTACCGGCATGGAAAAGGTGTCCGGCAAACCCTTAAAAGCCGAGATCGGACCGCGCCGGGACGGAGACGTGCCTTGTTTGATTGCCGATTCCAGTCGAATGCAAGACTTGATTAACTGGGCGCCGCTCTATGACCGGATAGACGTTATTTTGGAAAGCGCATTCAACTGGGAAAAACAATTGCTGAATGGCCTGGCGCCATCGGAATAGTTTTTCGCCGAGTAAACCATTTTTCAGAAGGCGGGCGTAAACGCTTTTTCCATGAGAGGAACCGCCGCGGAGCCGGAAGCCAGGTGACAAGCCAGACAAATAAAGAAGGAACACCTAAAGAGCGGATTCGGATTGGGGTTATCGGAGATCATGATCCCAACCTGATGGGTGGAATTCGGGTACATGTTGTGCGTTTATCCCGTAGCCTGGAAGCCATGGGCTTTGCGGTTATCAACCATTACCCAAGAGCCGACCCTATCATTGATCTGTTTCGACTTTATTGGCGCAGCGACATCGTCCACGTCAACATGACCAACGTCTTCATGATATTGGCCCTGACCTTGATGCGTTTTCTATTTTCCGTAAAGTCCCTTTATATAACGGTTCACGAAGACGTTTTACGCAGCAGCGGCATAAAGCTAAAGGTCCTCAAGCTTTCGGCTCGCTTATGCGATCATCTTTTTGTCCTGAACGACGATTCTCGTGCCTGGGCCAAGGCCTTTTTGGCACCTTCCAAGTACTCTTTGGTTACCGCGTTCTTGCCGCCGACGGCTCAAGAGAACCTTTTGTCGCAAGGGGACAAAGACCTAGCCGCAAGGATTGACGCCCTGCGCCCCAAATTTGAGAAGATGTTTTTAACCTATGGCAGTCACCTGTGCTACGATTCAAAAAATCAGGAAATTTACGGTGTCTCCCAATTGTTTGACCTTTTTTGTGACTTACAACACCACCTGCTCATAATCGTCGACCCAACCGGCGGCTACAAAGAGACACTGCGCTCCAAGCATGTGCCGGAGAACATTCTCTTCGTCAACGAACGGGTCAACTTCACAAACCTGATTAACCTAAGCGACGCCTACATCCGAAATACCACGACAGACGGGGACTCCATTGCCTTGCGCGAGGCTGTATTTTACGGCCTTACCAGCTTTGCCACCGATGTGGTGTCGCGGCCTGACAATGTGGATATCTATCCCCTCAACGATCTAGAGGCATTGCAGTCCTTGATCCTCTCCATGAAGGGGCGCTCAAACTCAAGGCCAGTGTCCAGGGACAAGCTAGAACAGCAAATCGCACCATCCCAGTCGGTTCTAGAATTTTATCAGAGAGCCTTTGCTTAGAGGCCCCGATCATCCTATTCCCGCGAGCCAGATGGAGTGGACGCACCGATCAACTTCAGATGTTTTTCCAAAAAAGCGGTCTCTGAGAAATTCGCCTCCACATGCTTGCGGCAGGCCAGCCCCATTTCCACCCGGGCACTACTATCCATATCCAAAAGGCGAGACATGGCGTCCGTCAGCTCGGCCGGGCCGTCTAGGTCAAAAACAATGCCGCAGTCCTTGGGGACAACAATCTTGTTATCGGCGACATCGGAGGCAATGACCGGACATTCACAGGCCATCGCCTCGATCAGGACATTGGGCAAGCCTTCCCAAAGGGAGGGCAGGATCACACAGTCCGCCAAAGCGTAAACCGAGCGCATGTCTTTTTGCTGGCCCAGGAAAATCACCCGATCCGCCAAGCGAGTGCCCGAGATTGCGGTCTTAACCCGGTCCTTAATGCGTAAATCAAACTCGTTGCCGGCGAAGAGAATGACAAATTCCCGCCGATCGGCAACCTCCAGGGCGGCTTGGATGAGGCCAAGGTGGTTTTTTTGGACTTCGATGCGTCCAGGCAATAGGAACACAAATTCGGAATCCGCAAGGTCTCGATCCCGGCGCAGCTTGGATCTTTCTTCTCGTGAAAGGGGGCTGAAAAGGCCGGTATCGACCGCGTTGTGAATGACTTCGAGCTTCTCTGACGCTTTGGGCAAAAGGTCGCAAAGTTGGTCCTTGGTCGCATAGGCGTTGGTTACAATTTTTGTCGCCAAGCGATAGGTCAGACGTTCAAGAATGTATTGGATGCTCGATTTATCCAAATCGAGGTTTCGCTGAGAAGTAATCACCGTTGACACACCCGCTAGGCGGCCCAGGGTGCGTGACATCAACGAGGGGCCATAAAGGTAAGCAATGATCGCCCGCGGCTTTTCCCGCCTGAAATACTGGAAAACCCGGTAGAGAAATTTGGGCAGAGCTTGTGCATTCTTGGGAATCAATTCCAACTTGATCTCAGGCTCGAGCATATAGGCCAAATCGTCGATATCGTGATAGACCAAGAGAGACACATCGAAATCGGCGCGTACCAATTGTTTTGCCAACATAAGAATTTGGCGTTGCGCGCCTCCTGACCCTAGGGAGTCAATAAAAAGAACGATACGGTTGTTCATTATTTTTGAACCATAATATATTCGCGCCCAAATTATAGTAAAAGTTAGTTTTTTTCTTTAAAAACTAAGAAATTATTCAGTTTATCTCGAGGTATCACCCCACCACAAAAGGTTACACGCGCCTTTCATACCGCGACCGGCAAGATCTCATAGCAAGGAGACCCGGAACCGATCAAGGGACACCGCCGGCTTGCTTTAAGTCCTGGCGACAAGAGGGAAAGGGTCCTGCAAACGATGGAGCAGCAACCGGCGCCCTATGGCTTTGCCCACCAACCCTCAACAAACGCCGCAAAAGCGCAAAAATACCTTGGGGAGAGCGATTTCTTCACTCAAAATAATACCAATAGCATTTATGATACTTTGTAATTTCGCACAAAGCTAATATACATGTCACGGCTTTACCTATTTTGGCTATTAGATTGGAAAAATCTTGTATCGAGCAGAACGCCTAAAAATTGATTCAATAGATTGGAATACAATCGATAAATTTGCTGATCGCAACGTGTTCCAAAGGCCGCACTGGCTCGCCTATATTCAGGATTTTACCGGAGGCGACGTGGTTGTTCTTGCCTTGTACGATGGCAACAATCTGGCTGGCTTTTTCTCGGGCGTGATCATCAAAAAATTTGGTATCCCCATTCTGGGTAGTCCGTTTCGAGGCTGGATGACCGGATACATGGGCTTTAACCTCTTGCCCGACGCCTCGCGTATCGAGGCAATAAAGTGCGTAGAACTCTTCGCCTTTCGCGAACTGGGATGCTGGCATTTGGAAATTTTGGACTATGGCCTTAGCTTCGAGGAAGCGGAATCCATGGGCTATGACTTCCGCCGCTTCGAGACATATCTTACAGATCTGCGCGTCTCAAAAGACGATATATTTTCCGGAATGAGTAGTTCGTGCCGACGGGCCTACCGGAAATCGGTAAAGGAAAATCTAGTGGTCGAGGTAGCTGAACCGGAGGGTTTCGCCAGCGAATACTATGATCAGGTCAAGGACGTTTTCGCAAAACAGGATATGACCCCTACCTATAGCCTTGAGCGGGTCGAAAAGCTAATTGCCAACGTGCACCCTTCCGGCGATCTATTGCTGGCGCGAGTACGCAACCCGGATGGTAAATCTATTGCCACGGGGATTTATCCCGGTTTTGGCACTTTCTGCTATTTTTGGGGCAACGGAAGCTGGCGGCAGTATCAAAATGCACGCCCGAATGAGGCGCTGCATCTCTTCGCCATGCATTATTGGAAAGACCGGGGCACGGATTTCTATGACTGGGGTGGCGCATCGTCCTACAAGCTCAAATACGGCGTTACCTCGCATTTTGTCCCGGGCCTCAAAAAATCCCGTTCCAGATCCATTCTCTTTGCCAGAAACATGGCCGAACGTCTTTACTATTTGCCCAGGAGATTCAAACGACAACTCTATGTGAAAAAGGTCGGAGTGCCGGATAACGTAAGGCCCGGCGGGTCATAGTGGGCCATGCAATGGCCGAATCCGCGGCCCCAAGCGGCCCCAAGACCGAAGGAGGCAGTGGGTTTTAACCCTGCCGCGAAGACTCCTCACCGTCCCCCCGCGGAAAAAACTGAGTGCGATAAGGAAAAATGAAATCGTCTCGTTCAATCACCCCCACTCGAATTATTAAAGGCGTGAAACCCCTTCTTTTTGAGGGCGAAAAACTCTACTGCGCCAAATTCGATAAAATTTGCTCAACAAGCGACCTGGGCAAAACGTTCCAAGACGAGGGCAAACTCGACCTGCAAATCCCCTTTAAGTCCCTGTTGGGATTCAGCTACCTCGCTCGTCGCATAATGCGGGCGGAGGTTTATCGAATGCGCGTCTTGCCAAACGGCAATCGGGTTTACGTGTTTCGCGGCGGTATTTACACACAAGCGGCCGGAGAGGACAGCGCCAAGCTTTCCATGAAAATCACCAGAGGGTCCCGCCCCACATCCCTTTGTGTTTCCAAAGAAGGCCACGCCGTGTTCGGTGAATATTGGAAGAACCAGGACCGCGAGTCCGTGCGGGTCTATGCCAGCAAGGATTCCGGCTTGTCATGGCAGGCGGTCTATGAATTTGCGCCAGGATCAATCCGTCATATTCACGGCATACAATATGATGAATGGGACGATTGCTATTGGATCGCTACCGGAGACGATGGAGACGAAGTTCAGCTCATCCGCGCGTCTACGGACTTCTCGAAAATCGAAATCGTCCGGCAAGGCTTGCAAGACTACCGGTTCTTTTCCCTGACCGTATCTAAAGAAAAGCTATTGCTCGCAACGGACAGCCCAGACGACCAGAACCATATATTCCTTTATGATAAAAAGGCCGATCGATTGGAAACAGCGACCACGATCGAAAATGCCAGTTTTTTCTCGTGCCAGGTCGGCAATCATCATTTTGTATCCACAATCACCGAGCCCACTGAGGTAAACGACGAAACGGCCAGTTACCTTTGGGCCGGCTCGCAAGAGACCGACAACTGGCGTCGCATCGTCAAGTTTCCCGTGGATCGATTATACAAACTCTCCAGAACACCTTTTGTGTTGAATGCGCTTTTCCAATACAGCACCGTGTTTTTCCCCGACGGGCCTAACCCAAGCGATCAACTTGTGTGCTATCCAATCGGGGTCACGCCCTATTCAAATGCATTGCTTTTTTTCGACACAAAAGCCCTTATGTCCGAGGCTGATAAGCCTGGCTAGATAACGCTGTGGATCTAATTTGCAGGAATCTGAGCGTTTTCGCAGGGCATCGGACTTAGGGGACGAATAATCCAAACTGACCTTCTCCCGGCCTTTAAGGCCCGTCATACGGACTCTCCCCCTGATACCCCACCACTGAGACGCCCCCAATGAGTTTTCCGTGCTATAGCTGCTATAGCTGAGCTAACATTTTCCGTGCATCATCTTTGCCCGGGTAAGCCGCTTCATCGGAGACCGCTTTTTGGAGAAGCGCCCGAGCCTTTTCCTTATCGTCCGCTGCCAAATAGGCCATCCCCAAATGGTATTGAATTTGCGGCTCATCAGGCAGGCGATTGGCCGCGCTTTGCAAAGCCGCCAAGGCTTCTTCGACCCGACCGAAGCGGTAATGCACCCATCCCAAGGTCGCTTGAACGAAGGGGTCGTCCGTATCCTTGTAAGGGATTATCAGGTTAAGTGCCCGATTTAGCCGTTCTTGATCCTGGAACTGAAAATCCGCGATCAGTGAAGCCAAATTATTGGAGACGAACATATTTTCAGGGCTTTGCTCGAGCGCAATTTCATAGGCGGTAATCGCCTTTTCATATTCACCAGAGAAGGTAAGTACTGCGGCCAACTCGATGGCCAGGCTGCTATCGTCGGGCAAGATATCAATGCCGCGCCGGAGAATCTGCTCGGCCTCTTGCGGCTGATCCAGGCGCATGTAAAGGCGGGCCAGATTTAAATAGGGAAGCGAGATCAACTGTCCCAGTTCGATTGCCTTGGCCAATGCCGCTTCTGCACCCTCCCAATCTTCCTTGGCAATCAAGACATCACTTTGCAGAGCATACAGCAGGGCATCATCGGGATCTTTGCTCAGACGATCATCAACCATCGATTGGGCCAGGTCGATATTTCCGCTTTCGATGTGGGCCTGCAGCAAACCGCTCAGGTGCTCCAAATTCTCCGGGTCCAATTGCAGGGCTGATTCAAAATCCTGTGCTGCCTGAGCGTGGTTTGCCAGTTCCAAATTGGCAAAGCCCCGCAAGGCATATCCGTCCACGGCCATATCCCCATTGTCAATCAAGGCGCCGGCCCCATCAAGCAAGCCGGTCCAATCCCCTTGTGCAAAGAGAATTCTGGCACGCAAGAGTAGCGCGGGTGCGTGATCGGGTGCCTGTTCCAAGGCGTCGCCTAAGACTTCTAGCGCCGAGTTGTTAGAGCCAATCGCCGCCAACTCCCGAGACATTGTGACCATTATTTCCAGGTCATCGGGGACCACTGCGAGGTATTGACGAAAGGCCTCAACGGCTAGGTCCGACTCCCCATTGCGCAGGTGAGCCTCTGCGAGCAACAAACGGGCCGATGCATTGCCGGGATGATTGCGCAGCAACGTACGGAGATCCGAGATCGCACGCTGTAGATTCTCATCTTCGATACTGCGCGCGGCTCTCATAAAAAGGGCATCAGACATGTTAGGATCAGCGGTCAGCACTTCATCGATCAAGCGGTTGGCTTTTTCCCCCTCACCCTGTTGCTGAAATAAACCGGCTAGGCCGACGCGTGCTGCTAAAGCATCATCCGATTTATCCTTTTCGTCGAACAAGGACTGATAGATTTCGATGGCCTTGTCCGTCTGATCGGCACGCAGATAAAGCTCCGCCAGTGCGAAGCCAAAGGATTTTTCATTGGGAAAGGATTTTACAAACTCGGACAAGATATCTTCCGAGTAAGCTAGATCCCGATTGTCCAGCAAAAAGGCCACCATGTAGCTGGTGGTCATGGGATCTGTTGGATTGTCAAAAACCAACTGGCGCAACACGGCCTCGGCTTCATCTAATTTTTCCTGACGGATCAGCAGGTCGGCCAACGCCGCTTTAAATTCCACATTAGCAGGGTCTTGCTCAATAAGGCTCTGATAGATCTCGACAGCCCGGTCCAATTCATCCTGATCGACCAAAAGCTGGATTTTCAAAATATGGAAGCCCTGCTCTTCGGGGTCGAAGCCGATCGCCAAGTCCACCACCTCAATCGCTTCATCGAAGCGGCCTTGGGTCTGAAACAGTCCAACCATTGCCGATACCGCAGCCATATTTTGAGGACTTTGGGATAGGGCACCATCAATATGCTGATGAGCCCCCTCATAGTCATCCAAGCTGGTTAGAACTGCGCCTTGAAGGGCTAAGCCTTCCACATTCTTCGGGTCAATTGCCAGCACCGCTTCGGCGTTTTCCCGAGCTTCTTCGATCCGGTTGCCAAAGAGGTAATACTGACCGATCTTGATCAAAGAGGGGATGTGTTGGCTGTCTTGCTGTGCGGCCTTGGTATAATCCGCAAAGGCGCGCTCGAAGTTCCCTTGAGCCTCGGCAACCAGCGCCAGGTGATAGCGACCCTCCACGCTCCGCGGATTAATCTGCAAGACATTGCGAAACTCAAGGCTGGCTTTGGTTAGATTGCCTTCCTCCAGAAAGGTCTTGCCCCGTTCAAAATGGGCCGCTTCTCGCTGCTCGGGACCGTCACAGGCAGCGATTAGCAAGAGCGCGCACAAAAGTCCGAAGAGGCGAAATGGTCGCGCCAGAAGACTGCTAAATTTCATGGTACCGGATCTCGCCTCACTTTTCCAACAGACCTTATCTAAGAACAAATCTCAAACCAAAGATCTCATACAACAAGAGTCAATCACCTGGCGTCAAACGCCTTATAGCAAGCCAAGATTGGCTGAAAGGCACGTAACCGGCCACTGCGCCCGCCTGTTGGGATACTACTCAATAAATCACAAAGGAACACACCCAAATTGGACCCAAGAAAAATATGGATCCAATATCCAAAAGCAGGCATCAACTTGGCAAATATTGCACCAATTCGGGATAAACCGACCTGGTAAACTGCTCCAGCTTTTGCTCAGCCGCATCCAGGCCGTCCGGACCTATTATGGGTGTCACAACGCGGACCATGGCACCGTCAGTCCGGTTACGCGTGATGGCATCCCAAAAGAGGTACCATTTGACCATGTATTCATTCGTCAAAATCCGCTCTCGCTGGGGAAACCAATAGTAGACCAATTGTTTGAGATCACCTTTGGAAATAATGACCCTGTTAACCGGCAATCCTTCGAGCTGTGGGCCAGTCCCCTCGACCTGCCTTCGGGAAAAATTCTCAATTTGCCACCCATCGCCCGGGATACAAGATTGCGGAGAATGCACCGCCCTACCCTTTTGCTGGGAGTTGTAAAAGGCAACATAAAAGTTAACCCCGGTCTCCTCCCAATCCCGATCAAAATTCGCCAAGACGTAGTCATCGACGCCCAAGGCGTTGACGAAACGCTCATCCATTGCCAGGTCTTGACCATGCCAGTCGCCCAGCATCATGGGGAACGAGGCGAATTCACGCCGATCGATCTCGACTTCGCTCCGGTCGTCGAGAAAAAGCG
The DNA here is from genome assembly GCA_039028695.1 of Pseudomonadota bacterium. Classification (GTDB taxonomy): domain Bacteria; phylum Pseudomonadota; class Alphaproteobacteria; order Kiloniellales; family Kiloniellaceae; genus JANQKX01. Next base: position 9,501 of record JBCCHN010000157.1, read on the forward strand.
ACCCGACAAAGGCAACCAAAATGGCCACTAGCGAGACATAAAAGGCCCGAGATGGCTTCATTTGACCGTTTGTCGAGGCGTTCGGCGGCGTGGCGGGTTGCGAGGTTCCGGGGGCTTTTAAGGACGCCGAGGTATTCGAGGGCCGCGCTTCAAAGATCATAAAGCGATCCAAGAGTGGCATCCGGGGGCGTGTAAAAATCGAAAACAGCCAAAGCTCGACGAAGAGGATCGATACGCAGGCCACAAATATGATCCATCCCTCAAAGTCGTGCAAAAACCCTTCAGCCGCTTCAATGCCCCAATGCTCCACCAAGACACCGATGACACCGATCCGAAAGGAGTTCATTCCGATGGTAATGGGCGCCGTTGAAAGAAACAAAAAGCCCTTTTGCCACATGGGGCCACGATAAAGATAGGCGCAGAGGTAGCCGAAGCTCATCAGGGGAAAGAGATACCGCAACCCGCTACAAGCCTCCACCACCTGGAGCTTGTATTCTCCCAGATCGATGATGTTCCCATCCAGAAAGACACTGATGTCAAAGAGCCTAATGACCGCAACGCCCAATTCCGAGGAAATGAGCTGCAGCTTGTTTGAGAGATTGAAATATAGGAATTCGGGCAGCGGGATCATGAAGACCAGGTACAACAAAGCTGGCCACAAGACCGCCATTCCTTGTTTGCCGCAGAGCGTCCAAGCCAGGCCAAAAATAACGATCAAAAGAGCATATTGAATGACCGTATATATGGTACCCAGTTCGCCGAATAAGAATACAACCAGACCGAAACAAACCAGGACGGTACCCACCCAGGTCGCGCCGGGCGAGACGCCCTCAAGACGATGGCGAGCGTTCCAAATCAAAAAAACGCTGATGAACGGGATCAGATAGCCGTGGCTGTATTCCTCGGCTCCCCAACCGCCAACCATCCCTTCGATGCCCTGGCGGAATAAAAGGCCGACCAAAATGGCCACCAAAAAACCTGTCGCCAGAATAGGCAAACTAGAATTCAAGTTTAGTCTGATGGTATTCTTTTCCATCTTTTACGATTACGCTCTTCTCGCAGTCCCACTAAATTCGATAACTAGATCTCCAGTGAGCGCTCTGAGCGTCGTGAGTTGCGCGAATGCCTGCTTGAGTTTGATGATGAGCTTGATGAGGATGGTTCATCACCATCTCCGTCTCCAGGGGAGGAAGCAGCTGTAGGAGCTGTATGCGGAGTGTTTTGTGGCATTGTGGCGTTACCTGGTGTAACAGGGTTTACTGGTGGAGCAGGTGGGGCTGAGGCTGGTGGAGCATCAGTTTGGGTGTTTGGTGGAACGGTGGAGCCTGAAGAGGGAGAAGCTGTTGATCTTGGGCGTTGATGGCCAGGAGAGCGTCCATGACCAACTGTTTCATAGTATTCATGCCAATCTGAGAGACGTCTGGCTTCTCTTTCATCAAGGCGTCTGCTTGGTTCGGATCTGGCTGCTGCAGTAATGAAAGGGCTGAGTTGTGAAAGGAGCTGGGGACTGTCTTCACATAACCGTATGAGGGTGTTTTGCAAACGCTCCTCATGGGTCATACAGCGTTGAACTGCTGAAGGGATAGTTGAATTGGCTGCTGCAGAAGTTGTTGATGAAGGTGGTGACGGGTTCTGGAGTAGGTTGATAGTAGAGGCTGTAGGGCTGTATCTGTTGGTGGATGGAGTTTCTGCTGGGTAAACACTTTCTGAGGTGTTGTCCAAGGGTGAAAAGGCTGATGGTGACAGTGGAGATCTGAGTTGCCTCTGCTGCCAGCTTAGGCCTTCCAGGTTGATAGTTGCTCCAGTGGTACCCATAAAGTGTCTCGGGGATGAGGTGTATCTCTTCTGGGCATTGCCAATGGTTCTGAGATTGGTGGTTGGTCTGGAGAGGCTAAGGGTGGGGCCTCTCTGGAATCTTCAGATGAAGTGGAGATATGAGTGGGAATGTCATCCCAGTTGACGCTGGATGGGGCAGAAGCCTCAGGTTGATGTGACTCTACTGTTCCAGTGTCAGGGTCCACTGTTTCCACTATGGGTGGCTCTTGGGGGGGTTGCCAGGGAGTCTGAGGGGGATCTGGCCTTGAAATTGGGGTTTCGGACAGGTCATGGGTGACATTCACATTTTCCGGGGGAGTCCAGGCAGTCGGGGGCCGAAAGGGGTCGGGTGACTCATACGCTACAGGTGAAGAGGCTGTGTCTGGAGTGACTCTTGCTCTTGGTGGTAGGCGTGCAATTGTGGGTGTTGGTTCTGGGCTTGGCAGGGGTGCAAGTTCTAGGTTGCTTTCCACTGCATTTGCAGCTGCTGTGGTGGGTTGGACTGGGATGGTAAATTGACCATTGTAGGGGTCATCTTCTGTCAGTTCTTCCTGAGCTGGTTGTGGCTGGAATAGGTGTTGGTATTGACCTTTGAG